>JAFGDP010000012.1 GCA_016932075.1 Chitinispirillaceae bacterium | reverse complement strand
TATTGCGCAGGGGTCACACCCGTTCCCATCCCGAACACGGAAGTTAAGCCCTGCCGCGCCGATGGTACTGCGTGGGCAACTGCGTGGGAGAGTAGGTCGCTGCCAGGTTTAATATTTGTCCCGGTCATTCCTGATGACCGGGACTTTTTTTATTGTGAAGCGTATTCCGGCAACGGCCTCCGTTGAAAGATTATTCGTTGGCTGATGCTATCAGCGGATGATCAGTACCTTCCTGTCGTGTCGATTATGAACAACCCTCGCAAATCCTCACTTGACGAAATGAGCCCCTGGATATCCGGATCCGCGCTGTCATCAGCGTATATTTTCCAGCGGTAGACTTCGCCCTGCTGCAGCGCTTCGCTGGCGCTGCCGTCAAAATTGAATGGAACCGAGTCAAGGGACAGCGCGTCGATCTGCGCATGAAGTATCATTCCCGCTGTATCGTATCCGCCCCAGATGGTAGTGCCGTGGATATCGGTAACTTCAATGATCATCTCCTTGGCCTGCGGATACTTGCTCCATTTGAATACCGGTGTAACCGTCGTGACGGTCACCGGATACACCGAATCCGCAGGATTGGTCGGAAAACGGATTCCGATGGTATCGGTAACGCTGAAGTTCATGGAAATGATCGTATCCATGCGGGGGAACTCCACGGTCGGCATGCCGTTTTTTCTGATCCAGTCAGGATCTACCACATACCCGTCGTTCCGGTAGGAAGCCCAGACGATATAGGTTCCAGCAGGGACGGCGTTGATTTCGTAGTCCAGGTTCGCATTGTTAAAGGTGTACAGTCCCGGTATCGCCTCGCGTGAAACCGGATGGATCAGGGTGATATCAACGATGTCGTTTTTTGCGGCGAGAAAGGTAATCTTGCCGCGCAGGCTTCGTGACGACGAGGAGGACATGGTTATGGCGAGACCGGAAAGCGAATCACCTGATGCAACCACAATACGGTAGGGCACGGAATCCTGCTGAAATCCGCCCTTGAGGAACTGCAGGTCATAGGTTCCCTGCGGAACATTAAAAAGGATAAAAAAACCGTCAGGTCCGCTTGTGCCGCCGATGGTCAGGGAGTCGCTGGATCGCAGCGCGATAATAAGCGCCGCTGGAACAGGCTGGCTGCCCGGCGTTGACATGATGGTTCCTGAAATGCGTCCCGTGTTCGCAGCAACCGCGTCCCTGGCAAGGAAGATCTGCCGGTCAACGGTCTTGTGCTCATCTATTTGAAAAGAGATCGGCTTGCCTGAAGGAAGGGGGTTGGCGAAATAGCCCTGGGCTGCGCATCGTATGTAGTAGGTTCCCGGTTCAACGATAATGAAAAAAACACCCAGGCTGTCTGAGAAAACACGTGAAACCGGTGCGTTGGTATTGGCATCATACACGACGATGTTGGCGTTCCTGATGGCGCTGCTGTCGCTGATGTCGCTTACAACGCCGACTATACGCGTTGGTTCAGGTGGCGATGTGGAGGATTTGTTACACTGGATGAAACAGAGGACTGCCACGGTCAGAAAGCATAAGATATGCCAGTGGAACTGCCGTCGCCATAATGACAAGGGAGTAAAATCCATACAATCACATCCTTTCCAGTAGAACATGCCTGATTTTTGCGGTATAAATTTAGATCGGACCGCAAAGGAACACCGCCCGAAGAGTTACAGGCAAATCGTGCCCTATGCCTATGGTTTAATACTACCATTAAATACAATTAGCTTTAAACTCCCATGATTAACCCAGCTACGAAAGGCGATGTCAATGCAGTAAACCGCAAGGAGAGAATCTTCGTTACAGCGTAATCCTATTGATTATCGACGGCTTGTCGAACAGTCTCTTGTGACCCATGCAGTACTGGCCGGGGACCGGTTTATTTTCTGTAATCCTGCCGTTGAATTGCTCTCAGATTATTCCCGTGCTGAATTCCGTGCAATGTACAATGGCGCACTTACTGCGCTTTTTGCTAGAGAACAGCTGGGTCTCTTCGAACAACTGGTAAGACACTCCCTCGACGGCGGCCAGATTTCCTAACAGACCTGATCATGGCCTACTGAAAGCCCCTCCGCCATGGTCCGGACGATTCATCTGAAACCACCGTGTCTGCGCGAGCATACGGTGTCTAAAGGGTTCTACGCCCGATCGTACAAGCACGCGCAACGCTCTGCCTGCCGGAATTCGGCTTTCTTCGACAGAGACTAAATATTTATATTACATTCCTTATTGCCGTTCAGGTACTTGCGTATCACTGCCGTACATCATCATTTAAAAAAGAGGAATATCTCTGCCCGTGCGAAGATGCCGTTTCCCATTGTTCAGGCGCGAGCATCAGTCTGGGCAGGCAGAAGTACTGATTAATCTTCAATTACCCATTGTTGCTGCATAATGCGGCCGGAGATGCGTTCATGCTCGATATTCAAAGGATACGTGATTTCCCCGAATTGATCCGCACGGCTTCCATAATAAAGAAATGTCCTGTGGCCATAGAAACCATACTGGCGCTGGACACCAAGAAGCGTGCCGTTATTAAAGAAGGCGAAGGTCTGAAAAATCTGCGCAACAAGCGTTCGCAGGAGATCGCGCTCCTGAAAAAGGAGAAAAAAGACACGGCCGCTCTTGTGCAAGAGATGCGGGAAGTATCGGAAAGGATCAGGGACCTTGACAATGAGCTGAAATCCCTTGATGGGCAACTGTCGGTGGAACTCTCCGGCGTGCCCAATATCCCGCACGAAAGCGTGCCCCGCGGCCACAGCGAAAAGGACAACAGGGAGGTGAGCGTCTGGGGCAGGCCGCGCTCGTTTGATTTTGAGCCCATGGACCACCTGCAGATCGGGTCGGCGCTCGATATCATTGATTTTCAGCGGGGAGCCAAGATCGCTGGCGCAGGGTTCCCGGTATACAAGGGAGCCGGCGCGCTCCTTGAGCGCGCGCTGATCAGCTGTATGCTCGACACACATACGCAGACCAACGGCTACCTCGAAGTGTTTCCTCCGTTTCTGGTCACGAGCCAGAGCTGTTTCGGCACCGGGCAGCTGCCCAAGAGCCGCGACCAGATGTACTACATCGGCGAAGACGACCTGTTCGGAATTCCGACCGCCGAGGTGCCGGTGACCAACTTGCACCGGGACGAGATACTGGAGGCGATGGAGCTGCCGCTGCGGTACTGCGCCTACAGCGCCTGCTTCAGACGGGAGGCGGGTTCCTATGGAAAGGATACCAAGGGGTTCTTGCGAGTGCACCAGTTCAACAAGGTTGAGCTTGTCAAGTTTGTAGCACCCGAACGGTCTTATGAGGAGCTCGAATCGCTGCGCAGGGACGCGGAAGGGATCATCCAGGCGCTCGGACTGCATTACCGTGTGATCGCGCTGTGTGATGCCGACCTTTCCTTTGCCGCGACAAAGTGTTATGACCTGGAAGCGTGGGCCCCGGCCGAAAAGAAATTTTTAGAAGTCTCTTCGTGCAGTAATTTCGAGGATTTCCAGGCGCGCCGGATGAACATCCGTTACCGGCCCGGCGCCGGCGAAAAACCGCGTTTTGTCCACACGCTCAACGGGAGCGGGCTGGCAACGGCGCGGATCCTTGTCGCACTGCTCGAAACCTACCAGACCGCGCAGGGCACGGTCACGGTGCCCGAGGTGTTGCGGCCGTACATGCACGGTATGAAGGAGATCGTTCCCCGGTGAGCTATTTCATAAAAAAGCAGCGTTATGCCGGCTCAAGGTTCTCCTTTCTTCTGGATGCATGGAGGTTGAGGGGAAGCGGGCTATTCCTTTTGGTAAGTATCCTGTGCCTTGCCGCCTATATTTTCCTGACGCAGTCAATGCTCGAAAAGCTCCAGCTCTATATGACGAACCGGGTCGAATTGTGCGGTGAGCGTATCAGCCGCATCATTCCGGATGACATCCATGTTCCCGAGGCGACAAGCGCCATATTCAGCATCATCAACAATACCGATATTCCGACCATCGTTATCGACACGCTGGGCATACCCGTGGCGTGGGCTCATATTGCGGCCTGTCCGCGGTTTGATGCCATCCATACGGCGGGCGGCGGAATTCTTCAGGGAGCGTACCGGTGCGTACATGAGCGCGCCCGGAGCCTTCGCGCAAAAGGAAGCGTCTGTTCCATCCGCCGCGGCGGCTCCGGAATTGCCGGCTACCTGCTCATGGGCAGAAGCAGCACCATCAGGAACCTGACCTTGCTTTCCATCGCCATGACCGTCCTGCTTTCGGGTTTTGTCGTGGTCATGTATGTCTCGTTCCAGAGATTCAGGCTCAATGAGCGCAGCAACCTGTGGGTGGCCCTTGCGAAGGAGACGGCGCACCAGCTCGGCACGCCCATTACCGCACTTATGGGCTGGGTCGAATATCTTCGTTCAACGGGCGATCCCGAATCCGCCAAAGGGGAGCAGGAGATCATACAGGAGATTGAAAAGATCTGTGACGACATGGAGAACGACCTCAGACGTCTTCGTAAAATCAGTTCCCGTTTCAGCCAGATCGGCTCGGTCCCGGTGCTGACGCAGTGCAATATCAACGAGATCGTTGAAGATTGCATGAATTACTTCACCATACGGCTTCCGCTCATCCGGCGAAAGATCGAAATCAGGCCGCACTATGGCAAAATTCCATTGGTATTTGCCAACCGGGATCTTCTCGAATGGGTGATTGAAAATCTTCTTAAAAATTCGATCGACGCGATCCAGAAGGATGCGGGAAGAATAGAGATACGGACCGAATACCGCGAGAGCGAAAAGATGGTGCGCATATATCATGCCGACAACGGCAAGGGGATTGCCTGGGAGGTGCACAAGCGGATTTTTTCTCCCGGGTTTTCGACGAAAAAGAGAGGATGGGGGCTCGGGCTCACGCTTGCGAAAAGAATCATAGAAGATTACCACCAGGGCCGGATTTTCGTGCACTGGTCAAAAAAGGACAAGGGAACCGTTTTCTGCGTGGACCTTCCGGTACACGCGAAAGTTGAAAAGGCGAAACAACTCAACGTTTAAATGGAATGCTAAGATGGCTGGATTCCGCAAGACCGTCATGTGGGTTGATGATGAAATAGAAATGCTCAGGGCGCATGTCATGTTTCTTGAGACGCGGGGCTATCACGTGGTTCCGGTGTTTACCGGCGATGATGCGGTCCAGCTCATGACCGACCGGCCGCGCGATTTCGACATTGTCCTGCTCGATGAACAGATGCCGGGCAAGGACGGTCTTACCACCCTCGAGGAAATCAAGGAGCTCAGGCCGGACCTGCCGGTCGTCATGGTGACCAAAAGCGAGGAAGAGCGTCTCATGGAGCAGGCTATAGGCAAAAAAATAGACGGTTATCTGACCAAGCCGGTCAATCCGAGCCAGATACTGCTCGTGTGCAAACGCCTTCTGGATTCCAAGACCTTTATCGCCTCGGAAATCAAGCAGCAGTTTCTGCGCAGCTATTCCGAGAACACCACGGCGCTGCGCGGACGGCTCGAGACGAACCAGTGGGTGAAACTATATGAGAACCTTGCGCGCTGGGACGCTGAACTCGACAAGGTCGATGACGAAGGGTTGCGCCAGACTCATGCAGGCCAGAAATCCGACAGCAATACCACCTTCGCCAATTTTATCGAGGAGCACTACGGTCGCTGGATAAAAGGGGACGGCAAACCTCCGGTCATGTCGGTCTCGGCGCTCAAGCACCATGTATTTCCGCTGCTCAACGGCGACCGGCAGGTCTATCTTATTATCTGCAGCGGCATGCGCCTTGACCAGTATCTGAAGATTGAGTCTGTCCTTCGCGCCCTCTATGCGGTACAGCGCAACTATTTCTTTTCTATCCTACCGACCGACACGATGTTTGCCAGGGCATCGTTGCTGGCGGGCCTGTATCCAATCGAGGTGGAGGAACGTTTTCCCGACGCCTGGGACCAGTATCTCAAAGGCAGCGCCGCCGTCGCATCGCTCGAGCTGAAGCTTCTGAAAAGCAACCTGCAGAGCCAGGGCATCAAACTCGGCAACGGCATCCATTACCGGCATCTGCACGAGACTGATGCCGTTTCGGGAGAGCTTAAGAAACATGCAAAGAGCCGTCTGATCGTCATGGTAAATGATGCGGTCCATAATCTTGCCAGCGGGTGCATGCTGCCCTCGTTGTCGGGCGATATTGCGCGAGACGAACGGGCACTTCGATCACTGACCGCGACCTGGTTCGAGCATTCCCAGCTCTGTCAGCTGCTCAGGGAACTTGCGACCAGAGAGTGCACGGTCGTCATTACCTCGGACCATGGCCACGTTTTCTGCACGCGCAAAACCGAAATGTACGGCGCGAGGCAGCTTGAGCCCGGGGTGCGATACAAATTCGGCAAGCAGATCACGGCTGACGACCGCCGCGTGGTGTCGCTCAATGATCCGCGCCATTTCAAACTGCCCCGGCTCAAACGGGCGCCGATATGCCTTATCGCCAAGGACAACTACTATTTCTCTCAGCCCGAAGGTGTCAAGGAACGTATCATCGAAAACAGGAATACGTTCCAGAGGGGCGGCATTTCGCTCGAAGAGATGGTCGTTCCTCTGGCCGTCTTTACACCGTTATGACTATTGTCACGAATTCGGTCCGGGAGACCCGGCGGCAGGGCGCGCGCATGGCGGCGCTTGCCAGGCCGGGTGACGTATATGCGCTCGAAGGCGAGCTCGGTGCGGGAAAGACGGAATTTGTCCGCGGATTCGTTGGCGCGTTGTCAAGCGGCGCTGCCGTTAAAAGCCCCAGTTTCTCGCTGCTTGACAGTTACAGCACGCCGGCCTTCAGCGTGCACCATTTCGATTTTTACCGGCTTTCCGATCCGTCCGAGCTGACCGAAATAGGATTTGACGACTGCGCCGGAAGCGACAGCGTGTGCCTCATTGAATGGGGTACGCTCTTCCCCGACGTGCTTCCGGAACGCTCGTACATCCTTACCTTCAGGGACCTTGGTGAAAACAGGAGGGAGATCGGTTTGCCGGACGGGCTTATTGACCGAAAGGAATGATACTGCCGTCAAACGCAGCACAATCATGGAAAGGAATGGCTGACATGGATCTTGATAAGGCAATACGCAAGATCCCGGATTTTCCAAAACCGGGCATTCTGTTTTACGATATAACAAGCATTTTCACCACTCCGCCCGCATTCCGTCATGTTGTCGACCGTATGCTCGATATATATAAAGACGGGCAGGTACACGGCGTGGTCGGGATCGAAAGCCGCGGGTTCCTGATCGCCTCGTGCTTTGCACTCGAACGAAAGCTGCCTCTTGTTCTGGCGCGTAAAAAAGGCAAACTTCCCGGTAGAACCATATCCCAGAGCTATGCGCTCGAATACGGCGAGGCGACCCTGGAGATCCATACCGACGACCTGACCCCGGGCAGGCGATGGCTTGTGATCGATGACCTGATCGCCACCGGCGGCACCCTGGCTGCGGTCGCAGCAATGATCGAACGCCAGGGAGCGCAGGTCGCCGGCATCTTCGGCATCATCGGCCTGCCGTTTCTCAACTACCAGGAAAAAATAGGCAGATACCATCCAGTCACACTCATTGATTACCACGCGGAGTAGATGCTATATGGCACCTGTTTCAATTAAAGAGCTGCTTTCATTGCCTGCATCCGGATCTGGTGCGACCGTTAATGGCTGGATCAAGACGCGCCGCGACGGCAAGGGATTTTCTTTTCTTGAGATCAATGACGGATCATGCCTGGCAAACCTTCAGGTGATAGCGCCGGCAACGCTTGAAAATTACAGTGTGGAAATCATCCGTCTCATGACCGGCTCAAGCGTCACGGTACAGGGCGTTCTTGCCGACTCTCCGGGAAAAGGCCAGAAGTACGAGCTTCAGGCATCTCGCATTGCCGTCCATGGTTTTGCTCCACCGGAATATCCGCTCCAGAAAAAACGCCACTCGTTTGAATACCTTCGCGAAATAGCGCACCTGCGTCCCAGGACCAATACACTCGGCGCGATTGCGCGCATGCGCAGCGTGCTCTCCTTTGCCGTGCACCAGTTTTTTATTGAGCGGGGATTTCACTATATTCACGCACCGGTAATTACCGCAAGCGACTGCGAAGGCGCAGGAGAAATGTTTGGCGTGTCAACGCTCGATCCGGGAAATCCGCAGAGAGACGACCGGGGCAACGTCGACTATACAAAGGATTTTTTCGGCAAAAAAACCGGTCTCTCGGTCTCAGGCCAGCTCGAAGCGGAAATCTGTGCGCTTGCGCTGGGTAAGGTGTACACCTTCGGCCCTACGTTCCGCGCCGAGAATTCCAATACGCCGCGCCACCTGGCGGAATTCTGGATGGTGGAGCCTGAAATGGCCTTCTGCCGACTGCGGCAGGACATGGACCTTGCCGAGGAGATGGTGAAATACCTTGCAAAATACGCGCTTGACCATGCCGGCGAAGACCTGTCACTGTTCAACGACCGCATCGACAAGAATTGTATCGGCCGCCTTGAAAACATTGCACGGGCGGCTGTTGAGCGTGTCCCGTATGCTGAAGCCGTGGCGATTCTCAGTAAAAGCAACGCATCGTTTGAATTTCCCGTTGCGTGGGGCAGCGACATACAGTCGGAGCACGAGCGGTATCTCACTGAAACCGTGTATAAAAAGCCGGTTATTGTATACGACTATCCCAAGGAGATAAAAGCATTCTACATGCGGCAGAATGACGACGGGAAGACCGTTGCCGCCATGGACCTGCTCGTGCCGCACATCGGCGAGCTGGTCGGCGGCAGCGAGCGCGAAGAACGGCACGACGCGCTCCTTTCTCGCATCAGAGAACTCGGGCTCGACGAGAAATCCTACTGGTGGTATCTTGACCTGCGCAGGTTCGGTACCACGCCGCACGCCGGATTCGGCCTAGGCTTTGAACGGCTGATGCTGCTCGTGACCGGCATGCAGAACATACGCGACGTGATTCTGTTCCCGCGGACCCCGGGGAACGCGGAATTTTGACCTCTGCACCATGAAAGACATTGAATGACCAGGCTTCGCACGTTATGGAATGAACGCCCGCTTGTCGTTATTATGGCAGCCGCCATTGTATCGCGCCTCGTCGCCGTGATCTTTGCAAAAGGCTATGGCATGATCGACGACCATTTTTTAGTGCTTGAATGGGCGCAGCACTGGCTGGATGGAGAGACGATCCGGCGGTCGCATCCTGCCGGTCACAGTATCGTCTATCCGGGATTGCATTACGGATTGCTTCTTGCTTTTAAAAAAACGGGATTCTATAATCCGGACGCGATTATGTACGTGGTACGTTTCCTGCACGCCGCTTTTTCCCTGGTCACGGTATATATCGGCTATTCATGCCTCAAGGGCCGTACTCACGACCGCATCGCCGCTCTGGCAGGGCTTATTCTGGCCATTCTTTGGGTTTTTCCATTCATGAGCGTGCGCAATCTTATCGAAATGGTATGCATACCCTTCCTTGCCCTGGCCGTGTTTTATGCCTTGCGCTATGAAGACGACAAGGCTTGGGCACCGGCGCTGCTTGCGGGCGTTTTCCTCGGTTTGTCGTTCGTGTTCAGGTATCAGGTGATCACCTTTGCGGCCGGTATGGGCATGGTGTTCCTTTGGCGCCGGCAGATATCCGGAGCGCTTCTGTGCGGCGCCGGTTTTCTCCTTTCCTCTTTTCTTGTCCAGGGCATGGTTGATTGGATTGCGTACGGCTATCCCTACGCCTCGTTTGCCGCCTATCTCCTGTACAACAAGTCGCATGCGTACGGCTATACCACCAGCCCCTTTTATACCTACCTCTTTACCATCATGGGCGTGCTGCTGCCGCCGACCAGCCTTCTGCTCATGTATGGTTTCTGCAGGACCTGGAAACGCTGGGCCGTTGTTTTCTGGCCGGTGGTGTTTTTTCTCGCGTTCCACTCGTTATTCCCGAACAAGCAGGAGCGTTTCATCCTGCCCGCGATTCCGTTTGTCGTCATGCTCGGCGTCATCGGGTGGCAGGAGTTCGCGGCGAGGTCCGTCTGGTGGAACAGGCATTCAAGGCTGCATGGCGGGCTATGGAAATGGTTCTGGATTGTTAATGTCGTCCTGCTGTTGATCGTGTCAACCACCTATTCAAAACGTTCCCGCGTCGAAACCATGAATGTGCTGCGCCGTCAGGGGGACGCGCAGGCCGTGCTCATGGAAAGTCCCGACAAATCCATCCCGTCACCGCCGGTGTTTTATCTTGGGAAAAACGTTCCGTTTTATTTTTTGACGGCTCGGACAACAGTCGATTCGGTGCGACGTGCCATGGACAGTACCGGTATCACACCTAACTATATCGTATTGGTGACCAATAAAAATATCGAACAACGGAAGGAACGCCTCGGAGAACTGTTTGGAGAGCTTGAATACACGGCGCTCGTCATGCCGAGCATCATCGACCGCGTGCTCCATGCATTGAACCCGCGATATAACCGTAACGAGCAGTGCACCATATTCAGGGTGCGTACCGCCCACGCCGGATAACATCGATTCCGATTTCTATATCGACACTGATATGGATTTCGATTCCATGCTGCCAGATATAAAAATCCAGACCCAACGGGTTGTTTTTTTCTGCTACGGGACGTGCGGGCCCCAATCTCTTTTTTTTCGTTGCTTTGTTCACAAATAGGGCACCTGATTTCCTGTGCGTAATTTGTGAATCAGATAGTGTCTTTGCAATGAGTTTGCGCTAACCCGCCAGTATAATCAGCTTTAATAAAATTCATTATATTATTAAATAACAAGAAGATAACGGCATGCATATAATTTGAAACGGACGACCGCTTTGTTCCGGATAGATCGGCGGATTCATCATGCGTCTGCCCTGATAATGGAAATGATTTTTACCACTGTTGCTCGCTGACCCTGTATTTTACTCCCATGCGGACGGTTCCTGCCTATCTGGTCATCCTGATCTGCCTTACAACCGATTGTGTAAAAGAGTCTGCCATTACGATACATTCACCTCCCTGTGATCAGGTGTACGGTATCATCCAGCATAACGACTCTTTGTATGTTTCCACACGCAGAAACGGTATTTTCAGGATGCATCCTGAAGATCCTTTGTCGTTTTTGCCTGTTGCCGCTTATCGGAACGCGCCATTCAGATCATTTGTTTTCATGGCAGACCGCTCCATTCTGGCAGGATCATACGAAATGGGTGCTGTCATCTTTCGGAAATACGCTTGAAGGATAATTTTCTCTGGGCTGTTGCCAAAGATGCAAGCGGGAATCTGATTCTAGGAACACAGAAAGGGGTGTTCCTGGTGCCGGAAGGGTCTGATCAGGCGAAACCGGCAGAATTACAGGGCACATGTGTAAAATCCGTTATCATTGATGATAAACAGAGGGTATGGGCCGGCCGATTTTAATAGACGTGACGCAACAATCGGACAGTACCATAACGTATATACCGGTGTTATAATCTTTTTCAGGAGGAGGAATCATGGCAAAATCCATGTTTGTAATTGTTCTACTGAGCACATGCCTTTCTGCATCAGCAGGAATTTTTACCTCTGCCGGTTTTTCTGCCGACTCCAATTTTTTTCCTATAGCGGTCTGGCTGCAGAGCCCGTCGAACGCTGCAGCGTATAAAGCGACCGGTATCAACCTGTACGTCGGCCTGTGGGAAGGGCCGACACAGCAGCAGTTGAGCGATCTGAAAACCGCGGGCATGCCCGTGATCTGCGACCAGAACTCCTACGCTCTTGATAATCTTGCGACTTATGGCGACGTCATTGCCGGGTGGATGCACGGCGATGAACCGGACAATGCCCAGTGGAACGGCAGCGGCTATGATCCCTGTATTGCGCCGGATACCATCATTGGCCGCTTTGCGCGCTGGAAAGCGCGCGATTCAGCCCGGCCGGTCTACCTCAACCTTGGCCAGGGAGTGTCGTATACGACTTGGATCGGACGCGGTACCTGTACCGGCCGGACCGACATGTATCCCGGCTATTTGCAGGGGTGCGACATCGCGTCATACGATATCTACCCGGTCAACAGCAGCTATGACGAGGTGCGAGGCAATCTCTGGTACGTTCCAAAGGGCATTGATAGTTTGTGCAGGTGGTCAAACAATGCAAAACCGGTCTGGTGCTGGATCGAGTGCACGCGCATCGATTCATCGTCGTCGGTGGTTCCAACGCCTGCGCAGATGAAGAGCGAAGTCTGGATGGCGTTGATTCATGGCGCCCGGGGGTTCGGCTACTTTTGTCATTCATGGTATGGTACGTTCCGGGAAGCGGCCTGGCTGCAGGACGCTGCCATGCGGACCGCGATAACGGCAATCAACCGCCGCATCGACACGCTCGCGCCCGTGCTCAACAGCACCGCGACCGAACCAGATGTCACGGTCACCTCATCAAATCCATCCGTACCCGTGGATATCATGGCCAAAAATCATGGAGGTTCCCTGTATATTTTTGCCGCAGCCATGCGCAACGATACCACCACTGCGCGGTTCGGCATTTCCAGTCTGCTCGGCGCCACCGGCGTGACGGTTCTTGACGAGGGAAGAACAATCGGCATAAGTATTGGAAGCGCGACCGATTGGTTTGGCGACCGCTTTGACGGGTACGGCGTGCACCTGTATAAAATCAGCACCGTTGCGTCGATCAAGCGGCACAGGCCCGCGCGAGGGTTTGGTGTCAAAACAGGTGCATTGGAGCGCCGTACCGACCACTGCTATTCGCTCAGCGGTGCGAGGATCAGACCTGGTATGAAACGAGGAGTGGTGATCGAAGTTCGTAATAATAGGGTTATCGAAAAGAGGATTTTTCTGCCGTGAAACCTCTTCTTTAAACATGCTTGTTTTGGAATCGGTATAGTTCCATCCTGCAAAGGTACTACCGAAAAAAAGGAATTTGTATTAGAATTCCATGAGCAAGATATAGATAGAAGCTCCGAAAGTAATCGTTCTGTTGAAAATATCGAAATCTTCCAAAGCAGGATCATCGCTTTTAAACAGGTCTACCAGACCATAATAATAAGCACCCCACGCTTGAAATCCTAAATATCTTCCTATTGGCGCCTCATACGCAAGCCTGCCACTAATGCCGAAATCCATATCAGAGCAGTAGTCTTCCCAATCAGGTTCAATTACTAAATTACCCAATTTGACAACCCAGGAGCGATCAAGAACAAAACCAAATTCAGGACCTGCAGCTAATGTTATACTTCCTGGTACAAGAAGCGGTATAATGAATTTTCCGTGCACAGGGATCTGCAGGAATCTATACTCGAATTTGTATTCTCCGTCGAAGATACTCGCGTTTCCTTTTAAGATACTTCCTTTATCCTCCAGTAGAATGCCAACGGACAGGCCGAATATGTCTTTCGTGGAAACATCAAAATGTGCGCCCCATACCACTGAGTTGACCCACTCCCGGCTATCGACCTCTATCTGAGAAGTGTCATGGAATTCATAGGCTAGATAGGATGACGATCCGCCGAGATCGAGTGATACCCGCAGTCCGGCAAATGATGTTGCACTGAATGCGCAAACCAGAAGAATCAAACGGGCAATTTTCATGAAATCCCCCCTTGTGGTTTTTCTATCCTGATTATACGTTGTAGCTGCATTAATGAGGATAATTATTTTCTCAATAATCAGTCACTATCCTTTCCGTTTTTCAAGCCACGATATGCAGGCCCTATGAACGACCACTCCATCCTCGACCTCCCGGAAATGGACGCCCAGCACGATTACCTTTATTCGCTGTTCGACAGGATCGAACCGGCTTCCACGGATCACGCTACATTAAAGCATTTGCTGACGGAGATTGAACGCTACCTGTTATTTCACTTCTCCTGCGAAGTGCATCTGATGCGCATGTACGGGTATGAGGGGTTCGCCATGCACCAGGCTGACCATGAGCAGGCCGGCAACCGTTTTATCGCGTTTCTGGATGATTTTGAAAACAGCCGGCTCGATCCCGCGGCGGTGCGCATTTTTTTGACTGGCTGGCTTGAGGAGCACAGCAGGATCAGTGACAGTGATTATGTTAAAAGGGTGAAGGAGCGGAGAATAAGAATATTTTCTTGAGACTGAAATGGCATATGAGAGAGAATAGTAGTTACGGGATCGGTATCGCTATCGCAATCGATAGTTTATTTTAAAACAGAAAGGATCATTATGAGTTTCGGTCATGAAAAACTTGACGTTTATCATGCAGCGATCCAGTACGTAGGTTTGGTATATCGATTTTGTGAAAACCTTAAAGGCCATAGACATGCGAAGGACCAACTTATTCGGGCTTCACAGGCTATTCCGTTTAATATTGCAGAAGGAAATGGAAAGGCGACAGATGGAGATCGAAGACGCTATTTTGAGATCGCGCGCGGATCTGCACTGGAATGCAGTGCTGTACAGGATGTATTGCATGTGTGTGGCGCTTTATCATCCGGGGAAAATGTAAATTTCAAAGCGCTGCTTGACCGGATTGTGGCCATGCTGACAAAGCTCGGAGGACGTGGTTATGTTGTTCGTGAGGAAATTGAGGAGTATCATACTAACCCTTACGATACCGATAGCGATACCGACCCCGACAATAGAGAGGCAGGAAAGGGAAGATCATAATAAAATCGGCAATGATAGCTGGAAAAGTAAAATAACGCCTAATCGGAAAACAGCGACCCCAACCGGCCTGCAATTACTATATTTTTCCAAGCATGAAATCCCGACTTTTCGAGCATATCGCCGGCATGATCGTTGTCACCATCGTACTTCTGCTCGCCCTCGGCCTGGCCGATTCCCTGGCAAGGGCAAGCCAGGCAAAACAGAAAGCTGAAATGGGCAGGTTTGGCGACCTGTCGTTTATCGATTTTAACAGTGCCTTCGAACGCGCGCTCCTCAAGGATGCCATCAATATTTTTTATCCGGGCAAATACGACCGGAACGACTCCCTGTTTAACGCGATTGTGGGCCATAAACAGAGAGAGTTCAGCAGCAGGCTGCTCAATACGAAAGTATCTGAAAAGCTGACGCTGACTCGCCTCATGGAGGTCATGGGCATGTACGCGAAATTTCTTCTTATCTACCTTCTGGTCATGGTCCTGACCTATTACGGCGTGCAGACCCTGGGCGTGTTCAGGTTCGTGTATAAAAAGCGGCTCAGCCAGTTTCCGGCGCCTCATCCCGGCAGCGCGATGCTGCGGGCGCTCGCCGCTTTTTTCATGGGTCTGTGCACCATGCTGCTCTTCTGCCCGGCCTATGTGATCGCCTATTCCATACGCACCGAGTTCAATACCGATACCGCCATTTTCATGGTGCTTCTGGGCGTGGTCTCGAACGGCGTGCTCATCACCTATGCGAACAAGTTTTACGCGTTCCTGGTCGCCGAGAGCCGCAAAGGGTATGTTGAGACCGCGGTCGTCAAGAACCTGCACGCCTCATACCGGTTCCATGCAAAAGACGGCATTTCATTTTCGTCCATCCTCAGCCCGGTCAAGAAATTCAAGGGTCATGTGCTCGACCACATATTCAGGAACGCGCGGTTCCAGTATCTTTCCACCATCAAGGAGCAGGCGTCGTTTCTCATTACCGGCCTCATCATCATTGAGATGGCGCTCAATATTCACGGTCATCTCAACTATGAGATGCTGCGGCAGCTCCTGTACAAAAACTATTCGATCGTGATCGTGATCATTCTGTTCATATTTTATACCGTGAAAATGACCGAACTGTTCGCCGACGTGCTGGCGCACCGGGAAGCGATGAAGTATGAGAACAAGGCATAAAGACACGCGCTGGATATTCTTCTGGATCCTCGGGTCCGCACTTGTCTGGATATGGGATATTCTCTACCTGAACAAGCCGGCCCTTCTCAAGGTGGCCGAGGGATTTGCCAACACGTTCATCATCGCGGTGCTGGTGGTGGGATTCACGCTCGCGCTCGGGTGGATGACCACGATCGCACTCCACTCGCTCAAGGAGCGTTCGAACCGGGCAGCCTATCTTTTCGTGACTTTTTTCCTGAACCTGATCCGCAGCGTTCCCCAGATCGTCGGCATCCTGTTCGCCTATGTCGGGGTCACCATCCTTGTGCAGAACGGGATCGTCACGTCAAAGGTCTTGATTTTCGTGATCATGTCGTTCAGTATGAGTGTTTTTATTTTCCTGGAACTGGTCGACCTTATGCGCGACCGTATCGACCACTTCATGAAACTCGATTTTTACAGCGCTATGCGCGTGTGCGGCATTCCCGACCGACGGATCGTCAATTTCGATATCCTGTGGAAAAACAGCCGCCTGCACATTCAGAACAAGCTGATCGCGGTGCTCGGGTATGCGGTTTTTCTGCAGTGCAGCGTCGATTTCATAATCTCCGTGGGCCTTTCCACCGATGTGAACCAGGTTACGTTGTCTGCCACGCTCGGCAGCCTGCTCGCCAAGATCGACAGCAAGCAGGACATTTTGGCAATCGGGTATACCCTTACGCATCCTGATTACGCGAGCCAGCTCTTTTTTCAGCACCTGCAGGGCATGACCGTGGCGTTTCTCATCGTGTTTTCACTCGTGAGCATCTACCATATTGCCAACGGGTATGCGGAAAGGCACCGGTTGTGAAAAACGTTGAGCACGCGATACGCATCGGCTCGAACAACAGGACGATCGTCCAGATCGACCGGTTTTCCTATACCGGCAATGAGATCACGTTTCTGTTCGGCGAATCCGGCATCGGCAAATCAATGCTCTGCAAGGCGCTCTACGGCCTGCTCGACCCTGACGAGCTCGCCATTGCGGTTGACAACAAGCCGTACCGTGACTTCCTGAACGCCGCGCAGACAAGGGCGATCAAACAGTCCGGTTTTTTCGTGTTTCAGGAGCCGTCCACGCACCTGCACCCGCTCATGCGCATAACCGAGCAGCTCCGCGAAGGCAGTATAACGGGTACTGACAAGGAGAGCGACATCCTTGCCCGGCTCTGGAAAACAGCGGACGCCTCGCGGCTGAAAAGCGTCATTGACGTGTATCCCAAGCCGTACCGGCCCTCGGGAGGAGAGAAACAGCGCGTGCTCCTGGCAATGGCCTTTAAAAAAATCGCGCTGCTAGCAAAGTCGTCATTGGCACTGCCCGCGTTTTTTGTTTTCGACGAGCCTACGGGCAGCCTTGACAATAATTACCGGAACCTGTTCCTCGAATTTCTGTTCGAGGAATACAAAAAGCATCCGTTCACCGCAATGATCATCACGCACGACTACTCGATCATAAGCGAGGTGCAGAACCGGTACAAGGATCTTTTGTCGCGGGTCCATTACAAGGAGCTCGTGCGGACCGGCGAGGGAAGCGTGCGATTGCGGGATTTTTCGCCTGATGATTATCTTTCCTGGCTTAAAAAAACCGGCGCAACGAAGGCGCCGCTGGTCGCCGGGGATCCGGTGCTTGAGACGTCGTCATCGTTCGCCATTTTCGGCAAGGAGCACCGCCTGTACAGCGATCCGGCCCGGAGTCGGGAGACCGGGCTCGTGATCCGCGCGGGCGAGATGGCGTACGTGAAAGCGCCGAGCGGCGTTGGCAAAACGACATTGGCAAAGATCATCATGGGCCTGTACCACCCGGACCGGTTCAAAATGACCCTCTGTGGGAAAACAATCACTGAAAGAACGTCGCCCCGGGTGTTCGAAAAGGAGATCTGGGGCAGGCGCGCGGGCATGGTGTTCCAGCACGCGGACGAAGCGCTCGACCTTCAGGCGACCGTGGCGGAATCGTTCAAAGGGCTGCCCCTGCAGAAAAAACTCTCGAAACAGGACCTTCACCGTACTCTCGCCGAGCTGTTCGAGGACGGCGTGACCGATGCGTTCCTCGCCAAAAAGGTGAAGTTCATGAGCGGCGGCCAGAAGCAGCGGCTCAATCTTCTACGTACCATGGTCATGCATCCTGACCTGATCATCCTTGACGAGCCGCTCAACGGGCTGGATTTCGAGAGCGTGCGCAAGATCATCGACATGCTCGAAGAAAAAAGAAAGGCCGGCAGCGCACTCCTCATGATCTCGCACAATGAAGAGATCTTTGACGCGCTCGTGGATGAGGACAAGGTGTACTATTTGTCGTAACAAAGCACCTGATATTCACATGAGGTTTTTGTGAAAAAAATCCTAATCATTTCCGGTTCTGTCATATTAGGCATTATTCTTTTGTGCGTCATGTTTATCGCTATCGGCTATTTCAGGTACATGGACGTTACCGAGGAGGTCATTGATCAACAGTGTAGGCTGTATACGGGCGGCGGCGGGAATTCTCTGGTACTGACCACGCGGGACGGGACCAAGGCGCTGCTGGTCGACACCAAGATGGGCCGGGCGGCCAAAAAATTGCGTACGATGATAAAGGCGGAAGTGGTCATGGTGGTCAATACGCACGCGCACAAGGACCATTCCGGCGGAAACAGTATTTTTCCGGGAACGCAGCTCATTGCGGGCAGCTATACCAGGGAGCAGTGGGAACAGCTTGCCGGTGACGCTTCATATCCTGAAGAGACCATAGAGCCGGGCAGGGAAAAGCATGTGTATTTTGACGACGAGATGGTGCGTATACGGAACATGGGGCCGGCGCATTCCTGGAACGATTGCGTGGTGTATCTGAAAAACAGAAAACTGCTCATGACCGGGGATCTTGTTTTTGTTGATATGCATCCCGCACTATTTCCGGAAAAGGGGACAAGCGTCGGTGCCTGGATTGCTGTGCTGGACACGCTGCCGGCACTGTTTGATATAAAAACCGTTGTGCCGGGCCACGGGCAAAAGTCAGGCAAAGTCGCGCTGCGCACCATGAAGGAGTATTTTACATCCATACGGGACGCGCTTGGCGAACCGACCGCGTTGAAGAAGCTCAAGGACGGGTATTCTTCCTACTATTCGCTTCCCGGCATGTCGAGTTTTGATATTACTGTCACGACATTAAACGCTGAAAAGAAACAATAGAAAGTTTGCAAGGAGGGAATATGGCAAAGATCATGTTAAAAGGAAACCCGGTTGAGACCATTGGCGCGCTGCCTGCACTGGATACCCGGGCACCTGATTTTGTTCTTACCAGGGTGGACCTGACCGAGGCGTCGCTTGCGGATTTCAGCGGGAAAAAGATCGTGCTCAATATTTTCTCAAGCCTTGATACGTCGGTGTGCGCGGCATCGGTGCGGCGGTTCAACACCGAAGCCGCAAACCTCGCAAATACGGTGGTGCTCTGTGTTTCAGCAGACCTGCCGTTCGCGGCCGCGCGGTTCTGCGGCGCAGAGGGGTTGAATAACGTGATCACCCTCTCGACGTTCCGTCATCCTGAATTCGGCGAAGCGTACGGCGTCACCATTATTGATGGAGATATGAAAGGGCTCTTGTCTCGCGCGATCGTGATCATCGACGAGCAGGGAACGGTGCTCTACACGGAGCAGGTGCCGGAGATCTCCCAGGAGCCGGAGTATGAGGCTGCGTTGAAATCGATTGCCGTCACAGAGTAATCGCCCGGTGTTGATATGGCAGGGACAGGCTATCGTCTGTCATTGTCCTTGTACTGTTTTCTTCTCTCCCGCATTTCCTTGTAGATCTTAAGGTAATGCTCGACACGCCACTGTTTAACCTCTCCCGAATCAACAAGTTGTCGCACCTTGCATCCCGGCTCTTTTTCATGGATGCAGTTGTTGAACCGGCACGCACCGATCAGGCGCTCGAGCTCAGGGAAATAAGTGACAACGTCCTCTTCAGGAATCAGGGGCAGGTCGACATAGGATAGGCCGGGCGTGTCAGCCACGTATCCGCCGCAGGGGAGCGGGAGCAGGGATACGGTGGTGGTGGTGTGCGTGCCGCGGCCGGTTGTTCCTGAAACTTCACCGACAACTATGTTTTTCTCAGGGAAAATCGCGGCGAGCAGCGCGCTTTTACCGACGCCTGAAAGACCGGCAAACGCGGAGATTGTGTCCGTGCACAGTGCGGCAAGCTCGTCAATGCCTTTGTGCTCCTTGGCAGAGGTGATTCTGACCTCATACCCGATTTTTTGGTACGCGGCGATAATATTCTGAAACGAGGACCTGTTATTATCGGTGATCAGATCGCTTTTATTGAATACCATCACGGTTTTCAGGTTATACGCCCCTGCGCACAGGAGAAACCGGTCGGTCGCTTCAAGGTCGAGCGGCGGCTCCTTGAACGTGCATACCAGAAGCACCTGCTCGATGTTGGCGAGCGGGGGGCGGTTCAGGTAGGTCGAACGCTCGTGCACCTTGACAATAACGCCTTCGTCAGCGTCACTGTTGGTTACCTCCACGTCAACCCGGTCGCCGGTACAGATCCGCTTTTTCTCTTTTTTCAGGGTACCTTTTCGCGTCGCGCGGACAATAACCGACCCGCTGGCAACGAGGTAGTAATTTTTCTGTTCTTCAATAATCAGGCCCTGGCGTAACATAGAGTATGGCTGATAAAATAATACGCGGTAAAACAGGCGGCCCGGACAGCAAAGCGACAGGATCGGTTATCACGGCGAGTCGCCAAACCACGCTTCACCCTGTTCGTCCATGTTGATCAGCGAGTCGATCAGATCGTCAATCTGCATCTCCGGCGCCGCGATTGAGCTGCCGGTTGCAGCGCTATCGTCGGCAAGCGAGTCCGGATTTTCCTCGGCAATCGGCGCAACAACGCCCCTTTTAACAAGGATTCTGTAGATTCGGTCCGAGCGCCTGACCACGTAGCGCCGGTTGGAAGTGGGATTGTACCGGATCGGATTGGGCAGGACCGCTGCAAGCCGCGCAGACTGCTCGCAGGTAAGCTCTGCTGCGGATATCCCGTAGTAACGCCGGACAGCCGCCTCGATGCCGAACAGGCCGTCGCCCCATTCGACCACGTTGAGGTACAGTTCAAGGATGCGGCGTTTGGAGAGCGTTCGCTCGATACGCCAGGTCAGGATCGCCTCTTTGATTTTGCGCACCGGGCTTTTGGAAGGGGAGAGGTACAAATTTTTTGCTAGCTGCTGCGTGATCGTGCTCGCGCCGAACTTGAACGTGCGCGCCTTGATATCGTGCTCTATCGCGTACTGGATCGCGTCCAGGTCAAATCCCTTGTGACGCCAGAATTTCGCGTCCTCGGACACGATCACGGCTTTTACAAGACAGGGCGCGATACGCGAGTAACGCACCCAGCGCCGGTCGATCCGTTTTTTACTGCCCTTTTCCTTCCACTGCCGCAGGCGGTACTCCATGAACGACGTGGTTTCCGGATTTTTATTTTCAAGCGCGGCCACGTCAGGAAAGATGAAAAACGAACCGATGTAGAGCAGGAACAGTCCGCAGGCAACAATGATGATTGAAACAAGGAGGGAACGTTTTTTCGTTTTTTTTCGTTTTTTTCGCGGCATGGGAGATCAGCGGGATAAAAATAGTATTTGATAGGGAGCCGTGTTAGAATCAAGGCATGAATTGCGGCGCAAATACAATTCCGGGAACCGGAAATAAAGGTGAAAAATACCCAAACAGAAACCGCTCCTAATGGTACAATAAGGCAGAATGGCTGTTGATGCGGCTGCACCGGCGGAGGAACGCTATGAAAAAAATCGTCTGTTTCTGCGGTATCTGTTCCGTACTCATGGTGGCTTCGTGCGACCTGCTGCTTGCTTCGCTTGACGAAATAGATTCAAGGCTTACTGAAAGTGAAATAATCGATGGCTTGAAAGAGGCCTTGAAGCTCGGCAGTAGAACGGCTGCCTTCACTTTGAGCGATACAAGCGGTGGCGCCAATGCCATGGGTGAAGTGACGGGATATCTGGCGAATGCCTTGATCCGGATAGCCTTGCCCGACGATGCCGAAGAAGCTATTGCCACCGTTGATCTTCTTAACACCACCGCCGCCGGCAGAACGCTTCTCTCCGTCGCCGGAGTGGATTTGAGCGAATATCGTGAAGCCATGGTCAGGGGACTCAATAGAGGCGCGGAGTACGCGGCGGGTCTTTCCGTGGATGCTTTTACCGAAGCCATCACGCAGATGACCTTTACATCGGCAAAGGATATTTTGTTTGGCAATGATTCCCTGGGGGCGACGAATTATCTTGAGACAACCACATCCGGCGTATTGACCGCGGGGTTTGCGCCTGTTATCGACAACTCTTTTGCATCGGTCGAAGTATCTCTTTTCGGTATGCGGTATACGGTCAAGGGAATATGGAATGAATTCGCGCTTAACTACAATAAAGTCGCGCAGTCGTATCAGTCGCTTGTTGCCACTGCAGCGTCCGACGATATTGTCGCCGCTGCCGCAGCCCGTCTTTCCCTGAATGCATTACAGTCGACAGGCGTTTCATCCGTTGATCCTGTTGAAACCGATATCGTGGAGTACGCGACGGGGAAAGCGCTCGAGGGATTGTTTTATATGGTCGGCAGACAGGAGCTGAAAATCCGAAGGGACCCGGCGGCCGCGCTTGCCCAGGTGGGGGATTTTATTACCGAAACAATCAGCGACCTGATCGAGAAGGTCTTTGATACAAGGGAGTGAATCTTGGCGCACGCAATACGGCAGAAGCATGTTACGACCGGCACATTTCCTCGTAAATCCCGACACTGATTTGTAGAGTACAATTGCTCGCATGAGCATTTCATAAGCAAAAAGTGAAAGAGTGAATCAAGGCACGCGCCGTATTATCGGCACTATCCATTTCCTGATAATTGACGGTTATTAAAAAAGTAAGGAATGTAATGTATAATACGTAGCACAAGAGCTTTTTCAAATGGAGTAGTGCGTATGAATGCAATAAAACCCGGCTGTGTATTATTGCTTTGTATGTATCCCTTGTGGATGAATGCAGCCACGCTCGACGTCGGCGCCGGGCATACGTACGCCAACCTCGAGGATGTGGCGCGGGCCGTTTCTGCGGGCGATACTATTCTTTTCCACGAGGGAACGTATGAGGGTGGCCAGTATGCAAGCGGTCTGCAGGGGAGGGAGGGGGCATATATATGCATCCTTGCCGCGCAGAACGAAACCGTCATCATTGACAGCGGTACGCAGGCCTGGCACCTGCCTGAGGCACAGTATTTGTACATTACAGGCTTTACCTTCCAGCACCAGAGCGCGAACGGCGTCAATGTCGACGATGGCGGTAGTTATGCGACGCCGGCGCACCATATTACCTTTTGCCAGTGCACGTTTCAGGATATGAACGCAACCGGCAACAATGATCTGCTCAAAATGTCGGGCGTTGATACGTTTACCATTAAGAAGTGTACCTTTAAAAACGGTTCCGCAGGCGGAAGCGGCATTGATTTTGTCGGGTGCCATAACGGCACCATAGAGCAGTGTTCCTTTGCAAACATGGGATCAAACGCGATCCAGGCCAAAGGCGGTTCCCGGTACCTTACCATTCACCGCAACTTCTTCAGGGAAGCAGGCCAGCGGTCGGTTAATCTGGGCGGCAGCACCGGTCTGGACTTCTTTCGACCGGATACTGCTCGTTTTGAAGCGGCCGACCTGTCTGTTTATTCGAATATCTTTGTCGGGTCTTATGCGCCGATTGCCTATGTTGGCTGTATCGACGTGCGTGTCATCAATAACACCATATACAAGCCGGATCACTGGGTCATACGGATCCTGCAGGAGACGGTCAATCCTGACCGGTTCTATGAATGCGGTGATAATTGTTTCCGCAATAATATCATTTATCTTGGCAGCAGCATTGCGACCGAATGCAATGTCGGCGACAACACCCGGCCGGAGACCTTCACGTTCTCCAACAATCTCTGGTATCATTATGAGGACGATTCATGGACAGGTCCCCGTTTACCCGTTACCGATTCAAACAGCATCATTCAACAGGATCCTTTATTCATTAATGCGGATGCCGACACCTTTCGTATACCAGAGGCAAGTCCTGCCGCAGAAGCGGGTTGTGGTGTTTCAGAACCGGTGTCGGATTTCTATGGCAATAGATATGCCGATAACCGGTCAATCGGTGCAATTGAGGCAAATCCGGCGGCATCCATTCGTTCGTTCCGGCTCACAAAACAAGATGCCGCAGAACGGCCAATTACCATACGGCCGGTGAGTAATGGCAATGCCATAATCATAACCTTTCATCCGGAATCTGACGCGATTGATGCAGGGAGGGTGGAGCTTTACAACAGCATGGGCAGATTGATCGCCTCGAGCGGTTTCAATGCTTCTTCCCATCATATTGTCTGGCGTGCCGCTGCTGCAAAAGGAGTGTATTTCGTCAGAGCAACAGTAAGAAAACGGGAAATCATCCAATCGATATGCTACTATTAGGTTGAATAAACTTGCCTGTTCGCATTATAAAACATCTCCGTTTCGGTCTAAAGGCCTTATTTGGAAAAAAGATGTTTTGCAAAGAACGGCAGGATGGTGGATTGAAAAAGAAGAACTTCAATCCGTACCCCATATTTTAACGTCCGATTGTTATCGATCATATCATTTCTCATGGTTTTATGGCATTTTCTGCCGTATATTATTTATTGAAACAATATTCTGACCTGCATATGCTAAAAAATAATCCTACCTGTAAGGAGGGTTTATGCGGAAATTTTCCTCCTTTTTGATTCTCATTTCATTGCAGTTTCTCTTTGCCCGGTCCGCGCATGCCTATGCAGAAGCGGATGCCGTTAACTGCTCGCGGCCGGTGGGGCCGTGCACCTCGCCCGCATTCACGGTCACCGAGATCGATGTCGGGGTCCAGGTCACGGGCTATGGACGGGAGAGTGATACAGAGAAACTGCCCCTGGCCATTGCAGCCATGCCGTCCGGACGGTCGCGACTCGCATGGCTCGGTACCAACGATAGTATCTACATTGCCGAGCTTGATTGCGACGACCACCTTGTTGTCGGCTCGATATTCAGCATACCAGCGGTGGACCTTCAGGACATCTACGCTGACGAAAGCGGCGGGGTGGTGCTGCTCACGCGCAAGGCGACCAACGGCGGGCAGGACAACTGCGGCAACGGCCAGCTCTGCCGCGGAGAATCAAGCCAGTGCTACGCCATGTGGCTGGTGCGGTTCGAGGCGTCCGGCACCGTTACGTGGGAGACCCAGGTCACGAACCTGAGCGAAACCATGGAAGGCTACGACAATGGGGCGCGCTTTGTCTGGTGGTACCAGCACCACGGCCGGATCGCGTTCGACGGGAGCACCTACGCGACGTACTTCTGCATCGGCATCACGGTCAACAACGGCAGCTGCGTGGACATCCACGAGGGCGACCGGATGCAGGTGGTCAGCAGCAGCGGATCCCTCGTGCGGCACGGCGACGCCTTTGAAGTGGGCGCCAGCCACAGCTGGACGACCCGGCTTGTGTGGGACCCGCGGACCAATCACTTTGTGATGGTGTGCGCGACCGACAACAACTGCCGCATTGCGCGGCCGAGCCCGTACCGTACCATTGCCAGCGCGGAGTGCAACGGAACCCTGTTTAACGGAGATGTTGTGCTCGCCGCCGGGAGGGACGGTTACTGGGTGGCATGGAGCCTGGACAATGAGATCCGGCTGGAGCATTTCACCACCGGCGCGTCGGATACGACGATCAGAGACGCGGGCAACTCACAGCACCCGCATCTGGTGAGCTATGGTGCCGAGAACATGCTTTTGGCGTGGGGGTCGGGTTCTGGCATGACCGCGCAGGTGCACAGCGCGAATGACGGCTCGCCCGTTGGCTCCCCGTTCACGATTGCCGTCCCTGACCACGATTTCCAGGCATTAAAGGCCTGCCCGGACGGCAGCGTGGCGTATGCCGGCTCAGGCAGCAGCAGAACGTCGATCCGCATAGCGCGGGTCATGCCGTGCGGTACGACGGGCATCAACACGAAAAATTCGTCGCGCATCAAAGGGGGGGGCGTCACTTTTTCTCCGGACAACAGGCACTGTACCATGCATCTTGACCGCGGCCAGAGCGTCGCAATGGAGGTATTTTTTCTTGACGGAAAAAAATCAGAGCGTCTGTCAACGCAGCGCTTCTATGCCGCAGGAGTGCATACGATTGCCCTTCCTGACTCGCGGCAGGTGCGCGGGGTGGTAGTGGTGCGTGTGGCAGGAGATGGGTTTTCCGAAATAGCAAAGGTGCATTTGTTGGGGGAGTGACGGCGTGATTTGCCTGCCGTACCCGGCCGGATGCCTGTTGCAGCATGGCAGCGGGCGATCAAAAACGGGGCCTATGTCAGCTTCCTTTTCTCCTGCGGCGTGCCGGCCGTGCCAATCCCACGATAACGTTATCCCGCGGCACTGATTTCCTGCACTGGTGACGGTGTTCCCCGAGCTTTTCCATGACAGACGTTTCTTCCGCATGGCAGGGTATGGCTCGACCGGCTCACCACCTATTTCGAGATTTGACAATTATTTGGAAAAGAACTATAATTTTCTGTGAAGGCATTCTATTCATTGATAGCGGAGCTGGTCTGCCAGGCGAAGCTTCGGCCCGGCCGGGAAAGGGGAGGATGATTCTTTTGGGTGTAATGGAAAATGGTATATGCCCCCGCCCGCTTCCTGAAAATCAAATTACTTATCAGCCGAACGGTCCGGTCGCAGAGCCGGCGCATCCGGGTAACTGTCACAAATGGTGGTTCTGCCTGGACACATGAGGACTGTTTCGCGGCCACGGGAGAAGAAACGTAGAGATGGGGTCTGGTAAAGGAGCGTTCGCAGCAGCAATTTTTGATCTGGACGGAGTCGTGACACGCACGGCACGAGTGCACGCCGCGGCCTGGAAAGAGCTTTTTGACGTCTACCTCGGGGAACGGTCCGCTCGTCTTGGCGAGGTCCAGCGTCCCTTTGACATCAAGGAAGACTACCTGCGCTACGTTGACGGCAAGCCGCGCTACGAGGGGGTGCGCAGTTTCTTGGCATCGCGCGGGATCGAGATCCCCTTTGGTGACGCCACAGATGGTCCTGACCAGGAGACCGCCTGCGGACTCGGCAACCGCAAGGATCATTACTTTGCCCGGCGCCTTCACGAGCAGGGGGCGGAGATATTCGACTCCACGGTAGTTCTCATCCGTGATCTGCGTATACACGGGATCAAGACCGCGGTTGTGACGTCGAGCAAGCATGGTCACGAGATCATCCAGATGTGCAAGTTGTCCGATATGTTCGATGTCGAGATCGACGGGAATGCGGTCGAGGAGCTCGGCCTGAGCGGAAAGCCTGATCCGGACGCATTCCTGGAAGCGGCTCAAAAGCTGGGAGTGCAGCCGCAGCGCACGGTCGTGTTCGAGGACGCAGCGTCCGGGGTCGAGGCAGCAAGCCGGGGGGGCTTCGGGTTGGTCATCGGGATCGATCGCGGTGGTAATGCGCAGACCCTGGCGCGCTACGCCCACATAGTCGTGAAGGACGCAGCCGAGCTGAGTGTGGCCGACATGCTGCATCATTTCGAAAAGCTGGCCCGGCCCCTGCCGTCAGCTCTCGATAACCTGGACGAGATCAGCCGAGCACTGAACGGAAAGCGGCTGGCGGTTTTTTTGGACTACGATGGGACGCTGACGCCGATCGTTGCCCGTCCGGAGCTGGCCGTCCTGGCTCCTGAGATGCGCGAAAGCCTGCGGCGGCTGGCGTCCGTGTGCACGACCGCGATCGTCAGCGGCCGCGCCCTGAAAGACGTGGCCGCTCTCGTGGACGTGCCGGAGCTGGTCTACTCCGGCAACCACGGTTTCGAGATCCGCGGGCCGGACGGGACATCGCTTAAACATGACAAGGGACAGGAGTATCAGTCGACGGTAGCGCTTGCGCGGGATCGCATCGCCGAGCGGATCAAAGGTGTCACCGGGGCATTCGTCGAGGACAAGACCTACTCGCTGTCGGTCCACTACCGGCTGGCGCCAGAGGAGCGCGTCGGTGAGATCGAAGCCGTGGTCGACTCGGTACTGGCCGATCTCCCTGAGCTGCGCAAGCATTTTGGGAAGAAAGTCTTTGAGGTGCGGCCGCGCATGGAGTGGGACAAGGGCAGGGCAGTCCTCTGGCTGCTCTCGGCCCTGGAACTGGACAAAGACGACGTGTTGCCGATGTATATCGGCGACGATGTCACTGACGAGGATGCTTTCCGCGCGTTGGCAGGAAAAGGGCTGGGTCTGTTCGTTGCGGCGGATACGAGCGGTTCGGCGGCAACCTATTCGCTCAAGGACACGGATCAGGTTCGTCAATTGTTGGAGGCGCTCGTCGTTATGGTGGGCGAGGCACGGCGATGAAAGACTGGACGCTCGTTTACGAGGGCTATGACCCGAAGCAGGAACCGCTGCGCGAGGCGCTTTGCACGCTTGGCAACGGCTACTTTGCCACGCGCGGCGCTGCCGAGGAATCCCCTGCGGATGACGTGCATTACCCGGGCACGTATCTTGCGGGAGGGTACAACCGTCTGCCGAGCCGGGTCGCCGACCGGACGATTATCAACGAGGACCTGGTCAACTTCCCGAACTGGCTCGTGCTCAAGTTCCGCGCAGGCGATGGTGAGGGCCACTGGTTTGATCTGGAAAAGGCGCAGCTCCTTGCCTATCGCCAGGAATTGGACATGCGCAGCGGCCTGCTCATGCGCACGTTCCGTTACCGCGATCGTTTGGGGCGTGAGACCTCGGTAGCCAGCCGCAGGTTGGTGCACATGGAGTATCCGCACCTGGCAGCGCTTGAAGTCAGAATCACTCCGGAGAATTGGTCAGGTTTGCTGACCGTCCATTCGGCCCTTGACGGGTCTGTCATAAACGCAGGCGTGGCGCGCTACCGCCAGCTCAATTCAAAACACCTGGAGGTCATCGAGCGCAGTCCGGTCAATGACGAGTCAATGTTCCTGCGTGTCAGGACTGTCCAATCCAGAATCGAGATGGCCCAGGCAGCGCGGACCCGTATCTACAAAGGGGATAAGCCGGTTTCAGTGCACTGCCGCACGCTGGTGGACGATGAACTGGTGGCCCGGGAGCTTGCAGTGGAGGCTGGCCAAGGCCAGTCGATCACGATTGAAAAGGTCCTGGCCTTGTACACTTCGCGCGACCAGGCGATCAGCGAATGCGGAATGGAGGCGCGGGACGCAGTGGCGCAGGTGGGCCGGTTCGATGAAATGCTTGCGTCGCAGCGTCTCGCCTGGGCACACCTTTGGCGCCGCTGCGACCTGGAGATCCAGCCTGCCGGCGAGGAGCAGATGATCCTTCGCCTGCACATCTTCCATCTGCTGCAGACCGTGTGCGCGAACAGCATCGGCCTCGACGTGGGCGTGCCGGCGCGTGGCTGGCACGGCGAAGCCTACCGCGGGCACATCTTCTGGGACGAGCTGTTCATCTTTCCCTTCTATAATTTGCGCATTCCGGAGATTACGCGCGCCCTGCTGCTCTATCGCTTTCGACGGCTCAATGCAGCACGCCGCCTGGCCAGGGAGGCGGGCTTTCGCGGGGCAATGTACCCCTGGCAGAGCGGGAGCAATGGCCAGGAGGAGACGCAGAGCGTGCACCTCAATCCGAAATCAGGCAAGTGGGACCCTGACCACAGCCGCAACCAGCGTCACGTCAACGTGGCGATCGCCTACAATGTCTGGGAGTACTACCTGGTGAGCGGGGATCGCGAGTTCATATTCAAGTACGGCGCAGAGATGGTGCTGGAGATCGCGCGTTTCTTTTACAGCATGACGACGTTCAACGCCCAGACCGGACGCTATGAGATCCGGGGAGTCATGGGGCCGGACGAGTACCATGAGAAGTATCCTGATTCGGACGAAGCAGGACTCAGGAACAACACCTATACGAACGTGATGGTCGTCTGGCTTTTGGATCGCGCGCTCGATATTCTTGACTTGCTCCCGCCGGAGCGGCGCAGGGAGATCAAGGAGCGCATCTCCCTTTCCGATGAGGAGATTGATACTTGGCGCAAGGTCGATTGCCGCATGACCGTGCCCTATCATGGAGAGGACGTCATCAGCCAGTTCGAAGGTTATGACAAGCTGGATGAGCTGGACTGGGAAGGATTGCGCAAGAAGTACGGTTCGATCGCGCGGCTGGACCGCATCCTGAAGGCGGAAGGCGACAGCCCGGACCATTACCAGGTCTCGAAGCAGGCCGATGTGCTGATGCTGTTCTATCTAATGACGCGCAAAGGGCTGCGCCGCATCTTCAAGCGTCTGGGGTATCCCTTTGACGATGACGTAATACGCCGGACCATTGAGTATTACCGTGCGCGTACGACGCACGGCTCAACACTCAGCAAGGTGGTCCACGCGGCAGTGCTCGACCGCTTCGACCGGTCAGCCGGCTGGGAACTCTTTCGCGATGCCCTGCGTGCCGACGTGGCGGACGTGCAGGGCGGGACCACGCCGGAAGGCATCCACCTCGGCGCCATGGCCGGCACCGTGGTTGCAATGCTCCGTCACTATGCGGGCGTGGACACTACGCGCTGGGTCATAGCCTTTTACCCGCGACTGCCCGAGGCCATGGACAGCCTCAAGCTCAACCTGCGGCACCACGGCCGCTGGTTTGAGCTGGACATTCGCAAGGACCGTTTTGAGCTGCGCGTGGACGAACGCGGGCCTGAGCCGGTGCCCGTGACCGTGTTCGGAACGCCGCACCTCATACCATCGGGCGGGACATTCGCCTGTGACCTGCCGCAGCAACAGGCTGATGCCGCAGGTGCGGACAGGATAGACGATACCCAGTATGACTTGTCTGCAGTTCCTCCATAGAAGCTCGTATGGTGTCATGAATCGTCTTGCCGGTTAACACTCGCAATACGCGGCCCCTGCTGATGCGCCCGCTGTATTGCGGGGAAAGGGGATTCCGCTATTTTGATGTATGCCGGGAATCAGGAGGTTTGATCATGAGTCAAGGGCTGATGCTGCTATGCCAGCCTATCTCCACGCGAATAAAAATTTTTCACATGGACTTCAATCCGCTCATTGAGTTCGTTGATGTTTTTTTCCATGGACAGGAAATGGACCAGGATCATGAACAGGAACGCGCATGCCAGCAGCGCAAAGCCAAGAAGCAGATAAATCATACCTTTCTCCTGGAATCAAAGTGATCCGCCCGGTTGCATATGCGGAAACCGGGTCAGATTGAGCTCAAACCTTTTCGCGCCTGCGCAGGCGATCATGGCGCCGTTGTCGGCGCAGAGCGCAGGGTCCGGAAAACAAACGCCATCGCCGAGACGGTTCTTCATCTCCTCGCGAAGTCTATTGTTGCATGCCACGCCGCCGACGAGCGCGACTCTTTGTATGCCGGTCCGGCGCGAAGCTTCACAGCAGTTCTGCACGAGCGAGGTCACAACCGCCTCCTGGAAATCCCTGCAGATCCGCGGCCGCATGGCTTGCGCGTATGATTCGCCTTTTCGGGCGATATGGTATTTGACGGCGGTTTTGAGTCCTGAAAAGCTGAAGTCAAGGCTTTCCCCGTCAAAGCGGGCGATAGGGAAAGGAATCGGGTCGCCATCGTGCGCTTTTTGGGCTTCGGCTTCAATTGCTCTCCCGGCAGGATAGGGAAAGCCGATCATCTTTCCGACCTTGTCGAACGCTTCTCCTGCAGCATCGTCAACGGTCTGCCCAAGGCAGATGTAGCTGCCGATCGCATCCACTCGGTAGATGGCGGTATGGCCGCCTGAGACAACAAGGGCGAGAAACGGCATGGCAATGCCCGGGTGTGACAGGAGGATTGAACAGATATGACCTTCGAGATGGTTGACGCCTGTTACTGGTATGCGGTTGCGCATATGCAGGCCTAGGGCAAAGCTGATGCCGATGAGAAGCGCCCCTGCAAGGCCGGGACTGTCCGTTACCGCGATGGCGTCGATGTCTTTTATCGCAACCGCAGAATTGTTCAGCGCCGTTGTTACAAGGGTTTCGATCTTTTCAAGGTGGGCGCGAGAGGCAATTTCAGGCACGACGCCGCCGAAGCGGGTATGCTCGTACTGTGAATACACGGCATTTGCGATAATCCGGTCGTGATCGAGCAGTGCGATCCCGGTCTCGTCGCACGACGTTTCAATCCCCAGCGTCACCATTGCGGTTACCTGACAAGCGATGCAAGATTTGGGCGCTGCCGCAACAGTGCTGCCAGGCTGCTTGAGCAATTAATGAGCGCAAGGGGCCGGTTCTGCGCGGCAAGCGATTGGTGGATTTTTTCCAGGTATTCAAGTTCAGGACCGCTTAAAAATTGTATTCCACCGCAGTCAAAGGCAAGATTTTGCTTAAGGGGTGCATTCAGGATTTCGCACAATTGTTGGTAGAGAAGATTGAAATCAGCGCCCTGTCCGGACGCTGCGAGCAGAGGGATGGCAACGAAAGATTCCCGGGCTGCTTGTGCGTGCCCGGGTGTAACAGGCCTCAGGGAAGGAGCGGTCTGGTCCTGCATTCCACAGGTGCTGTCTTGCCTGGCATTCTGGTCTGCGGTGTAGGAGGCGTATCCGGTATCGTCGCGGTCGATGGCATGTTGCCATCCCTGGATTCCGCTATCCGTATCGTCGACGTGTGTTGCTTCGACCGACTCTTCGATTGCCGGGGCGAACGTCCCGCGCACGTTACGGAATATTTTTATAGAGCCGTCATCGATGCTTTCTTGTTCAAGCGGCATATCAGCCTGCGCAGGTACATCGATGAACGGCCGGGGCTCGGATTGGGCCGGCTGCCCGCCCCGCTCCTTTCTCAGCGTATCGAATTCAAGGGTTTTTTTCTCAAGCTCTTTTTCAAGCAGGGTGATACGGGCGGAGAGACGCGATTGAAAAATCCAGTTGATGACAGTAATCACGATGGAAATGAACAGCACGCCCAGTATTGCGACAAAGAGGGTAACGATGGACACGTTTTGATCTGCTCCGGAATAAATGACCATGACGCGGCAGCGCGTAAACAGCGGCGCCGTCACTGCATATAGTACGTTCCCGGCAGGTTTTCTGCAAGAGAAAGAAGGTGATAATATGGTGTCCGGACCGTCCACGCTACCGTGAAAATTTCCAAAATGGCACTTGCCTCAAGCATGTTCAAATAGATATTATACTAGGGCATTGGTCACGAGACAAGGAGTACCCTGTGGGCGCGCATGCTCTGCAACTGGAACGGAACGGTCGGAGGGTCTTTGACGACCAAGCCTCCGGCCATCGGCCAGTTTCCAAACATTCCACCCCTTCCCGCCGGACAAAACGCGTCAGACCGTATTCCGTCCTCGTCGTTGATGACGAGCAGGTCATCTGCCAGCTCCTGGAGGCTTTTTTCAGCAGTAGAAATTACATAACACGTTGCGCATACAACGGCGTGGAAGCATTGACCCGTATCGCGGAGCAGGAGCCGGATATTGTGATTTCCGACATCCGCATGCCGGTCATGGACGGAATTGAGCTTCTGCGGGTGGTCAAGGAACAGTATCCGCGGATAAAGCTTGTTCTCATGACCGGGTACAACATCGACGAGTATCTGACGCTCATCCGCAAGCATAATATCGGCAATATCCTGGTAAAGGGACCCGATTTCAGCCTCAAGGAGGTTGATTCTTATGTCAAGTCGATCCTTACCGGCGATATTTTCGGACTCGAGCGCTATTTCTTCCAGGGTCAGATGCACCGGCTCGAGGTTGACAGCTATGCCCGGTGCCAAGAGGTCTGTTCATTGATTTTAAAAGAGTGCAAGGGATGCGATGAATTGTTCCTTCAGATGGCGATCGATGAGCTGATATCAAACGCCGTGTTTCACGGCGTGCTGCAGCTCACGGGAATACCGCGGGAGTACTGGCGTGCGGATATCACCATCGCACCCAGACAGATGATAAAAGTGACATGGGCTTCCGATGCTGAAAAAATAGGGGTGTCGGTTGAGGACCCCAAGGGGAATCTGAAAAAGGTTGACGCATTGCGGTGGTTGGACCAGAGCGATATTACTGGCCGGGAAAATGAAGAGCATGGGAGAGGGCTCTATATGGTTCGGCGCCTAATCGACCGTTTCATCATCAACATTGATCCGGGAAAACGGACAGAGTGCATTGTGATCCAGTATTTTAACAGGGATCATCTGAACCATCACAAACCGCTTCAAATACATGAACTATAACAATCCCTGAACCACTCCTGAATCATTAACTCATCTCTAATTTAAAATACTGCTACAAAAATGTTGTTTTGCCTGTATTCGGTAAAAATTACTGCGATGTCGATAAATTACCATACCGTAAACAATTCATGACTTAAGAGGCGGGTTTTCTTAATTAACTGAAATGCTAAAAATAGTATAAGTTTTTGGAATTTGGCACGGTTATAGCTATTAATAATAAAGCGTATTATGTTTAATATCCTTGTTATTGATGACAATCAAGAGTTGAGAGACAGCTTGGGGAAATGTCTTTTACGGCTGGGGTGTGACGTTGTAACAGCAGAATCCGCTGAGGTTGGTATTGAAAAGATAAAACAGGCGCATTTTGATGCGGTTTTTGCCTCCCTGTGCCTGCGATCAATGAGCGGGAGGGGAATCGCACGCTGGGTAAGCGAACACAACGGGAGAGACATAAAGTTTTTCATCACCACGAGCTGGAAGGGTGAGCTGGAAAAAGAGCTTTTTCACTTTGACGGGATACATGATGTGGTTCGCATCCCGTACAGTTTCAGCGAAGTGCGTGACAAGATACTTGAGCATTTAGGATAAGCGTTTTTGCCTTGTATAGCGGGATGTTACGGCCGGAATCTGAATATCGAACATGGAAACGGCGCCGTGACTTCCCGTTTTTTTTCTGCAAGGCATGTCAGGGCACAAACAGCAGCGTACTGTTCATTCGCAATTGCACGGGGGATGAGGCGGTCTGGATCGCGTCGGTTCGCGTCTGCAGAGAAACCCGTACATGGAAAAAGAGCCATGGCTGGGGTATCTGTATCTGCTGCTTGTAGGGACTGAAATCGGACGAAGGCGGCCGGTACATGAGCAGCCACCTGTTGCTCAAGGTGTCGCAAAAAAATCCCGGATTCGACTGTTTCGGGGTAAAACGCTTCAGAAGCGAAAATCCCGGTGTGCTGGAAACAGAAATAGAATCGTCATAGGGGGTCGCCGGATTCACAAAATCGGTAATGGAATCCACCACCAGGTCGATTTTGACGGAAAGAAAATTGGTGTCGCCGGGCGCGATGTCCTGAATCGTTATGAACAGGGAGTCATTCGAGGAGGTGCCGTTGGCATTAATCAGTTCATAGATGGTTCTGTCTCCTGAATGCCCCTCCCTTGCCTGTGCGGCTACCGAAAAGGATCTTGGCGCATCAACGTAATAGCAGAACGTATCAGGCAGGGACTTCAGGCCGTCATCGTCAATAACAAACACTGCGCCTTTGTACGTCGTATCAGGTCTGAGGCGTCCGTGGTCCGCCCAGAACGCGCTGTTTGCCGCGCCGATAAGGAGGCTGTCCGCAGCGGTTATCACGGTGTCCGAGGCGCTGGTGTCAAGCGCGCCGCTGAGGATCCATACATACCGGCTGATGGTGCCGTTGGAGTCTTCGGCGGTTGCGTGGAAATTGATGGTATCCCCCCTGAACCCGCCCTTATTGTCATACCATACAAACGTGTCCGCAGCGGCGCTGACGCTCGGAGCGCCCTTATTGACCGTGATCGTAAGGGTGCGGACCGAAGCCAGGCCGTCATCGTCGGTTGCGGTGAGTCGCACCTGCCGGGTGCCGTGACTGACGTACCGGTGAGAAAGCGTGTCACGAACATCCTGCTGCGGGGAAGCATACCGTATCGTATCGGCTGAACCATCGTCCCATTCGCATGCCAGTGCGTGTATCATCCCGTTCGTATCAACGACCTGTACGTACAGGGTAACAAGGTCGTACATCCACGATTCTTCGGGATGGTTCGCCGTGATAAACGGCCATCCCGCCCTGACCATGAGATGCCGCGGGTGCACAAATGCCGCGGACCAGAGCGAATCGTCGTCCATGGCATACGCAATGACCGAGTAGACTCCGTCGTTTCCAACCGGCAGTATGCACGGGAGCCGGCTCGAGCTGCCCTGGGTCAGGAGGCTGTCGTCCGTTCCCTGTTTTTTCAGCACCACCCGGTACTGGTTCACCGATCCGTTCGGATCAGTTGCGCTCACGGTAAAGTGGATCTGGTCGTTTACAAAGACGCCCTGTCCGGTGGTGTCAAAGGAAACCGCCGTCACCCGCGGCAGGCCGGGATCAACAACTATAGAATCGGTAAAGGCCGCGCTCGAATCGCCGAGTGAGTCTATGACGATCACGGAAAACCGCTTTTTCCCCGGACTATCAAACACGGTTGAAAGAGAAGAGTCACCGGTTATGGTATCGTTGATCGAGACATCGTTAGGTACGTCCCAGCACCAGGCAGTGATCCTGCATTGCGAGAACCCAGGCTGCGCGCTGACCGCAACGGTACAGGGCAGATGGGAATAGACCGTGCCCTGCGGCCGGTGAAAGCCCGTGATCCTGGGCCGGTTTTGCACGACAACGATCGCCGCAGATACGGTATCGGACATGTCGCCGATCCGGTCACGCGCCCACAACAAAATTGTTCTGGTTCCCGGTTGTTGCCACGTACAGGTCACGCTGGAATCAAGGCAGGGGATCGCGATCGTGTGAATCGCACGTGCTTCGTCGTCCTGCCAGTATACCGTGTCGATAAGGCTTTTCAGGTCGGAGAGCGCGAAGATGATCGTTGCCGGCATCCCGGTGCTGATTGAGTCGGGAGCGTCGGCAACGATGACGGTCGGCCTGCCGGAAACGATCGTTATCGTATCGGTAAAGATATGAGACGTGTCGCCCTGCGCGTCGATCGCGGTCACCGAGACTGTTTTTTTACCGGGTGATGAAAAAGAAAGCGACAACACCAGGCCGTGTACCACCGTATCAGCTGCCGAGTCGTCCGAGCAGCGCCACACGGTCTTTTGCACCGGTGAACGCAGAATACCGGTTTCAATGGTGACCGAAAGGGTACACCGTTCGAGAGCATAGACCACCGGCCTGCTCATTATCAGGCTCGTGATTCTCGGGCGGTTTTTGACCACGTGGAGTTGAATTCGGGCTGTGTCGGAGATTTCGCCGTCATTGTCCCTTGTCCAGAGAAGAATCGTCACCGGACCGGGTGACGCATGGCGCATCGCCATCGAGTCGGCGTCGGCAGGAAGCGCGTATACCGTGGCGATCCCCGATTGTTTCCAGAATACGGAATCGATGTGTCCGTTTCGGTTAACGTCCTGCGCAATGAACCGTACCGTCATCTCCTGTCCGACGGCAACGGAGTCGCCGCGGGGCACTATCTTCCCGACCGTGATGACCGGTCTAAACAGCCTGATCCTGCTGCTGTCGATGCGCAGCGGCGAGGAGTGGTCAGGCCCGAGCGTGTCCCTGAGTACCACGCATACCTTCAGGTCGATGCTGTCAAGGTTCACGCCGGAATCCGAGAGCATTGCGATGCGGAACGTCGAGCCGGAATCCCCTTGGGGTGCCGTTTCGAAACGGCCGATGGTATCGCCGCTGCCGAGCCGGATGATGTTCCAGCAGAACACGGCGTGGTTATCGTGCACGCGGTCGGTGCGCGACGTCACTACGGTCCAGTTCGCGCTATCACGGTAGGCCGAGTCGCCGGGCACGTGGGTGAAACGGAGATCGTACGGGCTGGTCTCCTCAACGATCCGCACGCTCGCCATCGGGCCCCGGTACCCGTAGCGGTCGATGCCGTACACGCTGACATTCGCGGTTTTTTTCGATCCGGTGATAAAAATCCTTTGCAGCAGCGGCGAGGTCGTCACCGTGTCTTCGCCGTCGATGTTCCACACGAAGGTGTCCGCGGTTGCGGTGACGAGGAGCGTCTGCACCATATCGGCCAGGAGCGCGATTTCGGTCGTGTCCGGAACAAACCTGACCAGCGGCGGATCGGCCTTTACCGTGAACGAACCGCTTTTTATCGGTGATGCCAATCCGGCCGGATCGGTAACGCTCACGGAGAAACGAATGCATCCCGTGTCCCGCACCGGTACTTTTTTAGTCAGGATCGACGAATACATGAGCGGGCCGGTCAGGTCAAAGGTATCGTTCCAGATACGCGGAATCTCCGATACCATCAGCGCGCTGAGGGAGCCGCTGTCGCGGTCATTCACAAAAATGCGCACACGGGGCCGATCACCCGGGACGATCGTGTCCGTGACGACCTGCACCGAGTCGAACGAGGGACGATAGCCGGGAAACAAGAGGGGCAGCGAATCCACCGCCACGGTATGGCCGTATACCGAATCAATGAGCAGCGCGCTGAGTGTCATGCTGCCGGGCCGGACAGCGGCGAAGGTGAAGGTGTCGCCGGGTTCGAGAGGAGTGATTGATCCGGTATCGAGCCGCCATCCCGTGCGCAGGTCAAGGTTTGTGGAATCGAATTCAGGCCGTGGCAAAAGGCAGTAGCGCCCCGTTTCCGTGACACCCAACAGGGTATCGCCAGAGATCCGGTACGGATTTTCCGCGGTAAGAACCGTGGTGACCGTGGTATGGCGGTTATTGGGATGCAGCCCGTCAAGGGTTAACGTGCAGGAACCGGGAGCTAAAAAATACAGGGCCAGCCGGTTGTCCATGAATTCTTTGCTGAACAGCGCGGTGTCCAGAAGGTCCGGACGGGAGAACCGTGCGGTCAGGGTTTTGAAGGATTCTTTACCCAGTGAAAAAGGGATGCGGTACAGGGCGATTATTCGAAGGTTGCCGGTATCGACGGCCGACCATTGCGGGGTAATCGAATAGCCGTCAGGAGGGTAGTCGGGATCGGTCACGTCGAGGCTGCGGTCGATGCAGGCGGTGATGAGCGCTATGGCCAGCGCACAAGTGAGAAGCTGCCCTGTTATCCGGACGTTCATATCAGAAAATAACGGTGAGAGTGAAACCGACCGCGCCAAGGGTCGCCGCGGCAATACCGACATAGCTGAAAAGCAGGCAGTCGTCACGTCTGGTGCGTAATGCTTTCTGCTGCGAACCTTCCGTGTCGTCCGCCCAGTACCGTTCGTTATAATAATATGCCATGCCCAAGGCGCCTGCCGACAAAAGAACGCCGGCAGCTCCAACACCGCCGGTCGCATACAGGGACGTTTTCTTCCAGTTGATTGACGGCCTTTTTTTCTCTTGTGGCGGATGAACGCCGGACTGCATATCCTGTTGCGGCTCCGTTTTTGCGGGACCGACCTCTCCGGGTTGCATGGCTGTTTCTTCGTTCGCTTCAATGAGCGGGATCCAGCGGAACGTGACCGCTACCTTCTCGTTGACATGCACCATTTCCCGCTCCCGCGTGAGCGATGCCGAGCCGTTGCGGTAAAAGGTGACCTCCTCAAGGATGACCGGCGTGTTTTTTGATTCGATCTCAAGTCCATAGGTGCTGTAGCTGATGGTGCAGAACGCCAGGGAGATATTCATTGCCTCTGCGGAGATTTTAATGCCGTTCCAGTCAAACGCCTCGGGCATGATCTTGGAAGCGGGATTGTCGCGGGACGAGGTAAAAAGTATGGGCCGCAGGATAGTGCCGTTGCATATGAGCTCCCCGCGCACGATCATGCCGGTAAAATTTTCGAACCTGAGGGTCGACCCCGGTTCGAACCGCAGCGTGGTGCGGGGCAGGACGTGGATATTCCCGGTGACCACGTACTCATCAGCGGGATAAATGCCGGAAAGCTCGCCGGTGAGATAGCGTTGACCAAAGGCAGATACGCTCATGCCTGCCACAAGGACGAGTAAAAGCCACTTCCCCTGAGAGCCGCTCATGTAGTATCCTGGTAACGTAAAAAAGAGAGCATGATGATCCACGCTCTCTTTTCCTTTGCGGTGATGATAAAAAATAAACCATGTCAGGGAACAAATCCACCAGTCCATGCAGGGATCAACGAAGCCCGAGCTGTTTCATTTTGCGTGAAAAATTGGATTGCGCCATGCCGATGGCCTGCGCGGCCGCGGTGATATTTCCTTTTGCCCGCTCAATGGCCCGGCCGAAGAACTGCCGCTCGAACTGCTCCTTAGCCCTGCGGTAATCCACGGCCGTGTCCGGTGGAGCGTCTTCAGCCGGTTCCCCGCCTGCAGGGGGAGCGGGCTGATCGTGAACAAACCGGTCAACGTCCGATGCGTCAATAACCTGTTTTTCGGAAAACACGGCCAGTCTGGCCACCAGGTGCTTGAGCTCGCGGACATTGCCGGGATAGCGGCGCTTCGCAAGGAGGTTGAGCGCGTCATCGCCGAACGACCGCCTGACCCCGAGGTCAGCGCCGAGTTGTTCCAGGAAATGGCACGCGAGCAGCGGTATGTCCTCTTGCCTTTTTTCAAGCGGCGGAATGGTAAGAATGAACGCGCTTATCCGGTACCAGAGATCGTTGCGGAACGCGCCTGCTCTGACCATGGCCTCAAGGTCCTTGTGCGTCGCGCATACGAGCCTGACCAGGACCTGCAACGGCCGCGAACCGCCGAGCCGCTCCACGATCCCGTGCTCCAGCACGCGCAGGAGCTTTGCCTGGATCTGCAGGTCCATGTCGCCGATTTCATCGAGAAACAGGGTGCCGCCGTTCGCGCGCTCAAAGCAGCCCTGCCTCATTTTATCCGCACCGGTAAAGGCGCCTTTTTCATGGCCGAACAGCTCGTCTTCGGCCAGGTTGACCGGCATGGAAGCGGCATTGGTGGCCACGAACGGGCCATGGGCGCGGTTGCCCTGGTAGTGGAGGGAGCGTGCCAGAAGCTCTTTGCCCGAGCCAGACGGTCCGATAATAACGACCGGTTCCTTGATCGAAGCGAGTTTTGCCGCCTGGGCGAACAGGTCGTTCATTGCTTTTGAGGCGTATATCGGCCTTGCCATGGGGCCGCTCTTCTGCCGCTCGAGCTCACGGCGGAGCGCCACTCCCTCAAGCGCGTTTCTGATGCAGGTGCGTACCTGAAGGAGACGGAGCGGTTTTTCAAGAAAATCGTGGGCCCCGAGCTTGAACGCCTGGGAAGCGAGTGATACCGAGCCATGGCCCGTGATCATGACCACCGGAAGCCGGGGGAAAACCGCCTTGATCGATTTGAGCAGGTCAATACCGTTCTCTTCGCCCAGCTTGATATCGAGCAGCACAAGGTCGACGCCGGTGCCAAGCGCGTTCTGGGCCTCGCCGAACGATCCGGCAAGCAGAACCTCGTATCCCTCTTCGGACAGGATCTCGTTAAGGGTGGTGCGTATTTCCGTTTCATCGTCGACGATAAGAATCTTCATTCCCTTCATAGCGTTTTCCTCAGTCGTATGGTAATAGTAACTCCGTGATCAGGACCTTCGCAGATCGAGGTAAGCGAAATGGTGCCGCACTGTGCCTCGATCAATCTCTTCACGATAGGGAGCCCCAGACCGGTTCCGCCTTTTTTAAACGTGACATAGGGTATCCAGACCCGTTCAAGCCGCTCTCTGGGAATACCGGGGCCGTTATCGGAAATCGTGACAATGATACTGTCGTCTTCTTCCCGTATGTCTGCGCGAAGCATGCCGGCGCCGGCCTCGGCCGCGTTTTTCCACAGGTTGAGAAACGCCTGGCCAAGGAGCCGCGGATCAACCGCAGCCTGTGCCGCGCCGGAAATTTCCGTTGTTACCGACGGTTTCATGCCGTCCGCGACCTCGCGCAGAAGCGCCTCAAGGTCGGTCGTCTGGATGCGCACTTCCGGCTCCCGCGCAAAGCTGCGGAACTCGTTGACCAGCTCTTCGAGGTGCTCGATCTGGAGCGTGATACGGTCGACGTATTTCTTGAGTTCAGACGCAGGAATAAGATCGCCCGCATCGATTTTTTCCATGACACGGTCGAGTGTCAGACGGATCGGCGTGAGCGGATTCTTGATTTCGTGCGCCATGATCCGTGCGATGTCGCGCCATGCCTTTTCCATCCCTTGGGCCTGCGCATGGTCGCGAAACGAACGCAACTCCTCCTGCATCTGCGCCATGGAAGCTTCGAGCCGTCGCAGCGAGCCGCCCGAGGAGATCCTGATGTCCGCGGTCTTTCCTTTTCCTATCGCGTCCGCGGCGGCGGACAGCCGTTTGAGGGGCGCCGTGAGCCGGTTCAGGATATAGAGCGCAAGCCCGAGGAACACGATAAAGAGGACAATGGAGAACCAGACGATGGAATGCCGCTGCTCCTCGATAATGACCGGGATCATGGCCTGCCATTGCCGGTGGCGCTCGATGCTGGTGAGAATGTCGTGCCCGACCGTGGTGTCGGCAAGCGCGATCCGCGACCTGAGCAGGGTATCGAGCTGGGGGTCGATGCTCTGCTCGAGAAGGGTTTGCATGCGGTGCATGAAGTAGTTCTGCACCGGCCATAAAAAGCCGATAAACAGCGCCGCCGCGACAATGAGGATTTTCCATTCAAGTTCGAGCGAGGTGAACAGCCGGCGCATTATTTCTTCTCCCCGGCAAGCGTAAAGGATTTCTGCAGTTTCTGGTGTCCCCAGATCCTGCTCATGTCGACCGACCGGTCGAGCTGCGATACCCTGCTGTACAGGATCTCGGCTTCGACATCGCAGGCCGAAGCCTTGCCCGGCATTCTGAATTTCCACCGTGCGAAGTCGCGCATGGCAAGCAGAATCATGGGATAGGACCTGGACACGGTCACGGCCGTGTCGAGCGAATCTGAAAATGAGTACGTGAGGTCGGCGACGTTGCAGCGCAGCGATCGTACCATTGAAACCGTGTCGTTGTTATCGGACACCGCGGTAAAACGGAAATTGAGCGGAACGCCCGCGTCAATGAGCTGTTCGAGCTGCCGGTTCAGGTCAATCTCCATCCTGACGACCACCACCCACTGCGCTCCTCCTTTGTCGGCCGAAACGAGGGCGAGCGTCGCGTTGTCATCCGGCGGCAGTATCCAGTTGCCGGTAAAGAGCAGGAGCCCGACGACCCCCTGTTTTATGGATTCAAAAATATTCATAAGACACAATTGACGCGGTTGCCGTTATATTCCGACATACCTCCACGCATGAAAGGGGTCGCCGTCATCCGATATTGCCGAACACGACCCTGATGCCGATGCCGGGCGTGATGCCGTAGAAGCTGCCGCCGGATGACCATTCAAAGCCATTATTTGCAAAGTAACTCATAATGCTGATATCGCCGCCGACATGCATCCAGGGAACAATCGTATAAGTGGCGCCCCCATGAAATTCAATCGACATGAGATGCGCGTTGCTAAGTTCGTTAGGCTCGTTTAGCCCGCTCGAGAAGGCGGAGGCTTTTCCTATTGCCTTCTGAAGCTCGATACTGCCGCCTCCGATAAAACTGCCCAGGTACGTGTTCCAGTTGCCGCTGACAATGGCCTTTTCGATGAGCAGCCCTCCGTAACTGATGTCCATTTTGATCGTCATTGCGGTATCGCGGGTTTCATTGTATGGCCTGCTGACGAATTTCATTGAACCGCCATACCCTCCGCCACCAATCCTGATGCCGTTTCCCAAGCCGGCATAGCCCATTCCACCGCTCATATGCAGCATGGTGAATCCATTGTCGAGCGTCGGAAACGAGACGGCCGGATAGGACTCGCGGATAAGGTCTGCCACCGGTTCCATGTCAAAAGCGACGACACGATGGGAGAATCCGCCAGCGCCGCCATATCCCTGTGCCCGTGATTTCTTCACGTTTCGTTTGACCTTTGATAATAGTTTATGAACTTCGCTTTCGTTGGTTATCAATAGAACCGTGTCTTTTTGGGTCCGCAACAGCAGCATAGGCTCACCGGCTTTTGCGGAGTTTCCTTTTTTATTATTGGCGTCCACCGTTGCCGCTTGCATTGAATCAGCTTGTTGTGATGGCGTAGCAGAAGGCTCCATTGAGCTGGCATCCTGTTCCGTTACATGAGCGCTGTCAATTATAGCGGTGTCGGAAACAATGGGCGTTTTCGGTTTATCCTCCTGCAAGTTTTGGGCTGAAATAAATCCTGCCCCAATAAACAACAGAATACTTACACTTGATCTATACATATTCATACCCGCTCCTTTAATTATTTCCATTTTTTTACTTTGCATCAGTGTCATCCAATATTGCCGAATAGAATCCTGAAACGAATTCCTGGATTCAATGTCAGGAAACTATCGGTATTGAGGTTGAATCCCCAACTTGAGCGGGCTATAAACAGATTAGCATCCGCACCAACTACCATGAATCGAGCGACTCGATAGGAAATCCCGCCATGAAGGTCGAAGCAATAAAGAGGCGCGGCAGTCCAGCTGTTCACCACTTCCGCCGAATCATATTCGCTGAAGTCAGAAAACGCAGATATGTTTTGCCTCGTATCGAATTCCTTTCCCAATACCAGTGCTCCACCTCCGAAGAGGCCCCCTATTTCAAAGGTAAAATCACCAAATGAGATATTTTTTTCTACAAGGAGTCCCCCGTAGGCAAGCATGGTGTGCAAGCGGGCAAGAGAATCGACCTTGACCGTATCGCCGTTATTAATAGTGACGAATCCTGAGCTGTCGCGCTGTAAAACATTCCGGGAATTACTGACAAATTTCTTATAGCCGAACCATCCTCCTCCGCCGATTTTCGCGCCGCACCGCGTGCCTCCATACCCCATGCCGCCGATCATCATCAAGGCATTATCGGAAAAATCAAACCGGTAGAGTGAGAGGTCGGTTTCGTTTTCAACGACGTTTTCGACCGGCGAGAGGTCAAGCCACTGGATCGAGGGCGCAATGCCTCCGGCCCCGCCGCCGCCCCCTCCGCCGTGAAAGCAGAACAGGGACCTGACAAGGGAAACTGAATCCGGTTCCGCGCCAAATCCTCCGGCAGTGAGCACTGCGGATAAAAGAAGCATTCCCGTCAATTTCTGAAACATGGCCGGGTTCTTTTTCATGGCATCTCCTTTCCCTTCCTTATTATTGATGATTGATTGCAGATCGCTTTTCAGGGATAAGGAAAAGAAAGAATCATGCCAAGGGAAGGGGAGATATAACCTCATGATTTTTTGGTGATTTTTTTCTGTAATCGCCAAATCAGAAACAAGTTATATCAAAATAGCATATCTTTTTGATATGAGGGGAGAAAAAAATCACCGCGGAGGCTTGCTCTGAGGCCTGCCGAAGCAAACCCAGACGAAGCGCGTGGCCGACGGCCGGGGTGAAGCGGTGAAGCGATAATTTTCCCCATACTACTTGCATCCTGTTTGTAAAATATGGTAACTTAAGGTCAAGCGGTGGCACGCTTCAAGGGGGATTGTCCGCATGGAGATTTTTTTCCGCAACCAGATCATTCAGAACATCGAGCACATCGGCACGTCGCCCGAGCTTTCGCTCAAGGTCCTCGAGGCCGTGAACCGGTCCGACGTGGAAATGAACGAGGTGGTCAAGATCATACTCGAGGAGCCCACGATCAGCGCGCAGCTTCTGCGGGTCGCGAATTCGCCTTTTTATTATCGCGGCGAGCGCATATCGAGCATCAGCGGCGCGGTCGTTCACCTGGGGCTGGAGACCGTGCGCAGGATACTGTTCGCCATAGAGATGATCGGCATATTCAAGGCAAACAGCGTGATGACCTTCTTCAACGAGGTCAATTTCTGGAAGCACAGCGTTGCGGGCGCGCTGCTCGCCGCCGAGATCATTGACTCGTCGAAATCCGACGACAAGGAGATGGTCTATCTGTGCGGGCTTCTGCGGAACATCGGCGTGCTTGCCATCAGGCAGTTCCTGCCCAGGGAGTTTCATCAGATCCATGAGCTGATCGGGAAAAAGAGCATGTCTTTCAGCGCGGCGAGCAAGGAGACCATAGGCATTGACCACCGCGAGATCACGTATCTTCTCAGCATGCGCTGGAACCTGCCGGACAGGCTGCTGACGGCTATGAGCGAACTTGAAAACAAGGAGCCGGGGAAGGAGCCGTTTCTGGATATCGCATGGGCGGTCAATCGCGCCGATGCCGTGCTTGCGGCCAAGGGGGTCAACGAGTGGGACCCGTTCTACCGTCCGGTCTGCGGGGTGGATGACGAGCGTGTAATGGAAAAGGCCGAACAGGTCCTTGACCAGGTGGAAGAGATGCAGCAGCAGCTGTGGTGAGAGCAAAAAAAACCAGCGCAAACGACTATAAAACAAAGGCGGCCTGTCTTTCGGTTCAGGCCGCCTTTGGTAGTCCCTAGGGGAATCGAACCCCTGTTGCAAGGATGAAAACCTTGTGTCCTAACCACTAGACGAAGGGACCTTAAAATCGGGTGTAAAAAATACATCCGGCCCTGGAAAAAACCAAGTCCCGGAGGGCCCTAGAGAAGGAACGGATAAAGCAGCGCGGCGAATCCCAGAAACGCGAAAAAGCCCATTACGTCGGTCACGGTGGTGAGTATGATGTTGGAGCTCTGCGCCGGGTCGAACCGCATCGCCTTCATGAGCAGGGGGATCGACGCGCCCGACAGGCCGGCAAACACCAGATTGACCAGCATGCCCAGGCCGATCACCAGTCCGAGCCAGGGATTGCCATGCCATACGAAGGCGATCAGCGCGGTTATCACGCCGATGATCACGCCGTTCACGGTGCCGATCCATCCCTCCTTGAGAATGAGCCGCAGGACCCCTTTTTTGGGTATTTCCCGCATGACCAGGCCGCGCATGACCACGGCAAGCGACTGTGCTCCCGCATTGCCGCCCTGTCCGGCAACCACGGGCAAAAACACGGCGAGGATGGTGATTTTCGCGATCAGGTCCTCGAAGAGCCCGACCACCGCGGCGGCGATAAACGCGGTCCCCAGGTTCACGGAGAGCCAGGGGAGGCGTTTCTTGATTGAAAAGAGGACGGGCGAGAAGGTCCGTTCGTCCCCGCCGGCGCCGAACATGCGCTGGAAATCCTCAGTCACCTCCTCCTGCATTCCGGCGATGAGCTGCTCCGCCTTGATGATGCCCATGATGCGGTTCTGGCTGTCCACGACCGGCGCGGCAAAATAGCGCCGCTTGGAAAACTCGTTCGCCGCCTCCTCCCGGTCCATGAACGAATGGAGCGCAAAGAGCTCCCGGCGCATGACCTTTTCAATGGGCTCGTCAATGGACGCCAGCATCAGGTCACGCATGTTCACCACTCCCACCAGCACCTTTTCGTCGTCAACCACGTAGACGTACGATGACGGAAATCCCTTTTTCGCAAGGGTGCGTATCCGCTCGATCGCCTCGCTGACGGGAACGTCCTTGTTGAACGAAAGAAAGTCGGTGCTCATGATCCGCCCGATGCTGTCCTCGGGATAGGTGAGCACCTCGCGGACCTGCGCCTTGAGTGATTCGGGCAGGTCGTCCATGAGGCGCTCCCGGGAGTCCTCGGGCAGATGCATGAAGATCATGGCGAAAAACTGGGGATCAAGCGAGGAGGCGACGGCGTTGAAGAATTCCGCGTCAGCGTCCTGGAGCAGCGTTGCCGCGAAACTCGCCTGCAGGCGCTTGATAACGTTCACGACCAGCGGCAGGGGCAGTGCACGCAGTGTCTGTACGGCGTCGCCCTCTTCCATCATTTCCAGCTGGTGTGTTGCGGTGGCGATATCGCGTTCAAAGAAGCTGGTCACGAGCGGAACGAGCGGATTGTATTCCGGCATGGAAATCTCCTTGCACAAGGGTACGGGTGAATGTACCGCGCCCTGCCCGCTGCAGGGTACTACAATTTTGGTTTATGCGACGTCATCCGTGCAAGTGTTTTAACCCTAAAAATCGCAGATAGTTGCACCGCGGAGACGCCGGGATCGCAGAGGAAAGAATGACTATAGTGAAAAACAACCCCAAAAATAGTGCACCCGAAACGAGTTCTTCGCCTCTTTGTTCTGGTTTTCTACTGTGCTTATCTTCATTATGTTAGTTCTCCGCGTACTCCGCGTCTCTGCGGTGAACTGTTTTTTTTAGGCTAAAAAAGCCCGAATGGCAGAATCGACAAGGGGTGTGCCGTATATTATTCATATACTTGCGAAACCAACGCGAAGTTATTTTTTAATTCCAGCATCCTTTATCCGGGAGAGGTGCGTTGATGCCATCGCGAAAAAAATGGATCCATGGAATGTATATCGGTGTTGGCGCCGTTATCGTTATTATCATTGCCGTGATTGCCGGCCGAGGGGGCGCCACGAGCGTTCAATATATGGTTGCAACCGAACGGGACGTGCTGGAAACGGTTCTTGCGAGCGGCAGGATCGCAGGCAGTTCCGTGGTGCCGCTTTCGTTTCAGAAGGGCGGCACGGTGGCGCGGATACCGGTCAAGGAGGGTGAAAGCATCGAAATTGGGGATACCATCATGATGCTCGATAACCTTGAAGAAAAAAACGCGGTGGCGCAACGCAGGATTGCCGTGCGGGCGGCGCGCATCGCGTTGTCAAAGGTCGCGACGACCGATGCTTCCCAGGCCGAAGAGCAGCTTGCACAGGCAGTCTCGAAGACCGATCTGTTGAAGAAGCAGCTTGAACGATATACGGCGTTGTCCTCCACCGGCGCTGCCCCGGCCCAGGAACTCGACCGGGTCCGCCACGATTACGAAGTCGCCGTTTCGCAGCAGAAGGCCGCCCGCGCAGCGGTTGACGCGGTCAAAGGCAATCAGAAACAACTCCTCGAAGTGCAGCTGGCGCAGGCGCAGGCAGCACTTGACGAGGCGGTCATATCGCTTTCGCGCACCTGCCTGCGCGCCTATGAACCCGGCCGCGTGGTAAAGATCAAGGTCAACGAGGGCGAGCTGGTCTCTCCGGCGGCCGCGGTGGCGATGTTCCTTCCCCGCGACACGACCACCCATGTCGAGCTCCTGATTGACGAGGACGAAGTCTATCGCATCAAGGCGGGTCAGCAGGTGCTCCTGCGGCTTGCGTCGCTTCCCGACAGCACCTTTGATGCCCGGGTACGGGAAATCGTGCCCGTGATTGACGCTTCACGCGGTACGGCCACGGTGAAGTGTTCAATTGACGGCGGTTCTTCCGTGTTCATCCCTGACCAGACCGTATCGGCGCAGATTATTATCGGGACCATTCCGTCAGGCATTGCGCTTGAGAAGCGGTTTGTGGCGCAGAAAAACGGCAGGAGTTTCGTGTCCGTGTTGTCAAACGGCCGTTCGCAGTTGCGCGAGGTGACGGCCAGGGACATCGGCAGCGCCCTGCTGCTCATTTCAGAGGGTCTTGAAGACCGTGATACCGTTCTCTTCGGATTATCGCTTAAAAACAACGCAAAGGTCGTACTGGAAAAGAGCGACTGAACCATGTTCGAGCTTTCTGTCGCGCTGCGCTTCTTGCGGGAGGGAAAGATCCAGACGCTCCTCATTGTGGTGGGGATTTCCGTCGGCATAGCGGTGCAGATATTTCTTTCGGCGCTTATCGGCGGTCTGCAGAAAGACCTGATCAGGAAGACCGTTGGCAGGGCGCCGCACATCACGGGAAGCGCGCGGGAAAACACCTTGCCGTCGCTTTTGCCCGATACCATGCCTGCGACGGCGCGCGTCGTATCCAGCTCGGAGCGGGACCGGCCCGTGCGCAACTGGGAGCCGGTGGCGGCGCAGCTCGGCGCGACAAAATTCTTTACGGTCGTGACCCCGGTCGCGGAAGGGCCCGGTTTCATGTTCCGGGGGGAACGGTCGCTCCCCGTGCAGCTGCGCGGCGTGCGGCTTTCACAGGCCGATTCCATTTACGCCATACGGTCGCGTATGACCGAGGGAACAACCGATCTTACTCCCGGTTCGGTGATCATCGGCAGCGAGATCGCGCGCGAGCTGCGGATCAAGCCCGGGTCCACGATACGGATTGCCACCTCCGGGGGCGTGGGTGACGCGTTCGTGGTGAGCGGCATATTCGACCTCGAATCAAAACCGCTCAACCAGACCTGGGTGATCATGCCGCTGGGCAGGGCCCAGACCCTGCTCGGCCTTGACAACGGCGTCAGCGTTCTTGAGATGCAGGTACCGCGCGTATTTAACGCACGGGCTATTGCCGCGCTGCTGGGCGAACGCTTTCCCTCCCTTGAATGGGGCAACTGGATGGAGGACAACGCACAGCTTCTTACCGCGTTGCAGAGCCAGTCGAGCTCCTCGAATCTGATCCAGGTGCTCGTGCTGCTTGCCGTGGCCCTCGGTATCGCGAGCGTTCTTGCGGTATCGGCAATTCAGAAGGCGCGCCAGATAGGCATTCTCAAGGCGATCGGCGCTACCAATGCCGTTATCGGCAGGGTGTTTTTGATCATGGGAGCCCTGCTTGGTTTTTTCGGTTCAATAGCCGGCTGTTTTACCGGATACGGGCTCATTAACGGGTTTTTAGCAGGAACCGCGAAGGCGACCGGCACGCCGCTTTTTCCGCTCAGCATTTCGCCGTCGCTGTTCGCGGTGTCCATCGCCGTCGCTACTGTCGCGGGAACCCTGGCCGCGTTCATTCCGGCACGCCGTTCCAGCCGTCTCAATCCCATCGAGGTGATCCGTAATGGCTGAATATCTCTCCCTGAGAAATATTACTAAAAGCTATGGAAAGGCCGTTACCACGCGGGTGTTAGAGAATATCTCGCTTTCTCTCGATCAGGGTGAGTATATCGCCATCATCGGGCAGTCGGGTTCTGGAAAGTCAACGCTTCTCAACATGATCGGCGTTCTTGACCGCCCCGATTCAGGCGAAGCCCTGTTCGAGGGAAAGAACCTCTACCATTTGACCGATGATGACCTCGCGCGGTTCCGGACTGAAACGCTCGGGTTCGTGTTCCAGTTTCATCACCTGCTGCCGGAGTATTCGGCAATAGAGAACGTGCTGCTGCCGTACCGCATTGCGCATGGAAGGGTATCACCCGAGGCGAAAAAACGGGCCGAGGACTTGCTCGATCGGGTCGGGGTCGCGGAGCGGAAGCACAACCGTTCGACCAATCTTTCCGGAGGCCAGCAGCAGCGCGTGGCCCTGGCGCGCGCCCTCATGAACCGGCCGAAAATGATTCTGGCGGACGAGCCGACCGGCAACCTTGATTCCGACGCGGGAGAGAGCGTCACGAAACTGCTGCGGGAGATCAACAGGGAAGAACGGACGACGTTTATCATCGTCACCCACGACCGTCATGTTGCGGCCTCGTGCGACCGGGTCATCGAGATCGCGGATGGAAAAATCATGGATGATATCCGTATTCTCGGTGCAGGCGATGCCCAGGCATGGGACCGCCTCTCGCCGTGTTACTGCAGAATGCGGCAAAACGAAAAAAATTGTAACAAATCACCCCTTTCATCCGTTTTAGTGGGCACCGAGGTGTTCAGGGAGCCGTGACGGCTTATCAATGGACCGTCGCGGCTGAGTCCAGCGCCTTGATCATGCTGGTACGGAGGTCATAGAGAAACCAGGCTTTTCGGCGGATCGAGTCCCGCTTTTCCGCAAGCAACCGTACGAATTTTTGGAGACCCCAGGGTTCATTGCCGTTTGCATGGACCAGTACGATGCTGCCGTTTTTCGCTTTCTGCTCCTTGGCAAGCCAGGCATCGCTTCCCACCGGGATCACGCCGAAGGATACCACGTTAACAATTAATTCTGGATTTGAGACAAGGCCGGGAAACCGGAAAAAGACCGAGGGCATGAGCCCTTTCTCAATAAGCAACCGTTCAAGCCCCAGAACCTCCTCGCAGAGGTCGATTGCCGTTCCTGAGCAGCTGGTATCGGAGGAGTCCACTTCGCCCGGAATATGGTGGTGGTAGGAGTGGTTGATCCAGGTGATATGGATGCGGTTGGTGCGTTCCAGATCCAGGAGCCATTTCAGATCGCCGGTATGGGTTTTCAACCAGGTCCCGGTAATAGCGATACCGATCGGGACCGGCGTCTGGTTAACGGCAAGAGCCGTGATAAGGGTGTCGAAAAAGTGCCGGTCAAGGGGCCTGCGTGACGGGCAGAGATCAACGGTAAGGGAGATGCCCTCCTGGGACGTAAGAAAACGGTTAAATCCGGCATCTTTTATAGGCAGCACGGCCAGCCGCGCTTCAAGAATCGCCTTGCCGTACGTGGTTTCCCGATACCGGAGGAGGAACTCCTGCCATTCGCACTGATACCACGTATATCGCTCCATTTCACTGATGTCGACTGAAAGGTCGATCGGACTCACGGTCATCACGAAGTCGGTGTCATTCCGGACAAACCTGCGCAAGGCCACCGGCGTGGAGTCGGAAAGGGGAGTGTCGGCCGGCATAGCCAGAAACATGCGGTAATTATGAACGGCAGGGGAGAGGCGCTTTTGTGCCGGAGCGGTCTGGCCGATAGCGTGCATTACCAGTACGCATGAAAGCGCGACCCGTATCCACAGCGACCGGAACGTATTGTCGCGCATATTATCCGCCTTCATACGCCGTATCAGGACTCCTGTTCCACAGGTGTTTTTTCGTCTCGGCAACGATGACGCCGCTTAAAAAGAGAAGCGAGACAAGATTCGGAATAGCCATAAGCGCATTCATAACATCGGCAAAATCCCATACGAGCTGTATTTTCACGGTTGCGCCGCCAAACACCGCCGCGACCCATAACACCCGGTATCCGGTGATCGCCTTTTTCTTGAAAAGGTACTGGACGGCCCGTTCGCCGTAGTAGGACCATCCAAGGATGGTTGAGAACACGAAAGTCAGGAGCCCCAGGGAGAGCATTCCTGTGCCAATGACCGGGATCTGGCTGAATACAGCGGCTGACAGGTGCGGGCCGGCAAGCCCTTCAAACGCCATGGGATTTTTCATGATGCTCGTCACCATAACAAGCCCGGTAATGGCGCAGATGACCACGGTGTCCCAGAACGTGCCGCTGGACGAAACCAGGGCCTGGCGTACCGGATTGTCGGTGCGCGCCGCTGCCGCGACAATCGGTGCCGATCCCAGGCCTGCTTCATTGGAAAAAAGCCCCCTGGCAATGCCCCATCTGATGGCAGCCATCATTCCCGCTCCAAGGAGCCCGCCGGCAGCCGCCTTCATTGAAAACGCGCTGGTGATGATAAGCCAGATCGCAGGGAAGATGTAGCGTGCGTTGATTCCTAAAAGAATCACGCATCCGGCAAGATAGAGCATGGCCATGAACGGGACAAGCTTTGTGCAGACGCCGGCAATGGAACGGATTCCGCCGATGATGACCAGCCCGGTCAGGACCGCCATGCAGACCCCTGAGATCCAGTTGTCAATGGCAAACGAGTCTTTGATTATGACGGCGGCCGAGTTGGCCTGCACCATGTTTCCGATCCCGAAGGCGGCCAGCGCGGTAAAGACAGAGAACAGGATTGCGAGCCATTTCTGGTTCATGCCGCGCTCCAGGGCAAACATCGGGCCGCCGAGCATGCCGGCGGGTGTCCGCTGCCGGTATTTTATCGCCAAGACTGCTTCAGAGTATTTTGTGGAGATGCCGAACACGCCGGTGAGCCACATCCAGAGGAGCGCTCCGGGACCGCCGAGCGTAATGGCGGTTGCCACGCCGACAATGTTGCCGGTGCCTATGGTGGCTGCAAGCGCGGTGGAGAGCGCGCCGAAATGGCTCACATCGCCATGTCCGTCCGCATCGCTTGAAATCGACAGCTTTATTGCCTTGAAGATATAGCGCTGGGGGAATTTCAACCTGACGGTGAGATAGAGATGCGTTCCGAAAAGGAGTGCGAGCATGGGCCATCCCCAGAGGTACTCATTAAGCGTGATAATCAACTGGCGGATGAGCGCAATGACCTCCATGCTATAGCCTTTCCTGCAAAAATAGCGGGAAGATAATGCCATAAAATAAATCCAGGACCATGAAAACACCCCAATGTGCAGAGGGTTGAACGGAACGCATTGAAAAAGTGATAGAAAAGGGCCTTCCGGGACAATAAAATATACAAGGAAACAGCAGACGGTACGAAGCTATGCCTAAACTTACTGATCGTAATACACGCATTGAACAGAGTTACCGCACGCTTTTGGAGATAATCCCTGATATCGTATACCGGCTCGACACCAGGGGCGCCATCACCTATATCAACAGCTGTATTGAAACGCTCGGGTATAAACCGCGCGAGCTTATAGGGCGGCATTTCAGCATTATTCTGCATCCCGATGATGCTGAGAAGGTAAGCCGTGTCGTGGTGCTTGAGAAAATCAAGGGTCAGGTGACGGGCGACGAGAACGCCCCGAAGATTTTCGATGAGCGCAGGACCGGCAAGCGCATGACCAGGGGACTCGAGGTACGGTTGATCCCCAAGCACTGGAAGCCGGAGCAGAACGGCAAGCGGCTCATGTACGGCTCCCTGATCGCGGTCGGCGAGGTAAGCGCCAGAGGAGTGTTCCGCGACGCAACCGAGAGAAAAAAGCAGGGGCGGAAAGAGTTCGTCGGTACGGTCGGTATTATACGGGACATCACGCAGAAAAAAAGAGACGAGGAAGAGCGGAAACGGCTTGAACAGCAATATCTGCAGGCGCAGCGGCTCGAGGCGATCGGCGTGCTTGCCGGAGGGATCGCGCATGATTTCAAGAACCTGCTCACCATTGCGCTCGGCTATATTGAGTTCAGCATCGAGCAGTGCCAGGATAACGAAACCATTGCGGTCTATCTGCAAAAGGCGATGATGGCCCTGCAGCGGAGCAAGGGCCTCACGCAGCAACTCCTCAATTTTTCCAAGGCAGGGGTGCCGCAGAAACGGCCGCTCGATATTGGCAGAATTCTGCGAAACTGTGTCGGTATGTCGGTCGGCGAATCGAACATCAAAACAATTTTCAGAATTCAGAAGGGTCTCTGGCCTGCGGAAGCGGACGAGGGCCAGATTGTCCAGGTAATCGATAACATCGTCATCAATGCCCGGCACGCCATGCCCTCGGGAGGCACCCTCGATATCATCGCAAAAAACAGGAGGATCAAGCCGCGTGAGTATCCAGGACTCGAACAGGGAAACTATATTGCGATCATTATTCGGGATCACGGGATCGGAATCGCCGACGAGCACCTTCCCCGGATCTTCGACCCGTTTTTTTCGACCAAGCAGGACGGATCAGGGCTCGGGCTTTCAACGTGTTATTTTATAATGAAAAACCACCGCGGCCATATTGAATGCGGCTCCACGCTTGGCGAGGGAACTACAATGACCATCTACCTGCCGGCCCACGGCGAGAGGAAGGAAGCTGCAGGTAATGGAAAATAGGGGATAATTGATAATACACTGATTTATTTATAAGTTTATTACCCACATTTTTTATTTTTCCAATGGTATACAACTGCACTACTGCAATACAATTTTATTGCATTTAAAGGTGGCGCTATGACCAAAAAGCAGATGTTCATGCTCCTATTTCTTGTCGCGCTTTTCATTCCCAATCTATTCATTGCCGCATCGACCCATCCATCCCGCGGAAGAGATTTCAGAGCCTTTATTGATGGCACTAATCGGTTGATTCAAAAAACCTATCTCTACGAAGGAAGCAAGGTCGGATCATGCGTAACATGGCCCCCCTTTTTTATGGTTTTTATGATACCGTGGGCGTATATGGCAAAGGTGAATATTCATGGTACACAGGTTCTCTGGTATATCCTGAACTGCCATTTATTTTTCCTGTCGGTCGGACTCTGGTGCCGTCTAATTAATAAAAAACCGTTCGATTGGTTCGATTACCGGAAGCCGTTATCGCTTTTTTCATTATTCATTTTTTTACCGATTCTATTCGTCACGAGTCCGCTCCTTGATAACGCCTGTGAACTGCAGGTGAATATAATCCAATTATTTCTGATTTCGATCGGTGTTTATCATGCGGCGAAAAACAGGGATGTTCTTTCTGGCTTTTGGTTTGGCTGTGCAACGGCAATCAAGGCGTATCCTCTGATTTTTCTGATTTTTTTATTGGCGCGCGGTAAAATAAAAGCATCGGGAATGATGGTGGCGACCGCCGGTATCCTTACGTTATTACCGATTGTATGGTATGGGCTTCCCGACTATATCGTTAATATAAAGGGATGGCTTGCTATTTCGCTCCATGGCGGCTACCCGCTTACCGGGGCGGCACAATCGGTGTATGCCATGCTGGGCAGATGGATCACGTCGGATGTATCTACCATGCTTTTCGGAAAAGTTCATCATCCACCTGTCGATACCATCGGCAGTGTGGTAACCACATGGCTCTATCGAGGCCTCTTTGTGGCAGCGATGAGCATTTTTTATAGTATCATTATCCGGCGCAGATATCGGGACATCGGATTTGAAGGGGCATTTATTTCGTTGGTTATGATCCTGTTTTCACCGATAGCCTGGAAGCATTATTGGGTGATGACGTTTCCCGTAGTATTCGTCCTTTGGAACGTTGTTTTAACATATAAAAGTCCTGTAATTACTTTTCTGCTGTGGACTTCTTTCGTTTTTATTTCAGTATTGCAGGTGGTAGGATCGGCTTTCCGGCCGTTTAGGGCTTTCGCAAATTGCGTTCTTTCTAACTATACTATCGGGGGAATCGTCTTAATGGCAGGTATGATCTATTTGGCCGTTAAAGGAGGGATTCCTGAAGAAAAATCTGGTACGATAGTACTCGAGGAGAAATGACGATGAATCATAGTATAAGCGCTCAAAACGTTAAAGAGAATAGGTATGGAACGTTTCCGGCAAACTTGATATTGATCATGGTTCTGTTTTCCCTCTTCTGCAGTCCCAGGGTCCTCATTCCTCCCCGCATCGATCTCAAGCCATACGCCACCCTTGGCATGATACAACTGGAATCGAACGCCAAAGGCACCCTTGCCGACTATACTTCGCAGAAACTGCTGCGGTCGGTACTGGAAGCGCAGCCGGGCACACCGGTGATCGAGCTCGGGACCATGTCCCACGTGCTCGGATCCATCGGCTGCAGCGAGCTGGATATCGAGGCGATCAAACTACTCGGCGCGAAATACGGGATCGGCGCTGTTGTTATCGGCAGGTTGACGGTCGAGAAGGTCAAGCCCTCGGTAAGCATAGGCTCGCTCATCAAACAGATGACTGTTTCCGCTTTTGTTGAGGCAAAACTGAATGCGCGACTTGTTGAAACGCAGGCCGGAGCGACCGTATGGTCGAATTCCTCACAGGGCAGGGAAGATGTCGCTTCGGTGAGCCTGGCAAAAGGTGACACCCGCTTTGACGCCCGCGATCCGGAAAAGGCGTACGGCAGCCTGGTCAACGAGCTCGTGGGGGTGGTGACCGACGATTTCCGGTCGCACTGGAAGTGATCCGTTTTTCATTTCGAAATAAAGAAGCCCGCCTAACAACGCGGGCTTCTTTATTACAGTATCAACATAGTTCCGGCTACCTGACCGTCACCCGTTCCACGGCGCTGAAATCACCGGCCTTCATTGCGCAGATGTACAGCCCCTTCGCGGTCCTGCTCTGTGAAGCGGCGAGGTCGATCGTGTACCTGCCCGGATTCATGGCGCCGTTCACCAGGGTCTGCACCTGTTTCCCCTGCAGGTTGTAGAGCGCGATCGTGACCGGGACCTTTGCCGGTACCGTCGCGGGGATCAGGTAGGTCAGCAGTGATCCGCTAAACGACAGACCGAATGTCGCGGGCAGGGCCGCTCTGCGAACCGGGTTACCGGTTCCGCCGGTGATCGAAAAATCGTCGATGCAGATGTCGCTTGCCCAGCTCTCGCCGGTGATTCCCCTGAACCTGAACTGCACGAGCTGGCCAACGTAAGCGTTCAGGTCGAACACCTGCTGCTTCCACTGGTCGCCCTGGTCGCCGGAGATATGGATGATGCCTTCGGTCCAGGTCGCGCTTCCTTCAATTCGGGCATCCACGTAGAGATCACCCATATGGTTGCTGTCCGAATACATGTGATAGAAAAAGCCCATCTGGGCCGATACCACGCCTACCAGCGAAAAGAGCGGGGTCACCATCTGCGCTTCCTTGTCCGGAGAATTGTTGCTGGATGCTTCAACGTATATATACTTCCCTGTGGCATTACCGCTGGTATGGTCGGCCATCGGGCCGGTCACATTGGGCGACGAGCCGTTACGCGAAGGGGTCGGTCCTTGGATAATGGTCCAGTCAAGGTCGTCGTCGTCAAGCTGTTCCCAGTACTGGATCAGAGGAACCGTGCCGACATCGAATGACTCAAAGGTTTGGGTATATGGGATAGCCACTGCAGGATTTCTTATGCTGAAGGCGCCGTCGTTTTCGTCCCACAGCCACTCCTTGTCAACGCTCACGACGCGGACCCAGTAATTGGAACCGCTCTGCACCGTGGAAGGAATGGTCCAGTTGTAGGAACCGTCGCTTGCGGTATTCTCCACGATATCGAGGATGATGGATGAATCGCGGTACAGGATGATACTAACGTTTCCGCTCAGGTTGTCGGTCCAGGTGATCTCGCACACCGTGCCCTTTTCAAAGTTCTCGCCGCCGTTAGGCGCGACAACGCTGAGCTCGGAGCGCGGTCCGATGGTGAATGTTGCATTGCTTTCGTCGCGCAGGGAGGTGGTCTGGACGCTCGTGATCCGTATTTTATAGTCGCTTCCCTGGGTAAAGGATTCGGGAATCGCCCAGTTCCATGATCCGGTGTTCGGTGTAGAGGTGGTGAGCGTCTGGTTTACAGCGGTCCCCTTGATCAGCTCGATTTTCAGGTTGCCTTCGACGTTCGCGTCCCACCTGACGGGGAATGTCCTGCCCGCTTCCCACTCTTCGCCGCCGTTCGGGCTCACCACCTGTATGAACGGTTCAGCCTCCTTGCCTTTGAACAGCACGGCCGGATCGCCGAACAGGTTGGATTCCAGGATGTCCCAGCGGTACCGCGTATTGATCCGGTGCGAATACTCGTTGAATTCGCCGAAATAGCTCATGTCCTCGTTCCAGCACGCCTGCCAAAACGAGCGGTGTACGATGTGGCTGGAGCCGCTGGTCGGATTTCTCGGCGAGTACCAGCCGTACCGTGAGTTCATGACCGCGCCGAAGAACCCGGTACGGGTCTGGGTCGTGATGCGTTCGGCAAAGCAGTCACGGTCGAACGCGCCCGGAATGCAGCCCTGTGATTTTACAAAAATGAACTTTTCATTGTTAAACTGCGATTCGTTGCCGTTGCGCAGCTTCATGCCGTAGGTGGCATTGCTGTGGCCGAGATGGTTGATGATGCTGAACTGGTCCGAGTTGATTTTAGTTAACAGGGCGGATGAGTTCCAGGTGTAGGTAGGGGAGTCGTAGAGGCTGTCAAAATCCCATTCGCTGGGAAAGAGCTCCTCAAGTTGGTTCATGCAGCTGGTTCCGTAAGTCGTGTTATCGAGTTTTTCACCCAGGCTCAGGCCGTTGGTGTAATAACTCTCGCTCGCGGCCCCGGATTCGTATTCAATGGTCTTGAAAATCTGGTTGGCGATCTCGGCGCGTGTCTGACCGGAAAACCGGCCGATAAAGACTTCGGCGGCATAGTCGTTGTTCCAGGTGGTGCCGTCAAGGCATTGATACGGCATATCAGTGGGGAGATTGTCAGTTTCGCTGCCGTTGGAGGCCTGAACCGTGCGCAAGGGAATAATATTTATGTCCCCGGCAAGGAGCACCCATTTCGTATTCCAGTTTTCATACGCGTATTTGATGAAATTCCTCAGCTTGTCGCTGTTGGCCGATCCACTCTGCTGCCGGACCTCGCTCATGGGAACGCCCCGCGCCGTGAATCCCTTGGACTGGCGGAACTCGATCAGGGTCTGCAGGTTGGGCGTTGTCGTGGCCGAGAGCACCGTATCCTCGCTGATGACGATCCATTCATAGTTGTCCGAAGAGGCGTTTTTTCGCAGCGGCTTCGGATAGATGGCAAGCATTTCAGGGTTTTCTTCGGTCATGAGGTAGCCGTCGAAAAACCGTTCAACCCGTGGAGCAAGATCACTGCCGCCGGTAGGGTCCGGCTTTGTTTTTACCTCCAGGGCAAATTCGCGGCAATATTTGATTGTGCCGCTTTTCGGGTAATAGGTCATGGGATAGATGTCGATTTCAGCGATCGGCGCGCCGCACCGGTACTGGATCGAGGTGAGATCATACCGTTTACCCGGATACCCGTTATCAGAATCATAAATTGCCATGTCCGGCTTTGCCCAGGTGATGGTGGTAGCGGACAGCGGATGAGGGATCTCGGCATACGATAGCGTGTAAGCGCCGGGCAGGGTGATCTCCTTTTTCGGTATAAACGAAATGCTTTCCACGGTATGGCCGGCAGGCAGGATGACTCTCGAATACACGAGCGGCAGCTCGGGCTGGCCCGGCTTTCCGTAGAAAATCGCGTTTCCGAGAAAGCAGCGCTGGAGCGCCTTGTTTTTCATGAACTGGTGGTTCATCTGTTGGAACAGGGGGGCAGGCACCTGATACTCGAGTCTGATCAGATTGGTCTGCGGAAGGGACGACTGCACCAGGATCGGCTTCTGGCCAAGATCATTGAGCAGCGCAGCAGCCGGTTTCATGACCGCGTGCGATGCTGCCGGAATGAGCAGAAAAAGAAAACAGGGTATTGCCAATAACGCAATGCCTCTTTTCAGGGATGCAGGCAAAGCTTTATTCATTTGGGACCTCCCCAGGATGAAAAGAGTTGAAAAAGGGCAAAAATTTGATTAATTAAACGATTAAAGTTTTTTATTTACCGTCTGCCGCATTTGGAAGTGCGGAAGAGTTTGCTGTCGAGATAAAATAACTAGTTATCAAAAAGAAGAAACTTAACAAAACTGCTTTTGTTTAATATATAATAATACTTTTTTTAATACTTAACCAAAATTATTTATACTTGGAAAAACGCTCTGCTTAAAAAAATAAGTGAAATAGGTGCTTCATTGCGGGGAGTAGATACTATGGCGACTATAAAACGTATTACTCTTTTATTACTGTATTCCTGCTTCCTGATCATACTATTTTTGAATTTCCAGAAAGGTTTTTGCCAGAAAACAAAACAAGCGGCAGAAAAGAACAACACAATCACCCTGCACAAACCCAAAAAAGGCGGTACGATGACTTTAGAAGCCGCTTTGAATGCACGACGTTCCATCAGGTCGTATGACGGGCAAGCTTTGACAAAGCAGGAGATCGGACAGCTCCTTTTTGCCGCCCAGGGCGTGACCGACAAGCAGCGCGGATTTCGTGCCGCGCCCTCGGCAGGCGCCACCTATCCGCTTGAAACCTACTGCATGACTCCGGAAGCGCTTTTCACGTATTCCCCCGAAGGCCATGAACTGAGGAAATTGAAGCAGGGCGACCATCGAAAGGCGCTGGCACGCGCCGCGCTCGGCCAGTCCTGCGTTGAACAGGCTCCCTGCTCAATTATTTTTACCGCAATCATGGAGCGCACCACGGGCCGTTACGGTCAGCGGGGAGTAATGTACGCACACATGGAAGCCGGCCACGCAGCCCAAAACATTCACCTTCAGGCCGTTGCGCTCGGTCTTGGATCAGTGCCGGTCGGCGCGTTTGAGGATTCCAGCGTCATGGAGGTGCTCGGGTGCGGGAAAAATGAAGTGCCGCTGTATATTATTGCTGTGGGGAGACCGAAGAAATAGAATGCGGGTGCCTGCAATCCGCGCAGCAGGTAATTCATGCGAGATTGAAATAACACCGCACGGGTGTACACCGTGGTATATTTACGCAACCGTACCAGAATGTACTGCTCAAGAAGTACCATGCATCAGTTTTTTTTGCATCGATGAAAAACTCCGATACGAATAGAAGAATGGCCAAACTCTGGCAGCAGGAATTACCTTCACGAGACGAAATTATTTCCTGGTTGTTCTCTAATAGTCAAGGTATTATCTGGAGCAGGTTCATGTACTGGAAACGTACATGCAATCTTCCTGACGTCTTTCATAGCATAGAAGTAGGCTGCGGACTTGGAAAGATGAGCATGCTTCTGGGGCTTGCGGGTGCAAGGGTTACGCTGCTTGATTACAGCATGTCCGGTCTTGCTGTCGCAAAAAAAACGCATCGTGCCCTGGGCCTGCATCCGCATTGTATCGTGGCTGATATGCTGCGTCTTTCAAACAAAATGGAGGAACGCTTTGACTTGGCCTGTTCGTTCGGTACGCTCGAGCATTTCAGCGGCGAGGACCGATACGCGGCATTCGAGGCGAATGCACGGCTTGTGCGCCCGGGCGGCATGCTTTTTTTTGTGGTGCCCAACCGGTATGGCATCTTTTACCGGATCGGATTCGGGTTGCGCATTATGCTCGGAATGACCCATGACGATTTTCGCGAGGAGCCGTACGCTGCCGGCGAATTGCGACGCTATGCCCGGCGTGCCAATGTTGAGGTTCTTGAGCTGGCATCAGTCGGTTCTTTAAAAGACGACCTCAGCTATTGGATCGGTGAAAACGTTAAAAGCCTGTTCAGAAAAATCACCGGCATGCGGAAACGCCACAATCCAAAGCGCGCGCCGCTCGGTATCGCAAGCATTGACCTTTCGGGAAATACCGTTGATCGCCGAAGCATGCTCGATAAAAGATTCTGCTACGGCCTTCTGTTTGCAGGTAAGAAAGCCGCAATGGGACAGGACGCATGAAAAACCTGCTGCGCGCGGATGCGGGCAAAGGTATATAATAGTATAGCACGGCTTGAGTCTGGGACCTACCGCAACATTAGTCTCTCCTTTCTAAGAAGGATCGGCAAAAGGCTTGGCGTTACTCCTCATGTGCAATTTAAAAAGATCACGAAACGCATGGATAGGGCATGACAGTATAAAAGAAAAAAGCGTAACCGTGCAGCCTCACGTCACGGCCGTGCAGCGGTATAAAATGACAGCAGACAGCATCTCTTTTGCAGGAAAACCCGTATACTGACGCGCAATATTAAATTAAACAGGTGAAAAACCGGTTTTTCCATTGTATGATTTGAAAAAACATACAAGCAACATGGTGTTATGTATATCGGCGATCAGGATCAGGAGCAGAATGTGTCTGTCAAGGTGAACTGGGAAGGTTCGCTTTTCGTTCACCACAGTCTTGGTATGGTGAACCGTGAAATTTTGCGCGAACTTGCAGCGGATACGCGGTTCGATGTGCGCCATGTCGCGTATGAGTCTGACCAGTTTTCGCCAAGCACAATGGCCAAATTCCGTCCGTTGCAATCGCTTGTCAACAGTCCGCACCGTGATGCCGTGGTGCACGTGCGCCACCGCTGGCCGCCGGATCTGACCGCCGTGCCGGCGGGAGTGTATGTGCTGTTTCAGCCGTGGGAGTACGGGTGCCTTCCGGTCGAATGGGTGGAAAAAATCCCCCGAACGGTGAGAGAAGTGTGGGTGTATACGACGTATCTCAAGGAGTGTTATGCCGTTTCGGGGATCGACGAGCATATCATCCACGTCATACCCCTCGGCATAGATCCGGATGAGTTCCGTCCCGGCGCTCCGCAGGCGCCATGGCTGCGTGAAAAGATCGGTAAGCGGTTCAGTTTTTTCTTTAACGGCGGAGTAACAATGCGTAAAGGCGTCGACATCCTGGTCAATGCGTATTTGAGCGAATTCACGGCGCGGGAGCCGGTATGCCTCGTTATCAAGGGGTCCAACGCCTACACCAGAGAGCTTGCCGCGAAGGTGGAAGCGCTCGCCGGTCGTAGCGACATCGCGTCGATTATTTATTACACCGAGGACGTTCCGCCTGCAGGGCTTCCGGGCCTGTATACCGCGTGCGACTGCTACGTGCATCCGTACCGTTCCGAAGGGTATGGGCTGCCCGTGGCGGAGGCAATGGCGTGCGGTTTGCCGGTCATCGTTACGGGAGCGGGCGCGTGCAGTGATTTCGTCAATGAAGACAGCGGATATTTGATCAAATGCTCGCTTGAAAAGCTGCAGACCTGGTCGGTGAGCGGCATGAAAACGGTCGGGAACCCGTTCTGGCTCCTGCCCGATACCGAGGATCTTCGCAATCTGCTTCGGTATGTCTATAAGAACCGCGATGAGGCACAGAAGCGGGGACTGAGAGCGAGTGATATGGTCAGAAAGAATCACACCTGGAAGCATACGGCCCGGACCGTAGCGGACCGCCTCCTCGCCGTTGCGCGATGAGTTTACGCCGTTGCGTGCGCCAGGCTGGAACGGAGAATGTACGGAGGAATCTCACCCATCTGCCCCATGGAGTGTTCATACCGCAGCGCCGGAGTGCCGGTCAGGTCGCCTAGATGAAGCGCGGCACGCACCTCGCGTTCCATTTCGCTTCGCATGGTGACCAGGTCCTGCGACGACAGGTAATCGGTAGAGGTCAGGGCGCGATATCCTTCGCCGGGATCGCCTTTGTAGAACGCAGCGACCGTACCGTAATCGATATCCCGGCAGTAGAGCTTGTCGCCGGTCGCGGGCACGGTGTACACCCAGGTGTCCTTTGTTCCCGGGAGCGGCAGGGCGCGGTCGTAGTATGAGGTGCCCGGATACGGCGTGATGATCGTAATGTCCGCGTCATCGGGTTTGACCTGGAGCAGCCAGTCGCGGGTCTTGGCAATGGTAGCAGGCGATTCGCCGGGATGGCCGATGGACATGAGCGCCTTGACCTTGAGCTTGAATTCGTGGGCGATTTCGATGCAGCGGCTATTGTCCTCCCTGGTGGCGCGCTTGTTGATGTTCACCAGCATGCGCGACGAACCGGTTTCAAAGCCGGATAATATCCAGCGGAATCCGGCGGCATACAGTGCCTCGGCGTGGCGCCGGGTGAAAAGCTCGGCCTTGACGAATCCGCGAAAATGGAATGTGCAATCAAGTCGAATCTGTAAACGTATCAGCCCCTCGATCAGCTCCATGAAGCGCGGATTAACGTTAAGCTCGTCGTCGTAGAACATGTATCCGGTGAATCCGTACTCCCGGTAAATCGTCTCGATTTCATTGAGCACGCTCTGCGTGCTCCTGTTGCGTACCACCCGCAGGCAGGGAGATTCCCTGCCCCCGCAGAAGCCGCACGAGAACGGACATCCCAGCTGGCCGATGATGCTGGTCGCGCGGTGGCCGTCAATGGTGTAGTGGTAGCTGTGCAGGTCGAGGAGGTGGCGGGCCGGGAGCGGCGAGCGTTCGTATTCGGCGCGCGTGAGGAACAGCGGGGATGTGAGTTCGTTTGCGTCAACGAGCGCGGGCGGATCGTCGTCGAGCGCAACAAAGACCGCTTTCTCACCGTCGCCGCTCACGAGGACGTCGAAATCGCTCTCGAGCGACCGCAGCGCCTTGACCGCCCGTCCTTCCCTGCCGCGCGCCAGCTCCTTGCGTGCCGCGGTATGAATAAGGGTCACATGAGGACCGCCGAGGATCACGCGGGCGTCAGGCCGGTACGTTCTGATAATGCGCAGTATGATCGATACCTGCGGAAATTGCGGCGTTGTGGCGGTGATGCCGAACGCACTGCAGGAAGAGGCGGCAAGGTAATCCTGCAACGCTGTTTCGTAGTTGACAATCCCGGAGAGGTCCAGGACCTCCACCTCATGTCCGGCCTGTTCGAGGACCGCAGCCACTTTGAGGATGCCGAGGCTGGCGAATACCCGTTCGTCCAGAAGGAAAACCGACGGGGGAATAATGAGCCCGATCGAGTTGCTTTTTTCAAATCCCATGCGTCCTTGCTTTCGGCATAATGGTGCGTGCGCGAAGGAGAATCCCTTCTGTGCCGTGTTGTCATTACAGGGCGCACCCCATCATCTGCGCCCCGAATGAATAAAACATCTCCTTTATTATTATCGGCATATCTCGGAAAAACTTGAGCGGTTTTCGTTGTGGTTGACAGGAGACCATATGGAAATGGTAACCGGTTAGTCGGGAGGCCGTGGGGGCAATGCGCGGATGTTATTCGATGATAATTGGTTTCCGCGATCCCTCCGCTGACAATTGCTGGTGGTTTTCGATCAGGGAGGCGATCGCTTTCCGGAAATAGGCCGGATTCTCATGCTGCGCGAACGCGGCTTTGAGGTCCACGGCAGCGACCTTGCCGGTCATTGCTTTTCTGTACCCGTCATCGTTGATCAGGCGCACTGTTTTTTCAATATACTCGTCCCGGTTCCGCGCGATAAGCTCCTGCATGCCGATGATCTCAAGCGTGGCCGAGGCAAAACGGCTGTAGGCCCTGCCGGTCTCCCATGCGATGACCGGTTTTTTCAGATAGAGCGGATCAATGATCGAGTTGAAGCCGCCGAAGGGGTAGGAGTCGAGAGAAAAGGCGCCTTTGCATAGTTCGGCAAGGTAGGCGAGCCGGGGCATGTTGGACGCGACGCGCACATGGTCGGCCCCGAGCATGGAATGGATGTCTTTTACAAAAGGTATGAATCCGTTGTAATGCGATACCCCGCCCCCCGGAAAGATCTGGAACACGACGTGCTTATCCGCCTGTATAAGGATCTCCTGCAGCGCTTCGAGAAGCGGATACGAGACCTTCTGCGCGGTCCAGCCGCAGTTGATCAGAAGGGGGTCCTCTTGGGGCGGATCGGCCGGGGCCGTGAAATCGTCCGGGTATACCGGATAGACGCCCATTCCGGGGATCACCACCAGCCGTTCCCCGTAATTTTCTTGCGCTTCGGCAAGGTCTTCGACTTTCCTGCCGCCGATGAAATAATCGATTTTCGATCCCCAGGTGCTGGTCGGGTGGCCGTACATCATGATCTGCACCGGCGCGATCCGAATATTCGCGAGATAGATGCTTTCCGGGTTCATGCCGATGTCGGGATAGATGACCGCGCTCCACTCATTGTTCTGCAGCGCGTTCAGGTCCATCTCGTGTCCCTTCATTTGGATCGTGATGATGCGGCTGAACATCTCGCGGTCCATGATGATCTCTTCGTCCCCGCCGAAATTCACCAGCGTGATGTCGTAGTGTCCCTTAAGCGACCGTATCAGGGGTGAAAGGCTCGTGTACACGGCCGACCGGTACCAGCGGTCGCTGATGAGCGCGATTTTGCTCGGATTAGGTGCGTTGGCGATCTTCACATTTGAAAAGGCAGTCGATACGAGCCGGTTCAGCCGTTTTTTTATGGTTTGCTCGCTCTCTGGCGCCACGTAGGTGACCGGAAAATAGCTGGCACGCGCGTTTGCGCCGAAAACCATGAACCTATGGTCCAAAGCGTTCAAATGGCTGCGGATCCGTTCGTGTGTTGACCGAATGCAGAACGCGGGCGCCGAAAGCCAGTAGAAGGTCCACCATTCTGATCCGAAGAATTCGTTTATTTCAAAAAAGAGCGATGGATTGATGTCGATCCGGCAGCGGACGTTATAGAGCGTAAGCAGTTTATAGTAATTCTCTTTTTTACGCGCCAGCCGCACCACCCAGGGAGTGGTTGTCCCGAAGTCGGATATGGCGGCTAGATTGGCGATCGTTGCGTGAAAACCGAGCATTGATTGGACGAAATTCCGTGGCAGGTTGAAATCCGGGTGGCAGAAAAAATAGAGGAACGATTCGACAAAGTCATTGATCAGGGCCCTGACATCGGCCGTAAGGTTCCTGTAATAGGTTTTGGTGAAATGGTCCAGGCACCGTACAAACTCCTGGCAAAGCTTCTCATGCTCGCCTTTTACGAACATGGCAAGCCATTCTCGACGCGAGAATTCCAGTAGTTTCTGAGGCTTGGCTGATGAGGTCGTTGTGTTCACAGGATTACCGCTCGCTCATTGGATTTTTCCCAGATTATACGGTTTATGGGCAATAAAAACAATATATCGCATAATCAGTTAGGTGAACGGTAAAAAAAATGCTAAAGTTTATCCGGAATGCGCCGATACAATTATCAGGGCATAAGGCGCCCTGAAAAAACGTCACCGGCAGTACCGGGAAGCTCTGACCGGGTGACATGGATGTCAAACTCAACACAAGGGAGGAAGTATGATCAATACCAACACTTCCATTGCTTCTCTGCTTTCCAACATTTACACGGCGACCGGATCGTCACTCGCCGACAGCATGGCGAAAATCGCCACAGGTAAACGGGTCGCGAATCCGGGTGACGATTTTGCCGCCTGGATCAGGGCTTCGGGACTGCGGACCGATGTGGCGGGCTATGAGAACATCAAGCAGGACCTCGTGGACGCCAAGGCGCTCGTAGATTACGGCAAGGGCGTGGGTAACGACATTGTCGAGGACCTTACCCGCATGAAGGAGCTTGCCGACCTGTACGGGCAGACCTCTGATACCGACAAGCAGGCAGCCTATCAGGCGGAGTTCGATACGATTGTCGATAGAATCGGCGACTTGAAGTCAAACGCCTATTATGACGATACACAGGTGTATGCGTCAGGATCATTGACCGCGGTTGCGGTGAATACCGAGAACACCTCTCTGGAGGTCAACGTAACGACAACAGCGATTGGTGATGAAACCGCAGTAAACAACATCGCCAACGTGTCCACGACCGCGATCCAGAACGAGATCAACAACGCTAATACCTATCTGGCGGAGATGGAATCGTTCAGCAATGTGCTCAACCGCCATCTCAACCTGACCGATACGATCATTTCAAGCAAGAACGCGACCATATCGGCGCTGGTTGACGTTGACGAAGTCGAGGAAATGGCGAACGTGACCAACCTGCAGGTGCGTACCGCGGCATCGGTGGCAATGATGTCGCAGGCGAACGTGTCGCAGGCGTCGCTCGCCCGTTTGTTCATGTAAGCGCTCCGTTTAACACGGAGGTGATATCAGGGGGATGAGGAGCAGCGCTCCTCTTCCCCGTAACCAGGGACGGAACGCTGGTACGCGGAACGGGAAGCTCCGGTACCGAAGCGAAAACCAGGGAAACGGAAACAAGGGAGGGGTCTATGATCGGCGGACCCAATCCAGCAGTATACAACCTTTCACAAATATACGCTTCAAACAACCAGGCAATAGCGGATTCCCTTGCCCGGATAGCGTCGGGCAAGCGGGTCAGCGTTCCCAGCGACGATTTTGCCGGTTATGCTCGCGCAAGCGACCTCCAGACCGACATTACTGCCTACCTTCAAGTCAAACAGGACATCGAGGAAGCCAAGGGAGTGGCGACGTATGCCGCCCAGGTGGGCAATGACCTGGCGGAGGATTTCGACCGGTTGAAGGAGCTCCAGGAACTCTACGAGCTGGCCGACGGCGATGCGGTAAAGCAGGCGACCTATGAAGCGGAATACGATGCGACTATTGAGCGCATCGCGGACACGATCGACGACTCCTATTACGACCTTGTACAGGTATATCGGGCCGGGGCATCACTGACAAGCGTCGAAATAAACCCGGAGAACAGTTCGCTCATGGTTGACGTGCAGGCAACCGCGGTCGGGAATCAGTCGTCAATCGGCAATATCGCCAATGCCGCGGCGAGCGACATTCAGAACGAGCTCAACAACGCGCAGATCTACGTGGCCGAAATGGAGTCGTTTGCCACGCTTCTGCAGCGCCATCTGAATCTTACGGACACGATCATTTCCAGCAAGGAATCCACCATTTCAGCAATTACCGATATCGATGAGATCGAGGAGCTGTCGGCGCTCACCATTCTGCAGGTGCGCCAGGAAGCAACCATAGCCATGCTTGCGCAGGCGAATATTATTCAGGGATACGCCGCGCAACTGTATGGAGGATCGCTATGAGACAGGGGGGAAGACAGGAGTTAACGGTGTAGCTTGAATACAGGGCTGTCGCTGCCTGCGGCGTGGGGAAGCGCCGCAGGGGATGAGCGACACAGGGATGTGAACAACGACACAAGGGAGGGTGATATGCTCATTTCAGCCGCATTGAACAGTACGTCCTTGCATCTTTCTGAAATTTACAAATTAAACCAGCTCCGGATCAACGACAACATGGTGCGTGTCGCGACCGGCAAGCGTTTTCAGTATCCCTCCGACAATATTCCCGATTACTTCCGCGTCCATCAGTTGCGCGCCGATATAAAAGGGCACCAGCAGGTGCAGCGGGAGCTGAGCTATGGCGCCGCACTTCTTGATTCTGCCAAGGAGGTGGGCACCATCGTGTTCGAGGACCTGATCAAGATGCAGGAACTGATGAAGGAGTATTACGACCCCGGCCGGACCGACGACGAACGCACCGCGGATCAGATCCAGTTCAACGTGATCAGGCAGCGGATCAGCGATGCCATCGATACCGCGTACTATGACGGCTGGGAGCTGGTGCAGGACAACGGGTCGACGCCGCTCCTGTCGATCATTCTTGATCCGCGTGACATCAGCCAGACCTATGACATTTCGTACGATGCCGGAGATGTGACCGACGTGTCGGGTCTCACGCTCGGTATTGGAGCTCAGGCAGCCGAAGAGGCCGCACTCCAGAGCCAGCTTGACCGAGCCGCCTCGTATCTCGCCAAGTCGGTGGTATACAGCGACGCCGTCGCGTCGCACCAGAACCTGCTGAGCCTTAAAAACATACGGTACCTGGACAGCATCGACAATGTGGAAAAGGCCGACGATGGGGCGGAAATAATGTCTCTTGTAAAGAAAAACATAAGCCAGCACATGACCGTTTCGATGATGGCGCAGGCGAACATGTTCAGGAGCGGCATCGCCAGCCTGGTGGAGAGCAAATAAGCGGAAAGAACGTCAACGGCGGCAGTCATCCCCGGATAAATTCCCGGACCCTTGTTGCGATACCTGCGGGATCCAGTTGGATGGACGCAAGGAGCTTCTTTATATCACCGTGCTCGATGAAGCGGTCCGGGAGGCCACAGGTGAGAAAGCGTGGCATATTTTTCAGGCGCAGATCGGCTGCGAGCTCGAGTACCCCAGAACCGAATCCCCCGCGCACCGAATTGTTTTCGAGTGTAATAATGTGCGAGTGTCGCGAAAAGACCGCGCGGTAGGCGTTGCGGTCCAACGGTTTGGCAAAACGCGCATCAACAATGGTCGGTGTTATTGTATGTTCCTTCAGGAGTGCGGCCGCCTCTTGGGCAATAAGGGCGCAATCCCCGATGCCGATAAGGGCGCACTCGGTTCCTTCGCTTCGAATCTCAGGAACACCGATATGAAGGGCGTTACAGGGGGTCGCAATCGGTGCTACGGGACTGCATCCGCGCGGATACCGTATGAAAGAGGGTCCTTTCGTATACTCCATAGCGGTGTAGAGCATCCGGCGGAGTTCCTCCTCATTGGACGGCGCCATAATGATCGCGCCCGGGACCGAGCGGAGGTACGAAAGATCAAATGCGCCATGATGCGTGGGGCCGTCGTCACCCACCAGGCC
>JAFGDP010000142.1 GCA_016932075.1 Chitinispirillaceae bacterium | reverse complement strand
GGCTCCAGGTCATTGCCTATGCTTCTGACGATAAAAAAGGCATGACGCGCTGCGGCGTAAAGGCGCTCGGGCTGCTCGATTCCGCTGAGTTGAAAAACGAGGACCCCTACCTGGTCGCAGCCCGGCGCGCGTATGTCAGCCAGCTCATGGCCGGTACCAGCTTGAAAAACGGTCCGGTCTACGGCCGGCGGACGGCAACGTATCTTGACAATATGAAAAAAATGCGACCCGATGATTTCCATACCCGGTTCATCGGCGCGGTCAACCTGCTCGAAATGCCGTCGTTTGTCGGCGGCGATCCGAAAAAGGCACAGGAGATGCTCCAGACACTCCATAAAAAATACCCGGATTCCGCAGCGGTCTCCATCAGCCTTGCCCGGGCGATGATAAAGAATAAGCAGAGGGATGAGGCGCGGAAGGTCATCGGACAGGTGCTTCAAAAGGAACCGAAGAACAGGTGGGCGCAGAGGGTGCTGGGGGAGATGTAGGTTAGCGAAACATTCAGACAACAATTAAAGTGATTTTGGACCGGATTAATTGTAATTTTATGGTGAAGACAGTTATGAAAGGATGTGTCAGAAAATGAAAATGAATCTCATGGTTGATCTGGATGCCGAAAAAATCGCCGGTTTTACCGATCAACTCCCGCAAAAAGAGTTCAGCAGGGTAAAAATACTCATTGAGGAGAAAGCCCGGTTACGGTTTAAACATGCCATGTCGAACGCCCGGAAAGAGTTCAGACGTTTGAGACTTACCTCCAAAGACGCGACATCGGCATTGGCTGAAACCCGTGGAAAAGTATAATCAGGAAGAGTTGCGTGTCGTTATCGACACCAATGTATTCATCAGCTACCTGTGGGGCAGTAAAAATGCTGCAACCATAATGGAATTTCTTTTTGAGGGAAAGATACGATCGGTTATTTCTGATGCAATGATAGCAGAGCTATCAATGGTCGGTAGGCGTGGAAAGTTTAAGAACAGGTTCTCCCACGAGATCCTTAACGATCTCTGCAACGCATACCATGATGTATCCACCGTGGTTCACCCTCAAAAAATTCTGAAGGCAGTTTCTGACCCAAAAGACAACATGTTTATTGAATGTGCTATGGAGGCACAAGCAGATTATATCATCTCCGGAGATCAGCATTTATTGGAAATCGGGAACTATCAGGGAATACCGATTGTTACTCCGGCAGTTTTTTTAAAGATGGTTATGTAGGTCGGAAAACTGTCCGTGGCATCACATACTGTTACGCATGGGTCCGCTCAGGCAGACATAACCTTCACCCCGTAAACCTCTTAAACTCCCCGATAAACCTTTTCATGTCCCTCATCAGCACTGCGTCGGGATTGCAGCGCAGCACCATACCGTCGAGGTACATGAGACTCTTGATGATGGGGTACATCCCTTTTTCAAACACCATGCCCGAATTGACCCCGAGCTTGATGGTCTGCATCATCTTTTTCGTCAGACTCACCTGCGCTACCGTGGTTTCGGTAAAATCCGCGTAGAGGTCAAGGAACTTTTTCCGGTAACTTTCAAAACGTGCACCGTCGATCTCCCGGTCAGCCATTTTGTTGAGAAAGTGGGCGCAACGGTCATAGTCGAAATCGGAGAGTGCCTCGAAGAAGTTAAATAGTCCGATGCGCATCTTGGGGCCTACCGTGCTGATCGCGCCGGTGTCGAGAAAGTAAATTTTCCCGTCGCGGTAGATGATGTTGCCCGGGTGGATGTCGCCGTGAAAGGTGCCGATGCAGAACACGAAAAACCCGTGGATATGAAAGAGCTGCAACAGGGTGTCGTAGGTCATGGTTTTATTGTCGAGCATTTCGTCGAAGGTCGGCCCGGTTATGAACTCCGACACCATGACCTTTTCGTTCGACAGTTGCTCGTAGAGCACCGGAAAATTCATGGCGGCGAGGTCGAAACGGACATGGTACTCGTCGTAGATTTTTTTCAGTGTTTTCTGACCGTTAACCTCTTTCCGAAGATCAAGCTCGTCGAGAGTACCCTGTTCGATGGTGGCGAGAATGCCGAGCGGGTCAGCGACTTTCTGTAGTTTAGGGTAGAAGAACAGGACCATTTTAATGAACCGCCTGAGCGACCGGACGTCGGCGAGAAAACGGTCACGGTGGTCGGCCTTGATGAACTTGATTACGGTTTCCGAGCCGTCTGTCAGGCGCGCCCGATGGACCTGTCCTACCGATGCAGAGGCAAGGGGAGTGTCGTCGATCGAGGCAAAATTGCCGCGCCACGAGGCATCGGTATACCCGTCGAGCAGCGATCGCGCGTCCACAGGGTTTACCCGGTCGGTATGACGGTAGAGCTGGCCAAGGTGCTTGCACGACTCCTCGGGAAGGAAATCAGCACGCAGTGCATACGTCTGGCCGATTTTGACGGCGAGCAGCCCGAGTTTTTGAATGAGTGCGAGGTCCGGGAGGTTTTTACCGTAGATAGTCCGAAGCAGCCTTATAAAACCTATCCAGTCCATAAGGTACCGATCTATGACGGACTAACCGTCCAGTGAGATTCAATTGTTTTCAGCAAGGGAGAATATCGTATATTCCATGATCACAATACCATGTTACCGATTGAAAGGTGGATACCATGAAAGACCGACATGTCGTCATTATCGGCGCCGGGCCGGGCGGGCTTACGAGCGCAATGATCCTGGCAAAACGCGGGTATAAGGTAAGCGTCTACGAACGTGAGGACCAGATCGGCGGCAGGAACGGCATAATCAAAACCGGTCCGTATATCCACGACATCGGTCCCACCTTTCTCATGATGACCTTTATCCTGCGTGAGATGTTCCAGGAAGCGGGACGCAAGGCAGAGGATTACTGCAAGATCGTTCCGCTCGATCCCATGTACAAGCTGTCGTTTTTCGACAAGGAGGTGTTTCCCACCGCGAACCAGGAAAAGATGCGTGAACAGATCGCCCGCCTGTTTCCGGGCAACGAACACGGCCTGGAGCGGTTTCAGTCGCGTGAAAAGGTGCGGTACGATAAAATGTATCCCTGTCTGCAGAAAGACTACGCAACCTTGGGGTCACTGTTTTCGGCTCCGCTGTGGAAGGCGCTCCCGCACCTGTCGCTCGGTAAAAGTCTTTATCAGACTCTTGGCAACTATTTCAAGGACGAACAGCTCAAGATCTCCTTCACCTTTCAGGCAAAGTACCTCGGTATGTCGCCCTGGCAGTGCCCTGCGGCGTTCACCATCATTCCGTACATCGAACACACCTTCGGCATCGACCATGTCATCGGCGGGCTTTCAGAAATTTCCACCGGCATGGCAAAGGTGATCAAAGAGCACGGCGGATCGATCCACCTTTCGCGGACGGTCAACAAGGTCCTCGTTTCAAACGGTAAAGCTACCGGAGTAGAGCTTATGGGCGGCGAAAAATTGGCTGCCGATGCTGTGGTCATCAACGCTGACTTCGGTCACGCCATGCAGACCCTGTTCGAACCCGGCACCATTAAAAAATGGTCGCCGGACAATCTGCGGAAAAAGGTCTACTCCTGCTCCACATTCATGCTCTACCTCGGGCTTGATAAAAAGTATGACGAGGCGCACCATAACATTATCTTCGCAAAAGACTATCATGGTAACATCAACGATATCGTGACGCGCAACGTGGTGCCGCAGGACATGTCGGTGTACGTTCGCAACGCCTCGGTCACTGACCCGACCATCGCCCCTCCGGGACACTCGGCGGTATATGTGCTGGTCCCGGCGCCGAATAAAAAGTGCGCCACGGCATGGACCCCTGAATTCACAGCCGCGTACCGGGAAAAGGTGCTCAACCGGATTATGGAGCGGACATCGATGAAAGATCTGGCGTCGCACATCAGGGAGGAGGTCGTGATCACGCCTGATGACTGGCAGAACAGCAGGAACCTGTTCCTGGGCGCGACGTTCAACCTCGGACATACCATTAACCAGATGCTCTATTTCCGTCCGCGCAACCGGTTTGAGGAGGTGGGGAACTGCTACCTGGTGGGTGGTGGAACGCACCCAGGGTCCGGGTTGCCCACGATTTACGAATCCGCAAGGATTTCGGCGAATCTGGTGGGGAAGGATGTAAAGTAATTTTCACAAATTATGCTCCGGATAGGCCCGAGGCGCGTTTACTCTTTACCCATTTTAATTGCTGCATAAAATATTCTGGATAGGCCCGAGGCGCTTTATTGGTACTGTGGTCCGGGCTAGTACCTCCAGCGGAATTCCAAAGTCTGTGGCTTCGAAAATTCACAACAGGGTGATTGCTTGTCATTATTTCTCCGAGATCCCTCGTTATCACTCGGGATGACAGACACAGGAGTCTGTCCAGTGTCTTTTGCCGGAAGGCTCGGGGATGACAGTAAAAGTTTGTCATTCCGAACGAAGGTGAGGAATCTCGTTTATCTCGATTTTCTGAGATCCCTCGCAGGGCCTTGGGATGACAATAGAGGACCCCGCCGCAATAGACGTCGTCCGAAGGTTGTTCGTTATTTTATCGCCTGTAAAATCTCCTCGTTTTTTGGCATTCCCCGTTTCGCGAATATAATAGTCCCCTTGGTATCGATCACATACACCGTCCGCTTGACCATGGGCCACGTGTCGCAGCCGTAGGCCCTGGCCGCCACCCGGTTTTCGTCCACCAGCAGGGGGAACTGGTAGTTCTGTTTTTCCGCAAATTTTTTATGCGATTTGAGGTCGGCGGGGTTGACGCCGAACACCTTCGCGTTTTTCGCCTCGAACGCCGCGTAGTCGTCCCTGATAGCGCAGAGCTGGGCCGTGCAGCCGGGCGTCTGGTCGCCGGGGTAGAAGATGAGGACAACGTGGTGCTTGCCGATGAAGTCCTTGAGGGCGACCGTATCGCCGTTGGAACTAAGCAAAGAAAAATCCGGGGCCTGAGTGCCTGTCTTGAGCAGCATGGAGTCCTCCCTGGCGAAAAGAGTGAAAGAAACGAATAAAATGGCTGCGAATACCGGGAACATACGGTGTCTGATGATTTTCATGGTTGACCTCCTTTTATAGCAAAATAGGTGACGTGCACCGGGTTCTGCCATGCATGGCGGGACCTCCGGGATAATACCTATATTTCATTTTCGCGATTCAGGAATGCTGCCATTATGTTCAACCACAAAGGAGCCTGACATGCCGTCAATCTGGAAGCTGGCAAAGCAGATGGAGAAACAGGGAAAAACCTATTATGAACGGCTTGCCAAATCGACGAAGAACCCTGATATCGCCGCCATATTTACGTTTTTGGCAAAGGAAGAGGCGGTTCACCTTGCGACGTTCGAGAAGATGGAGAAGGGCGTGCCGGTCGCTGCCCGCCGGGTTTCCGGTTCGACGGTGAAAGCGTCAAAGCTGTTTGGAAAAATGGCCGTACGGAGCCGCATTGCCGATGAAAAAGAGGGCACGGTCAAGGCTTATAAAGAGGCCCTTTCCATGGAAAAACAGTCGGTCAAGTATTATGCCGGCATGTTGAAGACATGCGATGAGGTTCGACGGACCGCGCTTGCGCTTATTGTCGAGGAAGAGAAAAAGCATGTGGTACTCATGGAAGCACTGATCGATTTCGCACGCAAACCGCAGGAGTGGCTTGAAAATGCCGAATTCAACCACCTCGACGAGTATTGACGCCTGGCCGCATCATTGAATCGAGCAGGTGAAGGACGCTCAGCACCGGATGCTTCCACAGCAATCTCGGTCCGGCGTAGCGCATTACGGTCCTGATCCGCTCGCGCATTTCCGGTTTATAGCAGTGGACACGGCAGTTCCGGCAGACCGGTTTGCTCTCACCGAAGGCGCAGGCATCGACACGCGCACCGGCATAGGCAAAAAGTCCGGTGCATTCGGCGCAGAGGCCGGTCCTGGGATGGTGGTGGTCATGACAGTAGAGCGAAATCATGGCCTCCACGGTTTTTTTCTCTCTGGCGCTTCTGGTCATCCTCGCTACCTTCCTGTCATCAATGTGTGTTTCCCGCGCTTGGAATTAATTTAATTCCAGCCGCTTGACGTTTCCAAGCGGTTTTCCCTATTCATTATAAGCGGGAG
>JAFGDP010000141.1 GCA_016932075.1 Chitinispirillaceae bacterium | reverse complement strand
TTTTTTCCGATACCTGTCACGCATGCCGCAATCGACGAAACCATGCCGGCCACGATCCCCAGCGAGATCCTCGCTGACTGGAAGGCGCAAGGCGGAACAGCGGCCGACATTAAAGCGTCCCTTCCCGCGGAATATGCCGCGAAATGCGACGGTTCATTCGAAAGCGCCTGTCACTGGCGGCGGGTGTACCGGATAAGCCGGTTCCCTCAAATGGAAACCATCATGTTCAACCGGCGCCACAATATCGGCAGCATTGCCATAGGGTTCTGGGTCAATGTCGGCACTTCTGATATCACTGATGATCATTTCGAGGCAAAAGGCGCGCTTTGTCTCCTCAAATTCCAAAATTACTACTCGACGTACAGGGAAATTTTGACCAAGACTGATATGTGCGTAAAAGACCCCTGCATCTCTCTGGATGGCAAAAAGGTCTGTTTCGCGATGTCCAGAGGCAGGGGCCAGGGGTTCCTTCTCTATGAAATGGCGATTGACAACCCGGGTTCAATAAAGCAACTCACCTTCAATCCCGCCGGGCTGACCGTGTCGGATTTTGAACCATGCTACCTGCCCAATGGCGACATCATGTTCAGTTCCACGCGGTGCTTCGGCACGATAGATTGCGGATGGCAGCCTACGTCGAACATGTTCGTCATGGACAGCGCCGGGAAATACCTGCGCCGTCTCGGCTTCGATCAGGTGCATACGTTTTATCCGGTGTTGCGCGGCGACGGCATGGTCCTTTACGAACGCTGGGAGTACAACGACCGCGACATCGCGAACATCATGGGATTGTTTTCAATGTACCCTGACGGCTGTCACCAGAAGGAAGTATTCGGAAACCAGACCACCTGGCCCATGAACCTCATTCACGCCCGGCCGGTTCCCGGTAATCCAAGCAAGTATTTCGCGGTCGCAAGCGGGCATCATGGCGCGTACTCGGGCGAGGTATGCGTCATCGATATCTTTAACAACAGCAACGGACCGGAAAACATCAAAATGGTCAGCCCGGTGCGCGAAACAAAAACCCTTGATAACAATGACGTCATGGCAATGGGCGGCGTGTATAGAAATTCCGAGTATCCGTATCCGCTTAATGACCAGTGGTATCTTGTTTCCTATCGTGACGTAGGGCAGGAGAGCTTTGGCAGGGTAAGCAATACCCCGTACAAGATCTATTTGAAGCATGTCGACGGTAAAAGCCGGGAACTGCTCGCCTGGGGGACCGGGTCCCTGCATCACCCGGTGGTGGTCGCGCCCTGGAGAAGCATCTGGGGAGATGATCCCGTTCAAATCGCGGAACAGGCAAATTACAACGACAGCATGGGAAGCTTTACCATGCAGAATGTCTATAAAGGCGCCGGTATGCAAGGCGTTCAACAGGGCGCCGCAAAGACCCTCCGCGTCATCGCGATCAGGTACCGCGTTTCAGGAGCGTGCGATCAAGGCTATGCCGGCATGCTTTCCGGTGCCGCGCCGCCCGGCGTCATCTTTTCGGCCCCGAACATCAATCCGCCCTCCCTCTGGGGAGGCTCATGGGACGTCAAGGAGGTCCTGGGTGAAGCGAAAATTTTTGAGGACGGCTCTGCAGCTTTCAAGGTACCGGCACGGACGCCGGTCTATTTTCAGGTGCTTGACTCCAACGGACGCAGTATCGCGAGCATGCGCAGTTGGGCCACGCTCATGCCGCATGAAACATTCGCCTGTCTCGGATGCCATGAAAGCAAAAACGAATCTCCGGACCCGGGCGTGAACCCCATGGCCGGTACGCCCAAGCCGCTTGAAACGCCGCTGGGCGTCGAGAACCGGGGGTTTGATTTTCCGACATTCGTCCAGCCGGTCCTTGACAAACATTGCGTGAGCTGCCATAAGGCGAACCACGCATCCGGTTTCGATTTCACCGGAAACCTTGTCTACAACAGCGCCGCGAAGAAATCGTTCGCACGGTCATACGCATCTCTGATGCAGGGGATCGGCCGTTCGACCGGCAACCGGGCGATCAATATCGCCACCATATTCTCCCAGGCGCCGCAGATGGCCCCCCGCTCGTTCGGCTCCATTAAAAGCGGCATGATCAACAACGTTCTGAACGGTCATAATAATGTCACCATCACGGCCAGGGAGGTCAAAACCCTGGCCTGCTGGATCGACCTTGAAGCGGTGCATTCCGGAAGCTATGACGCCTACATGTCGGCATCCGATGCGCAACGGTACCAGCAGCTGGAGGCGACCGCCAAGAAATGGTATGACATCGAGGCGCAGAATGTCAAGGACCTTGCCGCAAAGCAGCGGGTCGCCGTCATGCGCGGGCAGGGTGGCGCGATACACGCCGTGGCTGCTGCCGGCCGCCCCGGCATAGGCTATGTGCCGGCACGGCATGTGCTGGTAGTAAGCAATGTGTGCCGGGGTACGTTCGCGCTTATGGACCTCACGGGAAAAACCATTTCCCGCATGAGTCTTTCGCGGCAGACCGCCGGTAACCTAACGCTTTCTCTGCCCGCGTCACTGGGCACCGGGCTCTACCTTGCCAGATTTCACGGCGTCAACGGCACGCAGCAGGCGAAGATATTCATACCGCGATAATAATAAAAGCACTGCACCTGTGTGGCCTGCGCACTTCGATCTAACTCAGTGCATGCTTCAGCGCAGGATTATTATAGTCTGTTTACGGGGGCGGGTCAGCCTACGGCTCCCGCCCCCGACGCACTAGTGCTGTTACGGGACTGGTATTTCATCGTAGTAATAGCTTTCCAGTGGTACGGTCTCAGATCCTACTGTCTGGCAATCGCCCGCTTCATTGCAGCGCTTCATTACGATCAGGTCGTTCTTCTGCCACAGGATACCGATTGAATACGGGGCAACCGTCACGGTCTTTGTGACGGTTTTCGCATTGTACGTGGATATGGATGAACTGCTTTCATAGCCGAATTCCTGTGAAACGGTGACCGACACCCCGGCGGAAAAACCCTTGAATTCAAATCCCGCGTTAGCGGTGACCGATATGCCCGTCGTATGCCAGAACTTCTGCGACTGCTCTTCCGTAATGCCCGTGGTAATCGCGTCCGACCACACATAGTCGCTGGAGCCGTTATTGATATAGAACATCAGGTCGGCGTGACTGTAATACTGGTACCGCTCCACACGGTAAAAGGGTGTGTTCGTTACCTGCCAGGTGTTGTTGACGGTCGTATCATTGATAACACTAAAAGGAACCATCATCACCCGGCCGAAGTGCGGTTCAGTAGTATTCGGCGGCTCGGTAATTCCCGACAGTTTCGGCAATTGGGGTGGGGTTTTGTTATTTAAGACAATGGGCAATTTGACATTAAGGCAATGAACCGTGCCCGGCGTGGTTCCTTCAACATAGGTGGTGAACGTCCCGGCAGACAGGGGGAACGAGCCAAAGGTCGGTACCTGCTGCGGAGCAATAGGGCAGAACTGGCGCACGCCTTCGGGTATACTCACAATATACCAGAAGCGCGAGCCAATCGTAGCGGCGGTCGTCAGGTCTTCGCGTACGCAGACAACCCGGTCAAGAGGCGGTTTATTGTACCCTGACTGTGCCACCACGCCGCACGCCACGTACCCGGCAGGCGGCACCGGCTGCCAAAACGAGCCGTCAATATTTGAGCCGGTTCCCTGGTCGTTCCAGATCTGCGTATAATCAACAGGAGCAGCCAGCGCACGCGAAGAATCGGCCTCTTTGACAACAATCATGTACCGGTTGCCCGTAGGATCGTCATACAGGTTTTTCCCATACGAGCCGATTGCCTTGAATCCGTCAGCACTGTCCAGGCGCGGTTGCCAGAAGGAACCGTCCCAGTCCTGCCCGCTGCCCGCATCGTTCCATACCAGGTCGAATTGATTCGCGAATCCAATCAGAAGGCCGCCAACGTCAATACAAGGGATTTTTGTTTTTTCCATGACAATGGCGTTCGCGCTAGAGAAGTCAGCGGTAAGGGCCGTAAGCGGAATCATCCTGGGATAGTATCCCATACGATTGACAATAAGTGTATCGGCGACAGCAGTACCGGCCGGGGATTTGGCAAGCGAGGTATGCCCCTGCGTTGCGCCGGGCAGTGCGGCAAGAGACATCCGGCCATCAATCGACAGCGCCCGGTAGGCACGCCTGGTTGCACCGGTTGCCACGGAGATCATGAACAGACCCCTGCGCAGTCTTGAGTAGTTGCCTCCGGTGAGCTTGACCGTTGTACCGGCTTGCTTCGCAGGGAATGCCCTTGACAACAGCATGCGCCCCTGAATGTCATACACCCGTACATGCGTGTTGCCAGATGCCGCCTGAAGCGTCAGAAAGATGCCATCCCTATTTTGAAACAAGCAGAGACCATGGTGCCTGTCAAGCGCAGGAGAACCGGTTCTGATTCCTACGGATACCCGCGAAATCTCAAACGTGCCCGCAGGACCCGTTTCCACGGACAGCTCCGCGTTCTTGAGTAAAACAAATGCCTGTGAAAGCCCGCTTGTTCCGTCCGATATCATACCCGCTATGTGTATGGAATCCTGTGCAGACAAGGGCACAACAAGCCCGATCAACAGAAAAATTCGTACCATCCCCCGATTCCTCATTTCACACCTCCTGTAATCAAGCGTACATGATAGGTATTCGCATGACCATGCTATGATGCCGTATAAACCAGGTTTTGTGTTTATCGTTACATATTTGTCGCAGATACCCTGTAAGAATATACTAAAAAGAGCCGTGTGACCTGTGCTTTAGCACATATATAGCCTTCCGTTATATCATATATTATACCTTCCGGGGGCGGGTCAGCCTATGGCTCCCGCCTCCGCCTTGCACTGCGCTGCGCGGCTCCCCACCCGTACGGAAACAGCACAGCCAGTGCTCATATCCGCCTTTGGCGTCATTCGCGCCGCACCCGTATTGCGGATCGAGTCCGGACTGACGAATTCCAAAGCAGGGGTTTTCGGACAGGCACTAATCAGGGAAGTACCACGACCAAGGCACACCGATTTCCAGGTTGTGTCACGCAGGGTGCCCGGGCACTACACGGATAATTTTTAATTCACCGGGTGAATTATTTTTCTGAAAGCAATTTTGCAAGCCTGTACGCTTGCCACGTAACAGCCTCGCGTGAAGGTGCGGGTAGACCAGGAATAACAGTACGCACCCGCTTCAAGATGCTTGCTGAAAAGGAATGCCACCACTCTTCCGGCCATATCATACAATGCCACGGTCACTTTGTCCGGCTGAGGAAGAGTGAATTCAACGGCAACGGTGGAACCGGTACTTCGGATCATGCCCGTTGCTTTTTGCATGCGATCGTATTGTATTCGCTGCGGCCGTATCTTCATGGTACCCAGCATCTCCGAAAGCGGTCTTTGCCAGAGTCCGGTACCAAACGTTCCTGCGAAGAGCACCTCATTATTGACCGCAAAGGAAGTAACCGGATAAAAGACGGACAATCCCATACCGACGTCAGTCCAGTGAAGACCGTTATCCGTCGAAAGAAAAACGCCTTTACTTTTAGTTCCCGCAAAGAGCGCATCACCATACACGGCAAGCGCGGTAATGGCGGTGTCGGTGAGTCCGGAGCCGCATGCCTCCCAGTTTTCACCATTATCACCGGAACGGAACACGCCGCCGCCCGTGGTCCCCGCAAAAACATGGCTGGCGTTTGATACAATCGACCGGACATTCGTATGCGTAAGCCCGGTATTGACAGCAGTCCAATTGGCCCCCTTATCGGCGGAACGGAAAATCCCGTTACTCCCTCCGGCAAAGAGAGTATTGTCACCTGCTGCATATACTGCAGTGCTCGTTCCCATAACAGATGACCAGTTCGTTCCGTAATCGCCGGACCGGTACAGCGAATCGTGGTACACGCCGAAAAGAGCGCTGTCCTGCACGGCAAGGCAGGTAAGATCATAATGATTTGATGCCTGCAAATCTATAATCGCCTCATTGGGAAGGCCGAAACTTTCAACATACGACCATGTCGTTCCATACTTTGTCCCGCATAGTACGCCACCCTTTCTTGAAATGTATCTCCTGGCTATTTCATCAAATTCGAGGGGATATCTGCCCAGTCCGGCGAATACTTTGTTCTTCATAACAGCGAGGGACAAAATCGGTATCGACGGGTGCGAACCGCTCCAATCGGTACCGTTGTTGCCGGAAAAGTAAATACCATTGGTGGTCCCGGCAATAATATTGCTTCCACACACCGCCAGTGATTTGATTGTACCGGCCGCCAGGCCGGCATTAATTGCGCTCCAGCTTTCCCCGTTATCAGTGGAAATAAAAGTGCCGCTTTCAGTGCCGGCAAGGAGGGTGCTCCCGTTGAAACCGAAAGATGAAATGGCGACGGGCGGGGAATCCACTTCTTCCCAAGTTTTTCCTGTATCATAGGAACAGTACGTTCCAAAAGTGGATCCGGCGATAACCTTATTCTTAAAAAAAGCGAAATCATTCACGCTTCCGGTTCCAGCACAATTATAGACCTTCGTCCAATTCAATCCGTTATCCGTGGAGCGCCATATATCATTACCACGCGTCCCAGCCAGAACGACCTTTTCCGCCGACACTATGGCATTAACAGATACATCGAGGACAGAATCCCATGTTTGGCCATTATCAACGGAACGGGATATTCCACCGGACCCTCCGCACAATATCGCACTTCCGGAGGTGGCGAAGCAACTTGGTGATATGTCAAGACTGGAGTCGGCTTTACTCCAGTTTTCGCCATTATCGGTGGAAATAAACGTGGTAAAGAAAACCGAATCCCTCATGTTTGCAAGATTTATTATGATCATACCCCCGGTAATTCCCAGCGAATACACATTAGTATAAGACGCGGTAACGGCGTTGAGATCCGTCCATGTCTCCCCAAAATCGGTGGAACGGAAAAGGTCGTCGGACGCGACATAGATCGTATCCCCACTCACGGCAATTTTAGAATACCGGCCAGGCGAAAGTCCGTAATTGCAGCTGGTCCAGGTTGCGCCATCGCCACTCAAACGGAAAACGCCACCCCATGCCGATACGATAAAACCATTTCCGCACACGGCTATTCCGTTGACCGTTTCTCCCCATACTCCGTTTACCGGCATCCATTTTCCAGGTACATTGTTGATGCATAAAAGCAGAAAACCCAAAAAAAGTACATGCCTACCGGCAGATATGTTCATTTATCCCCCCCCTTTTTGTATCGACAGACAGGTCGGCGGACACGGCTATATATTCAAGCGACAGTGGTTTTGTGCATGAATTGAGAACTGGGCAAAGGATGCGACGTGAAAAACCAACATCAAGAACGTTTCACGATTTACCATAACAAACCGGTTCGTATTGATTGAATGATTCAGCATGGCCTTAGTGTAAGTATAAATCTTTCTTCAATGGAAAATCATTCCCAACAAATATTATGGTTTTCTTGCGGAGAACGATATTTTTGCTGTTCAGATGCATTGGCACCACAATTATCTCTTAAGACGCTGACGAATTGGTGGTTAATCGTTGTTTTACAACGGTAAACAAGGGAAAATTCAGAATAGAAGAGTATTTAGGGAAATACTAAAAAAACGTGTGGCCTGTTAAGACCGCACCCGGGCGCCCGGCCGCCGCATCAGCGCACCACCACAGCGGTATATCTTCCTTTGTCAGTCGCCAGCCCCACAATGTAACCGCCCGGAGGGAGCAGCCCTGTTCCGGTCCTCACTAAATGGCGTCCCGCACACAGACCCCTGCCGGCAAAGCATGCGACCTCCCTGCCGTGGACATCCAGGACCCTGAGGGTGTAGCAGGAGACCGGGGAGGAAAGGGTAACGGTAAACTGTTCCCTGTTCCCGGTTACACGGAAACCGGCGGCGCCGCTCCTGGAAGTACCGGCGTCCTTGACTGCACGTATTGCCACGTCGTCATGCTGCGTACGGGCCACCGCGTGTGAACGGTACAGCCTGTTGATGGAATAGCGATCAATGGTGATCAGACTGTCTGAAATGGAAGTAACCGTCACGGAGTTGACTTTTTCGTTGGCAATGTCGATCTCGCCTATGTATCCCATATTTAAATAGGTAAAGGCAAGCGTTTCAATGGTATAGTTGCCGCCGGCAGCGGCTTTGCCGTTAGGAATACGGATCGAATCGCCTTTGTCAAAATAGATGACGCCGCTGTTCAGGTAGGGATCTTCGAGATCTTCGGAATGGTTATGACCGGCATACATGACGATATCCAGATCCTCGGCGGCTTTATTGATGACATTAAAGAGAATATCCGCATGGATGTTGTCGCTCCACCAACTGAGGGCGGTCGTCGTTCTGCCTGACCAGTGGAGCGGAACATGGGTGGCGATCAAAACCGGACGGGGCTCATCGCTGGCGATCAATCCGTTCAAATAGGTTTGCAGTGCGGAACTGGCCGCATTAATGGCCGCCAGGCAGGTGCTTTCCGAAGAATAGCTGCTGTATCCCGCCTGCCACCAGGGGAAATCATCTTCATTGATCAGATAGATGATATAGTCCTCATATTCATATGCGCCTGTCGCATCCAGTAATTTGGAGGTCCTGGCACCGGTCACCCACGTCGCCGCGTCATGGTTGCCCTGAATTGCCAGCCAGGAGACATGAGGCCAACGGTCCTGAAGAACGCTCGTGATCTGGCCAAAACGGGACTCCATATCGCTTAAGCTGGTGTTGGACCCGTCCTCATACACAGAACCATCCACATAGTCGCCGCCGAGCACAGCCCTTTCAATGGAAATGGAATTGTTCTTTAAATAGGTGGTAACGGATTGAAAGTTCGTTTGGTAGATCGGGGCGCCGTTGTTCTGATAATCCGAGACCATTAGGATTTTATGGTCATAGGCATGGCCGCTGATTGCCATTGCAAGCACAAGCAGACCCGTTGGCAGCGTGCAGTTCATAGCTTTCTTTGATTGTAACAGGCAATTGCCTGCAAATATGCTTTCCTGATTGATTTTTAACCCCCCATTGTATCTCAAGGGAATACATTGTGTTTGAGTTTATTATACACCCGCTTCGCCAAGGGTATCAAGGCTTTTACCAGGCGTAAAAATTGTCGGCGGATTGCGGAATGAAAAGATAAAAACATCCAAAACATCTGGGCGTCCCGCTCCCCTTACAGGGTCGCGGCGGGCCTCCCTCGGCGCTCGGGCATTCGCCCTCGGTAGCGCCGGCCGACGTGCTTCGCCTATGTCTCAGCACAGGTCCGGCGCCACTGCCTGCCTGCGCCGAGGCAGCGCCTAAAGGCCTTATAAGGATGAAAGGATTCATACTTATAACGGTAGGTAGGCGGATTGAGGATTGAAAACCAAAATCCAACGCCATCAACCATTTCTTCTTCCATAGTGAAGAAGCCTGCTTCGCAATTCACGGAACCCGAAGGCCTCGGTGCTTTTTGGCATGCAATATCGGTGGTCCGCATAGCGGGGGTGTGTCCGGGTACCATTGTAGGGGTAAAACATTTTTTACCCCTACAATGGTACCCGGACCAGGGGGCGACCGCCCCCTTGTAAAATCTTCATTCTTATCCCTGACCAGCCTCAAACCCGTTCAAAATGCACTCAGCCCTGTCTTAATAGGTCTTGCACGCGTTAAAAACGCAAAAAAATTCGTCACGACGTGCGGTGCAAGCGTGCAAAGTGGAAAAAGATTTGGGACAGAGTGCGGTGCAAACGTGCAAAGTGGAAAAAAATTCGTCACGGAGTACGGTGCACGCGTGCAAAACCAATAAAAAAAGATCACGAACAGGGGAGCATGCGTGCAAAACGTAAAAAAATTCGTCACGGAGTGCGGGGAAAACGTTCCGGGTGGAAAAAGATTTGTCACGGAGTACGGTGCAAACGTTCCGAGTACAAAAAAATTCGTCACGGAGTACCGGGAAAACGTTTTTGGACTATTTAACTGTTTACACGACCATTTTGAACGCGTGCAAAGAGGATCGTGACGTTTTTTGGAGTACCCGGAACGCGTGCGGAACGGTTTATGCCGCGTCCCGGAGTGTTTGGAACCGGTGCAAAGGGTATTGTGCCGCGTCAAAACGGGTTTGGAACGCTTTCCAGACACTCCGGAACGAATTTTAGACCACCTGGAACGCTTTCCGGACACTTTGGGACGTGTCACGGACCACCTGGAACGTTTTCCGGACACTCCGTCCTGTTTCCCAGACCATTTTGCACGCATGCAAAGCAGTTCGGGACAAAATGACTTTGAAGTCAGAATTAAATACCTGCGGGCAAAAATATATAACAGGTTTATTATCAAGCGGTTAATATGTAAACGCTGGTTTTTAAGCATTATTAACGATACTGCCTGATAATTATAGCACC
>JAFGDP010000140.1 GCA_016932075.1 Chitinispirillaceae bacterium | reverse complement strand
ATCTGCCTGACGGACGGTTTTACCCGCCCCCATTATCTGGGAGGCTGCTCTATTTTTATGTTGTTGCCGGGTTACAATGATACAGACCTATCGGCATCCATGCCGACGCTCAAGGAGATTTCTGCAGGACCAGAGAAGAGCTAGGCATTGTTATTGAGTTAAGAGGGGGTTATCATCGTTAAAGCCCAAATTTCCATTGTTAAGAGGTTTCCGGGGATTCTTTTTTATACCCGGAAAGTATATTTTCATCATATGACTGGTCCGCACATCATCACAAGGCGTGCCAGTCGTTTTGTCGAAAGACGCCAATTCTGTTCTGCGCCTTCGTATAAGGAATAACCGGCAAGCGGAAATGTTCTAATGCAACCTAATTCCCAGCTCCTGATCTATTCGTCGCCTTCAGGCGACATTACGATTGATGTCAGGCTTGAATCGGAAACGGTCTGGCTTACGCAAAAACTGATGGCGGAATTGTTTCAAACAACGGTCCCGAATATCAGCATGCATCTAAAAAGTATTTATGAAGAGGGGGAACTGGATGAGGGTGCAACTATTAAGGATTTCTTAATAGTTCGGAAAGAGGGATCAAGGGAGATCGGCAGAACTCAGAAATTTTATAACCTTGATGCTATTATTTCCGTGGGCTACCGGATAAAATCCCGGATGGCGACTCATTTCCGCATCTGGGCGACGCAGCGGCTCAAGGATTATATCGTCAAGGGATTTTCATTAAATACAGAGCGGTTTAAGTCCGGCAATTCTATGAATTATTTCAATGAGTTGCAGGAGAGAATTCGCGAGATACGGCTTTCGGAGCGTTTCTTTTACCAGAAGATCAAAGACATCTATGCAACAAGTATCGACTATGATCCGGATGATGAAAAAACCATTGAGTTTTTTAAAATCGTGCAGAACAAGCTGCTTTGGGCAATCAGCGAACAGACCGCAGCCGAGCTGGTGTATCGCAGGGTGGATGCGTCTCTACCCCTGTTGGGAATGCAATCGTTTGATAAAAAAGCAACGGTTCCAATCTTGAAAACAGATGTGAGCATCGCGAAAAATTTTCTGAGCGAAGATGAAATAAAATTGCTTGGATTGATTGTGGAACAGTACCTTGCTTTTGCCGAAACCATGGCGCAACAGAGAGTTCCCATGTATATGAAAGACTGGATCCAGCGTCTGGACGCGATAATAAAATTAAACGGAAGAGAGCTTTTGCATCATGCTGGAAAAATCAGTCACGAAATGGCGCTTGAAAAGGCTGCGATTGAATATCACAAATACAAAGAAGACCGGAAAAGGCTGGACCAGGAAAAGAATTTGAGAGAATTGGAAAATGATATCACCGCGTTAAAAAAGCAAAAACCGATAAAAGATAATCGCTGATGAGAAATACCGGTATGGCTAAAAACTCCGCGGTCATCATGATTCTTTTTTTCTCTCTGATATTCCCGTTCTTCTTTTTCCTTGTCGACCCCCGCCTGATCTACCATAGCCAGGAACCTGCTTTTCTGTACGGCACGCAGTTTTTCTCTGATTTCGCATCCTATCCCGGCGGGCTTGTCTGGTATGCGAGCGCGTTTTTGACGCAGGTATATCAGGTACCTGTCGCGGGTGCGGCACTCATCACGCTGGTCCTCATGTTGGTCTGGTGGCAGACCACGCTGTTTTTCAGGATCACTGGCATGCGCAGGACGGGCGCGATAATCGGCGCGCTGCCAGCACTGGCGCTGTTCGCGGCTTTTTGCGGTTACCGGTTTCCGTTGTCGTACGGCCTTGGCGTGCTCGTTGCCCTGATTTTTTCAAACCTGTATCTGTTCCGGCTTCAGGCAAAGCCCTTGATGCGGCTGCTGCGCTATGCGGTGCTGGCAATCGCGGCTTATTATTGCATTGGTACGGGGGCGCTGCTTTTCATGGTGCTGTGTGGTCTGCATGAGCTTGTGTACCGGAAAAAGTATCTTAGCGCTGCAGCGATGATTGCATTCGGGGCCCTGCTTCCTTTTCTGGCCGCGCGCTTTTTTTTCGTCATTTCCCTGGCAGGAGCGTATCTTGATTTCGTCGGCGTCAAGACCTGCCTGTTTGCAGCTGCGCAGTATCCAAGGACGCCGGCATTGGTGTATGCCGCGTATCTTGCTGTTCCGGTGGTGATCATGGTCCGCGCTTTCGTGCCTGCTTCGGGTGTGCGCCTGGGCCGATGTCCGGGGTTTCTGCGGACTCCTTTTGGCGGTTTTGTTCAGATTGCGCTGGCAGTTGCCGTATTTGCTGGCGCGGCATTTTCGTGTTTTGATGCAAAAGCCAGGAAAAATTATCAGATAGACTTTTATGCCAGGCATGGACACTGGGACACGATTGTCCAGGCAGTCACGCCCGCGACCCTTGACGATTACACGATCCTCAGCCAGGCGCATTTGTTCCGGGCCCTGTTCCATGAAGGACGCCTGCTCTCCGACCTGTTTGCCTGGCCGAATGGGCTGCCGGGAAAGGCCTTCATGACGATCACCGGCCCCATGGCCTCACGATTTCCAATGCAGATGAGCGACATCTGTTTTGAAATCGGCGCATTGAACCTTGCTGAGTTCTGGGCGCATGAAGCGCTCACGGTCCAGGGGAAAAAACCCTGGGTCCTGAGACGTCTCGCATTGATCAATATAGTGAAGGGCCGGAAAACCAGCGCGGAGAAATGCATCGCGATTTGTGGGCAGTTGCCGTTTCACGGCAGGGAGACAGACCGGTGCCGGCGATTGCTTGAAAAGGGGGTACGCGGCGATGAAAACGCCGTTCTCCGGAAGATCGGTTCGTATCAACCGGAAAAAGAGTACCTGTGCAAGGACTATTATTCCGAGCTGGTGAACCTGTTTGAAAACAATTCAGCAAACCGGATCGCGTTCGAGTACATAGTTGCGCATAATCTGCTTAATGATTTCGTCGGCCCGGTCGTGGACAATACCGGGTATTTCGCGACACTGGGCTATGGACGGCTTCCCAGACACGTCGAGGAAGCGGTCGTGTTTCAATCCGTGTTGTCAGGGGCGCCAAAAGCAACGGCGAGCGGATTTCCGCTGAAAAACGACATGTTCGTCCGCTTCGACCGTTTCAACCAGGTGCTGTCCCGTTACGGTGAAAACAGGTCCGGCGCGCTGCAGGAACTGGCTGCAGAATACGGCGCGACCTACTGGTTTTACCTGGCGTCGTCAAAAAACCCGGTGGTGTTGGAACGCGGTGGACCGGACTAGGATATGGCGAAAACGATCACAGTAATCGCCGCAACGGTGACTGGTGCGGTCCTGGTCGCCGCGTGGCTCGTTATGTCTGCCCGTGAGGATATCCCGGACTGTCCGCGCAGTGGCCCGCTGCCCCGATGCGATCCTGCGTATTGCGGGACCGTTATCCCGCCCAACATCGCGCCGATGAATTTCGTCATCAGGGAAAACGCCTCTTCGTACCGGGTCAGGATATACGCGCCAAACGGTGATACGATCGGCATCAGGAGTTCCGGACGCACGGGAAGGGTCGTCATTCCGCAAAAAAAATGGAAAAGGCTTCTGGCGTCGAACCGCGGCGGCACGCTGAAAATCGACGTGTATGCCAGGCAGGACAGGGAATGGCGCAGGTTCGGGCCGATCGTCATGACCATTGCCGCCGAGGAGATCGACCGGTATCTCGTGTACCGGGAGATTTACGGATACAAGTCGATTCCTGAAATGGCAATCAGGCAGCGTGACGTGTCAGGGTTTGATGAAATGACCGTTCTGCACAACCGGACCTTGTCGACACGGTCGCTGGCCTGCATCAATTGCCACTCGTTTTGCGGCAATGATCCGCGCCGCATGATCGTCCACATGCGGGGTGAAGGGCAGGGGATGCTGCTCGTCAAGGGAGGCCGTGCGGCCAAGATCGACACCAGGACCCGGTTCAACAGGGGGCCGGCGTCGTACGCTTCATGGCACCCGTCCGGCCGCCTGCTCGCGTTCGCGGTCATGAAGGTGAACCAGACGCTGCATTCGGTGGATGATCCGCGGGTCGTGATCGACGAATCGTCTGACCTGATCATCTATGATGTCGAATCAAACGTGATTTCAACCTGCCCGCACATTGCCGATCCCGGCCGCATGGAGACCCTGCCGGAGTGGTCGCCTGACGGCCGGTATTTGTACTTTTGCAGCGCGCCGCAGCCTGAACGGGTCGACAATGCGTTTTATACGGGACTGAAATACCGGGACATCAAATATGACTTGATGCGTATACCGTTTAATATTCGAACAGGTGCCTGGGGGCACCGCGAGGTCGTCCTGTCATCACAGGAGACGCACCTGAGCAATGTGCAGCCCAGCATTTCTCCCGATGGCCGGTATCTTCTCTTTGTCATGATGCCGTATTCCTACTTTGCCGTGTACAATGACCAAAGCGACCTGTATCTCATGGATCTGTCGACAGGGACCTGGCGCAGGCTTGATGCGGTGAACAGCGCGTTTGCCGAAAGCTTTCACTCGTGGTCCTCGAACAGCCGCTGGTTTGTATTCTCAAGCAGGCGGCGCGACGGCCTGTGCGCCTTTCCGTATTTCGCGCATGTCGATTCAACCGGAGCGATTTCGAAACCGTTTATCCTGCCGCAGAAAGATCCGGCCCTTTACGAGATCCGCCTCGCCTCTTTTAACGTGCCGGTGCTGGCGAAAAAGCCAATTCCCGTGTCTTGGCGCGAACTCGGCAGGGTGGCATGCGGTGCGGCGGGCGAAGTAGCGGCCCGGCTTGATTCAATGGTAAAGGTTGACGGGATCAGCGGCGCGTCGAAGAGGAACCTGCCATGAGGTGCATTTTGTTTTTCAATCCGAAATCCTTGCCCCGAGCTATTGCCGAAGGGTTCAATCTGCAATCTGCAATCCGCAATCGATAGCTATTCCATGGTTGTTGACAGCTTGTTCAGTTCCACCCGCCGCTTGAACGCAAAGGAGCACTCCTCGTCAGGTCTTTTTTTGGAGCAGTGCGAAAACTCGACGTAGTAGTTCCATGCCTTGAGCGCCTCGATGAGCAGCGCCGCGTTGGTCGGCTCGCCTTCGAACTGTTTGTCAATGGTCCATGCGCTGTAGTAAAGGATTTCCCGCTTGAACTCCCTGGTCTGTGGTATGACCGAGCCGGCGGTCGCCTTGAGCGCGTTATCGAAGCGGTCCCGCGCTTCGAGATACAGGCCGAGATGGAAATAGGCGCGTCCGAGAAACGCGTCGACCGCGGGATCGGAAAAACTGGTCCGCAGTTCTTCGAGGATTTTCCGTGCCTTGATGTACTGTCCCTGATACTTGATCATGATCGCGGCCATGCGGATCTGGGCCTCGAGGTATTCGTTTGCCAGGCCGCCCTTCTCGATTGACGGCACCAGCTTGTAGGCATCGATCGCATCGTTCCATTGCTTGCGCTGTTCGTGCTGCTTGCCCTGCTCCAGGAGCGGCAGGGACGCGGAATCGTTGAACGTAGGAACATTGGTCTGCAGGTGCAGGGTGCGCCAGAAGGAGAAGGATGCCATAGAGAGAGCGATAACGGAAAAAACAAGCGCGATCGTGGCAAAGTGGCGTTTGATTGAAAACGGGATCGCCACTTTGGGCGACGTGCCGTAGGACAGGTAGGAATTCAGGCACACTTTGAGCGATTCGCTGATTTCCTTGGCGCCTGACGGCCGGTGGTCGGGGTTGCGCGAGAGGAGCCGGTCAATGAGCTCTTCGGTGAGCGGCGAGATTGACGGCCGCAATTTGCGCACGCGCGTGTACGAGGTCTCCTTGATCGCATTGATGAGCTCGGTAAGGTTTTCGGCGCTGAAGGGCTTCTGGCCGGTCGCCATCTCGTAGAGCACGATGCCGAGCGAGAAAAAGTCGCTGCGGCGGTCGAGCTTGACGCCGGAAATCTGCTCGGGCGACATATAGTGGAACGTGCCCACGATCATTCCCTGCATGGTATGCGAGGAGATGTTGAGCGGCCGCGCAGCGCCGAAATCCATGAGCTTGATGAGCTTGCCGGGCATGATCATGATGTTTTCCGGCTTGATGTCGCGGTGCAGGATGCCCTTGACCTCCTCGTTGTTCGGCCCGTAGAAGGTGACGTTGTGCGCGTAATCAAGGGCGCTGACGATCTGGCCGGCGATGGACAGGATTTCCCGTTCGTTAATGCGGGGGTTCCGGCTGATATACTCCCGCAGCGTCTGCCCGTGGATGTATTCGGTCTCGATGTAAAAATAGCCCCCGACCTCGCCGGTGTCGAACACGCGCATGATATTGGGGTGGTCGAACCGGGCCACGAGCTGCGCTTCCTGCTTGAACCGCAGGAAAAAGTCCTCTTCGCCGACCAGGGACGGTTTCAGGATTTTGACGACGCGTTCAAGGTCGAACCGTATGTTGTGCGCACGGTAGATGAAGGCGGTGCCCCCTTCGTTCAGGCGCTCCAGGAGGCGGCAGTTGCCGATGTGTTTGCCGATGAAGGGATCGGGCGCGACCGGCGATTCCACGGCGGGATTCACCGCAGAAGGACTGCCGAGCGACTCCCGAATGGTATCGGTCCTGGGCGGCTGTTTTTCAGGCATGCATGATCGCCTTGTCGATGAGTTCCTTTATCTGGACGCCGATTGCTTTGATTTTCTCCTGCGCGTCTTTGAGCGCGATATCGAGTGCCGTGCCGGCAGGACTCCTGCATGACACATAGAATTTTATCTTCGGTTCGGTTCCTGACGGCCGTGCTGTTACGATGCTGCCGTCGACGAGGAAAAACTGCAGTACATTGGATGACGGCAAGTCGATATCGTTCCGGCGCGAATGGTCATTGAGATACAGCGTCGTACCGTTGCGGTAATCTTTAAGGGAAATTACATTACGGCCCGCAAAGGTGGCAGGAGGATTATTACGGAGCGAATCCATAAGGCGGTTCATGGACGCCAGCCCTTCCTGGCCCTTGAACGCGCCTGCGATTCCTACCTCCTTGAAAAAACCATGGCGCAGCCACAGCTCCCGCAGCCGGTCGAAAAGCGTTTTGCCATTGCTCTGGTGAAACAGCGTCATTTCAGCGGCCATCACCGCGCTCGATACCGCATCCTTGTCCCGGACCCGGGCGCTGGTCAGGTAGCCGTAGCTCTCCTCGCCGCCAAACAGGAACGTCGGATTTCCCGGGGCGCGTTCGAACTCGCGGATTTTTTCGCCGATATATTTGAATCCGGTTAGTACGTCAAGGCAGGTCACGCCGTAGGTTTCGGCAATGAGTCGCTGGAGTTCGCTGGTTACAATGGTTTTAATGAACACGCCGTTTTCAGGAAGGGTGCCGAGTTCCTTGCGGGTGCTCAGGATGTAGTCGAGAAGGAGCGCGCCAAGCTCATTGCCGGTGATCAGGCGAAGGTCGCCGTCGTCAGGCGCGGCAATACCGATCCGGTCCGCGTCCGGATCGGTTCCCATGACCAGGTCCGCTTTGATTTTTTTGCCAAGCTCGAGAGCCAGGTGCATGGCGGAAGGTTCCTCGGGATTGGGGTATGAAACGGTCGGGAAATTGCCATCAGGCAGTTCCTGCTGAGGGACAATGGTAAGCGGGAACCCCAGATCAGCGAGCGCTTTTTTTACCGGCATGGCGCCGGCGCCATGCAGGGGCGTGAATACGACCGTGAGTTTTTTTCCCTTTTCCCGGACCAGATGCGGTCGAAGACACTGGCCGGTGACCATGCTGATAAACGGTTCGTCGATCTCCTTGTCGATCATGATGAGGAGACCTTGTGCCAGTGCTTCGTCTTTATTCATTTCCGGAATTGCGCCGGAAACCGCGCGAACTTCGGCAATGATCCCGGTATCATGGGGCGGAACGACCTGGCCGCCGTCGCTCCAGTATACCTTGTACCCGTTGTATTCGGGCGGGTTGTGGCTTGCCGTGATAACGATGCCGGCGGTTGTCTGCAAATGGCGCACGGCATAGGAGAGCTCTGGCGTGGGCCGCAGGCTTGAAAAAAGATAGGTGCGGATACCGTTCGCGCACAGGACAAGGGCTGCCGTGAGACTGAATACTTCGGAAAAATTTCTCGAATCGTACGCAATGACCGCCGATGGACAAATAGGGGCGGCCGTGTTTTTTTGAATGTACGCCGCAAGTCCCCGTGTCGCCCTTTTGACAATGTAGGAATTCATCCGGTTATAGCCGCCGCCGATGAGGCCGCGTAATCCGCCGGTGCCGAACTCCAGGTCAGTAAAAAAGCGGTCGGTGAGTTCACGAAGATCGTTCCGGGCGATAAGCTCTTCGACCTGCGAGCGGAAAAATTCGTCCTGTTCAAGCACACAATATTCTTGTGCTTTGGCTATGAGAGCCCGGTTGTCCATTGCGTCCTGGTTGCGTGAGAGAAAAGCATTGTCACGTATGGTTTGTGAAAATACTATATAGAATGCCGCTCGGGAAAGGTTCCATGGTCATCACCTGGGGTGCAGAGCGGGGTGTCCGGGCCCGGTCGCCGTTACCGTCTATAATAAGGAAGAAGGGTGTTGCCGACGGCATGATTGCTGGCGAAAAAAACGGTTAAAGTTTTTTTCATATCTGCCGATAGTAATTGTAGGGAAAGCTATACGACCACAAGGGAGGTGGGTATGCCAGTAAACGGAGTTGACAGGGCAGATGCCGCGGCTGCACGGCAGAATGCACGGGCCGAGGCGGTGCGCGAAGAAAACGACCGCCGGAGGGAAGAGGCCCAGGAAGCCCGCCAGGAACGGCAGGCGCCTCGAGAGGCCAACCGGGGCGGAAACGTTGACATAAGAGGTTGATTTCCGCATACAGAGGGGCCCCTCCACGGGAGGTTTTGGGGAAGCCGTAAGGGTGCGTGTGGTGACGCACCCTTTTTTTATTTTTCGTTAAGAAGGGGCTCTCGCTGGAACATGAATCCCTCTTTTTCCACGCTGTCGAAAGCGGCGGCGTTTCCCAGGGTGGCAATCGCCCATTCCGTTGTGTCCAGAACGGACGCGGCCGCCCGGCGCAGCGAACCCGCGGTTGCCGAAAGAATGCTGGCGCGAACGGCTTTGCGTTTCTCCTGTGTGTAGTTGCAGAGGCGATCAAGCGTTTCTCCGAAACCCCTCGCATGGGGCGGCACGGGTTGATCGATCCTGCCAATGGCGCCGATGATGCTTTTTTCCAGGACGCCGGCGTCGACCTCGGCGGCTGTTTCGCGAAGGCTCCGTTCGAAATGACGGAGCGTGGCGCCAAGGTTCGGGTCCCGGTACGATGCGCAGGTAAACAGCGGATGGCCGAGCGCCATAATTGCCATGCCGCCGTAAGCGCCGCCCATGACCCGTATCTTGTCCCAGAGATAGCCGGTGGAGAGATGGCGGGCAAGAAGGAACAGAAGGCCATACTGGTCGGAAGAGAAGGGACCCAGTCTCCAGGATCGAGCTGAAAAGTTCACCGCCGAATTGATTTCCACACCGAGAAACTGGCCGGTTTTCACGACCGGGGACACCTCGGTCCGCCCATTGATCTCTCTCGAAGGCAGCTCGTTTAGAAACGATGACAGTTCTTGTTCTACCAGGGGGTCCGGATTGTCGGCCGTCATCGATACCACACACCCTTTGCTGGTGACCATGGTGCGGTGCACCTGTTCAAGACGTGCGATCGTTTCGTCGAGCGCATTGTCGTTGATTGTTCGTTCGAGAAACCGCAACTGGCTGATACCGCTGAGCGTCTCCTCAATATGCCGCGACGGTGAAAGACGGGCTCCGGCAAGGAGCATGGCGATATGGTGGCCGTTTCTGACGACCGACGCGTTGAGGCTGTTGCGCGCTTCGATGAGGATATCGCGCACCTGTTTGATGTGAGAGAGATTCGGTCTCAGAAGCAGGTCGCTGAAAATGGCGAGCATCTCGCGGAATCGCGAACGCAACGCCTTGCCATGGATAAATGAACGGAAGACCTGGTCGTCATCAGCGCCGGTGGTCGCCCTGCACACGGCCGACGTACCGATACCGCCGGTGGACAGGGTGATGCGCGTGGCCATCTCTTCGTATGAATAGGCGCCCGCGCCGCACCGGCGGAGCAGTTCGAGGTAGAGCGGGACATACGGGATGAGGTCTGCGGGGAGCGGTCGGCAATCAAATCCGATATCAAGGTACACGATTCCCGAGGTGAAGATGGGATGGCAATAGACCGGAACAGCGCCGATGGCGGTGACCGTACAGGGAACGTCGAATCCTTTGAGCGGCAGATCGGCTTTTGTGAGGTACGGGAGCGTTGCAAGCGCCTCCGGCGATGCGGGCGCGGCCTGACGTTTTGTAAGCGCTTCGGTGATGGCCGCATGCTTCTGTCGGTCCTCCGCGGTAAAGGAGGCCGACAGTGCGGCCGCCTGCTGTTCGCTCTGCTTTTCAAGCTCTTTTCCCTTATCGGATGAAGCGATGACGGTGGTCTGCAGCCGGTGCATATTGTCAAGGAGCTTGTTCCGGATGATCTCCCTGAAGGGGAGGTCGCCCCTCCCGGCCATCGAGCGTTTAAGGGACGCAAGAGGTTTTTCGAACGCGAGATGCGCGCACGGATCACCATCGTAGAGCCATGAATTGTAACACCGGTCCGCAAGTCTGAGATGGTAGGGGAGTCCGCCCCCGCCGATTTCGCGGAGGTGGAATTCGACCTGACGCAGCGCTCCCTGGAGCAGGTCTGGATCGAGTCCCTTGTCCGCCTGCAGAGCAAGGGTATCCAGGATGATTTTTTCAACCGCCCCGGCGTGGCGGGGTTTGCTTTTTCTCAGGCCCGCCGTAAAGGTGGTCTGGATCGCCTCAACGCTGAATCCCGACACATCGTCGAGGTCCTGGCCCAGCCCGGAATCGATGAGGGCCCGCTTGAGCGGCGAGCTTTCGGTGCCGAGCAGATAGTGGGAGAGAACCGTTCCGGCAAGCATGGCAAAGGGATCGCAACTTTTGTCGAAGATCCAGGACAGGAGTATGGTCGCGTTGCCGTTGTCTTCTTTGGGTGCCGGCGCTTCAACGGTGAGTGACCGCGGCGAACGCCAGAGCGGCTGCGGCGTTATGGCGGAATCAGGCTCAATGGCGCTTTGCGCGCCTAGATAGTTTTCGTCAAGAAACCGCAGCGTTTTTCGGGAGGCGCAATTTCCGTAGAGCACGATATAGGAATTTGACGGATGGTAAAAGCGCCGGTGAAAATTCCTGAATCGTTCGTAGGTGAGTTCCGGAATATGTTCCGGTTCGCCGCCGCTTTCAAAGGAGTAAATGGTGTCGGGCATGAGTCCGGCCATGGTATGGCGCGCCACATGGCTCGAAAAGTCGGAAAAGACGCCTTTCATTTCGTTATAGACAATGCCCTTGATGCTCACCGGGCCGGCCACGTCCTTCACCTCAAAGTGCCATCCTTCCTGATAGAGGGTGTACTCGGAAAGGAGCGGATTGAACACGGCATCGCAATACACGTCCACCAGATTGAAAAAGTCTTTTTCCACCTGGGACGCGACCGGATACACGGTTTTGTCCCGGTAGGTGAGGGCGTTGAGAAATGTCTGGAGCGATCCCTTGAGCATCTCCTGGAACGGATCCTTGACCGGAAATTTTTGCGAACCCCCGAGCACCGAATGTTCCATGATATGCGGCACGCCGGTGTTATCGCGTACCGGGGTGCGGAAGGCTATGCAGAAAAGATTTTCCGGATCGTCGTTAAAAAGGTGCAGCACCCGCGCACGGCTTTTCCCGTGCGTGAAAAGATAGGCGGTCGTGCGCAGTTCCGGGATCGGCTGAATACGATCGACATGGAAGCCGTGCAGGGTCGTGTTGCGCTGGATCTTCTGTGCCGGCGGTTTGTTGACGGTCATAATGGTGTCTTTTCCATGTGATTTTCAGTTGTGTAGAGGATGAAAAATATACTGCCCCTTGATCAAGCATCAATAAAGATTGAAGAATGATGATTGATGATTGCAGATTGGATGGCGGCTGGAACCGCTTATCAGTACATCTGCATTCTACAATCTGCAATCTGCAATTTCAGTCACTGTCCTTTGATTCCTGTTCCGCTGCCGGCTTCCATTTTTTTCCACAGGTCGGGATAGTACTGTCTGACGCATTCCGGACAGAGCGTGTGGGTAAAATCGGCGAGGGTATGTTTTCGCAGGTAAGATTCGATATGGTTCCAGTAGCCCTGGTCGTCGCGGATTTTCTTGCAGCACGCGCAGATCGGCAGGAGTCCGCGAAGGGTCTCCAGTTCGCCGAGCGCCTGCTGCAGCTTCTCAATGAGCTTCAGGCGGTCGTGCTCGGCGATTTTCTGCTCCGTAATGTCCTGCGACGTGATGATGGCGCCTCCGGGAAACGGGGAAATCGTTATGGCAAGCGCCTTGTTGCCGTACCAGAGTTCGGGAAAAAAGCCGGTGGTGTTGGTGGTAATGCACTCCATCATTTTTTCATACATGTTGACCTCATGGCGGGAGGCATAATCCCGGTACATGATGTCGCCGATATTCGGCAGCCGGTCGCCGGACGCGATTTTGGCCTTGTTCGATTTGATGACCCTTCCCTGCCTGTCCACCACAACGGTCAGGAGCGGGTTGTACTGAAACAGGGCAAAATTGAACGCTTCCTTTTCGGCGAGCTTTTTTAGCGCGGTTTTATACTCCGCCTCGATGGTCTGCAACCGGTCAATCCGCTCCCTGAGGGATTGCTCCTCGGCTTTCAGGGATTCGATGGTGTGAGCCGATTTTTTGCCCATAGAACAGGTGTTCGTTGTATGCTGAGAATAACAGCGGCCCTGCCGATAAACCGCCTGCGCACGACAGGTTGGTACATAATAATTTTGTTCATTATACAATTACCGGTCAATAAACTTCAAATGCTTTTTTACGGTAAGGGAGTAAAAAACCGGCTTGCGACCGGGATCTTTATTTCATTGCATAATAGGCAATAAAAAAGTTATCTTCCATTACTGCCTCATCGATCATCCAAGACCCTCAAGGGGGGAACTGAAGGAGTATATCGGCGACGAGTACGAGGGCGTGTTCTGTATCCGATACCATTTTCGACAGAGGGAAGTGGTCTGCTCATGCAACAAAAGCCTTTTCGTATCCTTCTGGTGGATGACGAGCCCGGAATACGCAAAATTCTGAGACTGTTTCTCGAAGTCGAGGGATTCAGCGTGTATGAGGCGATAACGGCGAGCCAGGCCATTTCCGTTATCCAGAAAGAAAAGCCCGACTTGGTCATCCTCGATGTGATTCTGTGCGGACAGACCGGGTTTGAGGTGTGTGAATGGGTAAAAAGTAATCCGGAGACGGAAAAGGTGATTGTTTTTCTTTTTACCGCGCTCAATCAGGAGCATGATTATCGCGAAGGCCAGCGGGTCGGGTGTGATTTGTACTTGACAAAACCTCAGAACCCCAAGGATATCGTGGAAAAGGTAAAAGAGTACCTCGCCGCAAAGAAACAGGGGAATGCCGCCTCCTGACGTCATTTCATACGTTTGTTCGGTAACCAAGCATTGCAAGAAAGGATAGACAGGCCCTGTATGGAGAAGAAAATGATATGGCGGTTGATCCTGGTGATCGCGTCATTCCTGCTTATGGCGTATTTCCTGCTGGATTCCGCGATATACTACTCAAAGCCGCTCCCTGAACGTGAAGAGTATGTAAAGACCAATCCCGCCATTCTCAAACGCATAGTCAACCTCGGTCTCGATCTTCAAGGCGGTATGCGCCTGGTCCTTGAAATTGACCGCTCACGCATTGAAAAAGAGGAGCAGAAGAAGCTGCTTGATCGCGCCTACACCGTCATCGAAAACCGCATCAACAAGCTCGGTGTGGCTGAACCGACCATCCAGAAGCAGGGTAAGGACAGGATCATTGTCGAACTTCCGGGCCTCAAGGACGAAAAACGGGCTAAAGAGGTCATCGGTCAGACCGCCCAGCTCGAATTCATGCTGCTCCGGGAGCCGGTGCAGCTTGAAAAAGCCATCAACGTGATTGACAACGTGCTTGCAGGAAAAGCGCTGCATGATTCTACCCTTGCGGTACAGAAAGACACGGTTTCGGAAAAAGAACAGGAGAAGCAGACGCTCGCCGAGAAGCTGTTCAAAGGAGAAGATGTCGTTGCTGATAGCGCCGCCGTAAAGGAACGGAACAAAACCGACTCGGCGCTGACCGTTGAGGATCTCGCAAAAGCCGCTTCGTTCAAGGAATTTCTGGTGTCGGTCCAGGATCAGGTGGGCGTGCGTATGGATAATGTCGAACGCGTCAAGGCGATTCTCGATCGCGCCGACGTGCAGGAATCCCTGCAACGCGCCGGCCTCGGGGGCAACGTGTTTCTCTGGGGCCATGACACGATTAGCATTGACGCCAGGGGGTATCGCGCGCTGTATTACCTGAAGGCCTCCCCGGAAATGAAGGGTGACGCTATCAAGAAGGCCGGCGCGGCTATTGATCAGTCCGGATTCCGGGCCGGCGCCGCAAAGGTTGACATGGAAATGGACGCCCGCGGCGCTCGCCGGTTCGCTTCGGTCACCGGCAGAAACGTCAACAAGTTTCTTGCCATAGTCCTTGACAGTACGGTTTATTCGGCGCCGCGCATTATACAGAAGATACCGCTGGGCCGCGCCGAAATAACGGGCAACTTTACCATGGAAGAGGCGAAAAATCTCGCCGTCGTGCTTGAAGCGGGCGCGCTGCCGGCGCCGGTGAAAATCATCGAGGAGCGCACGGTCGGGCCGTCGCTCGGACAGGATTCGATCAGGCAGAGCGTCATGGCCGGCCTCCTCGGGAGCATCCTGGTCGTGATTTTCATGATTTTCTACTATCGCTTCTGCGGTGTTATTTCCGTGGTCCTGGTCGTGATAAGTGTTCTTGGCATCCTGTCCATTATGGCCGGGCTCAACGCAACGCTCACGCTTCCGGGTATCGCCGGCATCATTCTTCAAATCGGCATGGGCGTGGACGCGTTTGTGCTGATCTTTGAACGCATCCGCGAGGAACTCCGCACCGGCAAGACCGTGCGGAGCGCCATTGAAGCCGGGTATGCCCGGGCGTTCGTTACCATTATCGATTCAAACTTGACGACCATCGTGACGGCGGCCATCATTCTCTGGAAAGGTACCGGCGCCCTGCGCGGTTTCGCCCTGACCCTGATTTTCGGCCTCAGCGTCACGCTGTTTCTGTCGCTGTTCGTCTCGCGGGTGCTCATGGACCTCGCCTATAAAAAAAGCGTTTCCAAAATGAGCATATAACCTTTTTCATTTAAAGGAACGTTATGATAGAGATTTTCAGGAATACGAATTACAATTTCATCGGGGCGCGCAAGTGGGCGGTGACCATTTCGATCATCGTTATCGTTTCGTCGCTGCTCATGATGCTGATCCGCAACGGGAAACCGAATGTCTCGATCGATTTCGCCGGCGGGACCATTGTCCAGGTCAAATTCGAAAAACCGGTTCACGATGATCTGGGCACCATCCGCAAGGCGATCGCCGAGCTCGGGTTTGGTACGCCGGAAGTCAAGACCGTCGGCCCGGTGTCGCACAACGAGGTCCAGATCACCGTCAAGATGAAGTCCGAAAAGAGCACGGTCGGCGAGGAGATTAAAAAGGTCCTGAAAACGGCAATCCCCGACAACCCGTTCGAGCTGCGCCGCGAGGAACTCGTGGGCCCGAAAATCGGCAGCGAGCTCAAGACCGACGCTTTCATCGTCATTGCACTGGCGCTGGTCGCGCTGCTCACCTACGTCGGGTTCCGATTCAGCCTGCCGTTCGGGTTCGCGGCTATCGTGCCGCTGTTTCACGACGTGCTGGTCTGCCTCGCGCCCTTTTTTATTTTCAATCTCGAAATCTCCCTTCCAACCATTGCAGCGCTTCTGACCATCGTCGGGTATTCCATCAACGATACCATCGTTATTTTCGACCGTATCCGCGAAAACCTGCGTGGCGGCGGCTTGCGACAGAAAAGTTTCATAGAGCTGGCAAACGGGAGCATCAATCAGACGCTTTCACGTACCATCATTACCTCGCTTACCCTGTTTTTCGGCGTGGGGTTCCTCTATTTCCTGGGCGGGGAATCGCTCAAGGATTTTTCCCTGGTCATGTTTGTCGGGACCATCGTCGGCGTTTATTCAACAATGTATATCGCCTGCCCGATTCTCATCTGGTGGAACAGAAAATGGCCGATTAAGAGGTAACCGTTGCCGGCACTAGATGACGCACGGGGGAGCCGCGGACGCGGCTCCCCCGTTGTATTTTTACGCTGAGGTCCTGATGGTCCATGGAGCAATCATCTTGCTGGCGTTCATCATGGGCGCCGCGTTCGCGGACGGGGGCGAATGCCAGCTCACCATTGCGCGGCTCAAATACGGCGGCGGCGGAGACTGGTACGCCAACCCGTCGGCGTATCCCAATCTGATCCAGGCGATACGCCAGCGGACCGACCTGCCGGTGTGCGACACCCTGGCCACGGTGGAAATCATGGATGAACGGTTGTTTCATTACCCGTTTGTCTGCATGACCGGTCACGGTGATGTCCGTTTCACCGCCCGGGAGCGGGTCCGGCTGCGATCCTACCTTATCGGCGGCGGGTTTCTGTGGGCCGACGACAGCTACGGCATGGATCGGACGCTGCGCGCAGAGATCGCGGCGCTGTTTCCGGAGAACACATTAACGGAACTGCCGGCCAGCCACCCGATTTACCATGCGACGTACAAGCTGGCAGGGCTTCCAAAGGTGCACGAACACGACAAGGAGCGGGCTCAGGGACTGGGCGTCTATTTCGAGAACAGGCTGGTGGTGTTCTATTCGTACAGTTCCGACATCACCGACGGCATGGAGGATCTTGACGTGCATAATGACGGTGATGCGATCCACGAGGTGTCGCTGCAGATGGGAATCAATCTCGTCACCTGGTTTTTCAAGCAGTAAGGAGCGATGCGCGTATGGATCCGGCAGGAACCGACAGCGGAACCCTGATCCGTCATGTCGCTGCGTTCCGGCGCGCGCTCGTGCTGCGGCGAATTGCCCGTACCGTCCTTAAATGCGTGTTTGCGCTGCTCCTTTGTGCGGCGCTGCTGCAACCGCTCTTTTCCCTGTTTCCCTGGACATTGCTGCCGGTTGTTCTCGATGCCGCCGGGTTAGGGGCGCTGCTCTTTGCAGCAGGGTATGCGATCGCCCTCCTGATCTTTCGTACGCCCGGATTCATTGACACTGCTCGTCTGATTGAATCGCAGGGAAGCGGGCATAACCCGCTGCTTGCGCTGGCCCTTGAACTCAAATCTGATCCTGCCACACGGGAAAATGTCTTTACCGATCAGGCGTGCGCGCATGCTGCCGCCCGGCTTCCTTCGCTGCCGCGTTCGCCCGCACCGGTCGGCAGCACAAGAGGGCTGGTCATCGCAACCGTTCTCCTGTTCCTTTGGTGCATGTTCAATCCGCTGCCTGCGCCGCGGTTGTTCGACTACGTTGGCCTCCCGTTTTCATCGCTTTCCGGAGCTGACGTCGTGGTGTCTCCGGGAACCGTAACCGTACCTGCGAACAGGGCTGTTACGCTGGGTCTGGACGTTTCCGGGGCCAGATATCCATCATGCCGTCTCGCCCTCTATTCGACGGACGGGGAGCGGCTGTCCCGGCACCTGCTCCGTCCTGATGGGAATGGAGACTTCGCCTATCGTGTGGACAGTGTATCGCGATCGTTTGTCTACCGGTTTATTCCCCAGGCCGTCTCGCTTCCTGCGGAAACCATTCATGTCGTACCTCCGCCGCGACTGTATGGTCTCTCAATCCAGGTGCATCCGCCGGCGTATACCGGAAAACGGCCGCGAATACTTGCCGAAGGCCAGGGCAATTTCGATGCGTATATCGGTTCAAAGGCGAGGATCGCCATTGTCGCACCGCGCCTGTCCAGGGCATGGCTCTTGCGCGGCGCTGATTCCCTGCCGATGACCGTGACGCCGGCCGGAGCCGAAAGCGAGTTCCGCGTTGACGGCTCCTGCAGGTATACCTTCGGCCTTCGCGATACGCTTGGACAGAAAAACGCTGCCCTGCCTGTTTTCCAGGTGAACGTGATTCCGGACGAGCCCCCGCTTGTACATATTGTCAAGCCGGGGTTCGACAAGATCCTTGCGCCTGAGCAGGTGGAGACGCTTTGGGTCGAAGGAGTGGATGATATCGGGATCCGCTCCATGGAACTCGGCTTCCGACTGGGTGGCCAGCGAAATCGGGAGACCGGCTCCCGGGATCTGACGATCCCGGGAGCGCCTCCGGTCATGCGCAGTTCCCTGATATGGCATGTCGCAGAGCTTTCCCTCTACCGCGGCGATACTGTTTTTTACTGGGCGCGGGCGCGGGACACCAAACCGTATGGCAGGCCTCAGTATGCCATATCAGATACTTTCTGGTTCAGGATCCCTTCGTTTGAAGAGGCGCATGAGCGGCTGGCCGGCAACCGGGATCAGACCAGGAAGACCCTTGGGGCCGTGCACGACCGGCAGGGAGAGATCGGCAGGGAACTTGAAAAGGTTATTGCGTCCGCAACCAAGAACAACGAGCTGAGCTGGGAGCAGAAGCAGATTGTCAAGGATCTCGCTAGTGAGCTTGAACAGCAGGCCGATTCAATGGAGCTGGCGGTACGGAAGCTCGAGGAGAACATTGAACAGCTCAAGCAGGAAGGGACGATCGGCGAAGAGGTCGCGCAGAAGTACGAGGAGGTGCGGAAGGCGGTGGAAGAGCTGACCGCCGCGTACGGTGACAGTCTCCTGTTTACAATGGATGACAGTGACAAGCCGATATCATGGCGGGAGATGCGTGCCGCGCTCGAAAAGACACGGTCCCTGCTGCCGCGACTCGAGGAACAGCTCGATAATGTGCTCACGTTCCTCGATATGCTCAAGCGTGACCAGGAGCTTGCCGAACTGGCCATGCGGGCGGAACAGCTTTCAAAGGAGCAGGCGGCACTGTCGCAAAGCGACCATTCCCGGGATATGATGGCGCAACGTCAGAAAGAGCTTCTCGACCGGATCGAAACACTGTCCCGGGATGTTGAAAAAACGGCCCGGGATGCGGGTCAGCCTGACGGTCTTTTCGATTCGGCCGGAACCCATGGCCTGTTCGATTCGCTGCAGCAGGCCATGCAATCGGCCCTTGCTGCACGGCAGCTGCCTTCCCGCGAGAGTATGCGCCAGATGAGCGGCTCCCTGCTCTCGCTGTCACAGGAGCTGATGCGGATGATGAACTTCAACCTTGCGGCGCGGATGGAGCAGGAGCGCAGCGCACTGCTCGCGCTTTCGCGCGATGCGCTTGCGCTTGCCGAGTGGCAGAAGGAGCTGCAGGAGCGTCCGATATCGTCTGATGACCGCGCACCGGCGGCTCTCGGGCAGCAGGCGCTCAGGGATGCGCTGAAAAAAAGCATGAAACGCGCGGACGAACTTTCCATGGTACCGCCCAAGAGCATGCTCTCGATCGGCCGGGGGTATAAGGACGCGCTTAGGGCGTCGGATCGGGTCATTGAATCGCTTTCGTCAGGTGACGGGAGTATGGCCATGTCGTCAAGCGGCGCCTCGCTGCGGAACCTTGCAAAAAGCCTCCTCGCTGCCCTGTCTGACATGGAGGGCGGATCTGCGTCGCAGGGATCAGGAGGGGCCTGCATGATGCCCGGTCTGCGCAAGCTTTCCGGCCGGCAGGCGGCGATCAATGCGGTGACTGCGGATCTGCTTCGTTCAATGCTGGGGGGCGGTCAGCGTATGGCCACCTCTTCAGGAACCGGAGAAGCACAGGCAGTGGAGCAGGCGCGCAAAGAAGCGCAGCGTGCCCAGCAGGCGATTGCTGACGGGCTTAAGGAGCTTGCCGGAAAGTACGGCGAAGAGGCCGGAGAAGCAATGCAGAGCAAGGTGGCACATCTTGAAGAGGAGGCGCGCCGTCTTGCGTCAATGCTCACACGGCCGTCAGCCGAGGTGTCGTCTCGCCAGGACCGTTTTCTTGCACGCATGCTTGAGACCACCCTTTCATTGCACCGGCAGGGAGAAGGCAAGGAGGAGTGGAAATCGCGGACCGCAAAAGAGACTTTCGAAGAGATCGGCATACCTGAGCGCGGTACGGCATTCAAGGATGTCGACGCTTTTCATCTGCTGCGGAGAAAGGCGTTTCAGGGGAATTTTCCGGAAACCTACCGTAAAGCGCTGCGTGACTATTTCGAATCATTAAGCGAGCGCTATTTGAAATGACGCGCCCGGCAATGACGCTGTTCTGCGGGGAATGGGTTGTCGAGTCGAGTTAACCGATTAACCGCACGGTTTTCTCTTCGTGCAAACCGTGCCCTGCATGCATCTGCCGCAGTAATATATATTCCTACCGCCGAAACGGTGGTGGTACCAATGGCAGGTAAAACGCAAGCCCCCTTGCAGCGCAATGCTGCCCCGATTATCGGCGTACAACCCATGAACTTCACCTGTTTCAACAGCGTGCCGTACTAGCCCCATGGCCACACGACGAATTCGTGTTCTGGGATCAGAAGAGTACTCCCCTGGCGCACTGCGTTTTATCGGGGTTCTCAATATCATTTTGATCGGCGTAGCGCTTATTGCCGTGATCAGCCTGATCATCCAGAAGGGATTCTATTTGAAGCCCGGACTGGAGCAGCTCTTTTACCGCATTGACTTTTTCATTATCCAATACTATCTGGTCCAGTTTATCATCAAAATGGCTTGCGCGCGTTCAAAATCCCTGTATCTCAAACGGCACTGGTTTGAATCGCTTCTCGCCCTGCTGATACTGTCCGAACTCCTTATGATGATCAGGCTGCTTGGGTTCAGTATCGTGCGGCTGGTGTTTCTTGATATCGGCGTTACCGAAATCACCGAAATTTACATCGGTCTTGCACAGTTCATTATTCTTATGACGCTCATTGCCGGCGCGATCCGCTACAATCCCCAGTTCGTACGGTACAAATTTCACCCGTCCCAGCTGCTCATGTTGAGCTTTTTTATCGTCATCCTGTGCGGAAGCCTGCTGCTCATGCTTCCTCGAGCGACGCACCCGGATCAGCCCATTTCCTATATCAACGCACTGTTTACGGCTGCCAGCGCCACCTGCGTCACCGGCCTGACCGTTGTCGACACCGCCACCTATTTCACCCGGTTTGGGCAGTTGATCATCCTGTGCCTTATTCAAATCGGCGGGCTCGGTATAATGACCTTGTCGAGTTTCCTGGTGATTTTTTTCGGAAAAGGCATCGGCGTGCGCGAACGGGTCGTGCTGCAGGAGATGCTCAGCGTTGAAAAATTCGGACTCATCGTCACGACCCTGCGTACGATTGTTGTGGTAACCTTCGGCATCGAGGCGGTTGGCGCCCTGCTGCTCATGCTGTCCTGGTCAGGTGAGGGCTGGCCTCTTGGTAAGCTTGTGTATACCTCGGTGTTCCATGCAATAAGCGGGTTCTGCAATGCGGGATTTTCCACGTTTTCCGACAGCATATGCTCCTTTTCAGACAATACCGGCGTGCTTATGTCGCTTTCCCTCGTGATTGTGCTCGGCGGTATCGGTTTCATGGTGATGAAGGACCTGGGCGATATGCTGCTCGCATTTTTTAAAAGGCAGAAACGTCCCTATCATTTGAAGATTCAGACCCGTGTAGTGCTTATTATTTCGTTGTTCCTGATTCTATTTGGTGCGGTCGCCTTTTATCTGCTTGATGGTGTGTTTAATGATGAGATCGACTTAAAAAATGCGCTGTTCATGTCAATCGCCACCCGGACTTCCGGATTCAGTTCCGTCGATTTTTTCCATTTCGGCGTGCCGACGCTGCTGGTGTTCATGTTTCTCATGATTATCGGCGGTTCCCCGGGATCAACGGGCGGCGGTATCAAGACCACCACGCTTGCCGTGCTGTTGAGAAGTGTTGTCACGGTCATAAGCGGGCAGAACCGTATTATTCTTTTTCGCCGTACGATTCCCTTCCTTGTCCTGAACAGAGCGCTGGTCGTGTTTACCTTCGCGATCTCTGCTCTTGCGCTGGTCACGTTTCTGCTCACGCTGACGGAAAATGCGCCATTTATCAATATCTTTTTTGAAGCCACCTCGGCATTTGCCACGGTAGGCCTCTCTTGCGGTCTGAGCCCTGACCTGTCGTTTGCAGGAAAATGCATCGTGGTTGTGACCATGTTTGTCGGCCGTATCGGCACCATAACGCTTGCTTTTGCCATTACCGCCCAGAGCGAGCAGGGGACCAACCGTATCGAGTATCCGACGGAAAGTATTATGATAGGATAAATGAAATGCAGATTGCGGAATGCGGATTTCGGATTGATATGAAATCCAATGTCATTTTTATGATTCCGCAATCCGCAAACCCGAATCCGCCTGCCTGCGCCAAGGCCGGCTTGGCAGGCAGGCAATTGAAAGGGAGGAACACGGATGGATAAATTCTTGATTGTCGGGCTGGGCGTTTTCGGCAGGGCGCTTGCCGAAAACCTGATCCAGAAAGGCGTCGAAGTGATTGTCATCGATAAAAACATGGAGTACATCGACGAGATCAGCGAGACGGTCACCTACGCGGTCTGTCTGGACAGCACCGATGAAGACGCGCTTGATTCGCTTGGACTCAAGGACGTGGACGTGGCGATCGTGTGCATCGGAGAAAATTTCGAGGCGAATCTCATGACCTCGGTCCTGCTCAAGCATAAGGGGATAAAGAAGGTAATTTCCCGGGCCTCTGATCCGCTCCATATCAAGATTCTCAAGGCCGTGGGGATTGACCAGATCATCACCCCCGGAGTTGAGGCCGCGGAGAAACTCTCCTACAGCCTGATTCATAAAAGCCTGCTCGATATTAGCTATATAAGCGAGACCACCGCAGCCGTCAAAATCAACGTTTCTGAAGGACTTGCCGGCAAAACCTTGGGCGGGCTCAATTTGCGTGCCCGGTTCGGCGTCAACGTGGTAGCGATCCATCGCATGGTCGAGATCGAAGGGAAAAGCGGTGTGGAAACAGTGGAACGGGTTATTAGCAACATTCCCGGCGCGGACACCATTCTAGAACCGAACGATATCCTAGTGGTCATAGGGGAGACTGAAAATCTCGACAAGGTCATGAACAGCTTCTGAAAGGAAGAAAACGCTTTTGCATCCGTTTTTACCCATTTGCTCTCTTGCCATTCAATAATGTATACTTCACCTTCGCATCGTTGATTGAGGGTTATTCTGTCAGGCAAACGATTACAGGATACTGCCACCGTCTTCATCAGCCCACTAAAAGGAGGAAACAATGGAATCAATCAAGGAGAGGATCGAACGTCGCGCCTACCAGCTTTTTCTCAAGAGAAACGGGGCGCATGGATACCATATGGAAGACTGGGTCCAGGCGGAAAAAGAGATTGCCGCCGAAATTGCGGCGGAAAAAAAGAGTGAGAAAAAAGCTTCTGCTGCGCCGGCCATGGCGGCACCGTCTGCATCTCCTGCCGAGAAATCCAAAACGGCCACGGGCAAGGTTGTGCGCAAACCGTTAAAAAAAGGGAAATAACCTCGTTTCTGCGACCGCACCAACACTTGTACGTCTCGTGCGGTCAGCTACTTTTTTTTCTAAGGTATTCCGGCAGGAACCCGACGAGAGAATCGCGTGTTTTCTGCGAGAGGACAGGACGCGGTGAGGGGACGCGTGTTGTATCGCTGCTATTATGCGCGGGCGCTCTCTTTTTGATCTGCACATACTATTTTTATTCGGTCATGGTTCCGGGAATGAAACTTCTATGCTCGTAAAAGTGGAATTCGCCGCATTCGCGGTCGATCCTGAAAAAAACACGCCGCTTGCGTTCCTGCGGGAATGCTCCGGCGCTCGTATCCTGCCTGTTCCCTTGGGTCCGCTCGAAGCGGGCGCCATAGCGCTCGAAACGCTCAAAGTCAAGGCGGAAAAACCTCTTACCATCGACGTGGCAAAGAGTATCTTGGAACAATTCGACGCATCGTTGGCACGGGTGGTGTTCCAGCACAGCGCAAGCGAGAGCCTTGAGGCACGACTAGAAATCGTCTCGAGAGAGAAAACGCGCTTTATTATCTGCAGACCGTGTGATGCGATCGCGCTCGCACTTCGCTGCAAAAGCCCGATGTACGTGCAGGAGGAGATCATGCGGCGGAGTACCGGAAACGGCCGCGTTGATGATGGAGAAAAGCTGCGCAGCCGTGTTGCTTCGCTCGATACGCTTGAATTTGGCACCTTTCATCTGGAGTAGCTGACATGATCCGTTTCGTGGTCGCGGTCTTGCTGGCCGGCGTGATGGCAGGGGCGTATCCCCAGAATGAGGAAACGGCACGGGATGTTTTTCAAAAGGCGATCGCGTCCTACACGGCAGGGGATTACGCGTCAACCATCAAAGCGATCCGGTCGTTCCTCAAAAAGAATGGCAAAGATCCCGGCGCCGAATACCTGGTGCCGCTCATCATGGAAGCGTTTCTGCGCACCGCGGATTATGAGTCGGTAAACCGGCTGTACGGTTTGTATCGGCGGAAATACCGCTCCTCCGCGTATATGCCGAGGGTCTATTACCTGAACGGATATGCGCTGGCGAAACGGGACAAGCATGGCGACGCATTCAATTCATTTTCAAAGGCACTCGAAAATGGCGTGTCGGAAGATCTCGATACGCTCATCATTCAGGCGTGCGAGGCAATGTGCCGGCATGTTCTTTCGGAGGACGACCTGAACGATGCCTGCCGTGACCGGCACAACCATCCCCGTGTCAAGGAGATCGCCTGTTATTACCATATAGAAAAACTGATTGCCGCCGGGAAGACCGGTCCCCTGAAACGGCAGGTCAGGCATTTCAGGAATAAATTTCCCGGCACCCGGTTCCAGGTTGCGGCGGAGGTTGACGAACCAACAGAACGGGACGCGGCGCAGAAAGGAACAAAGATCGGACTCCTCGCACCTCTTTCCGGAGAGGATGGCGAGGTCGGCAGGCGGGTATCACAGGGCGTGCAGCTCGCCATTGACACGTATAATAAGAAAAACCAGCAACAGCTTGCCCTGATCGCCTACGATACCAAGGGGCGGCTCATCGATGCTGCGCTCAAGACCGCGCATCTTCTGGACAATGACCGAGTCTCGTTTATCATCGGTCCCCTGCTGTCCCCGACCGCCACCGTCGCGGCCGCCATGGCCCGCCGCGAAGAGGTGGTCGTGCTCACCCCGACCGCAACCGACGAGGGTATCGCGGCGCTCGCTCCCACCGTGTTCCAGATGAATATTACGCTTGGCGTGCTTTCACGGAAGGCGGCGCGTTATGCTCTGGACAATCTGAATATCAAAGAATTCGCAATCCTGGCACAGCAATCAACTTACGGCATGGCCATGGCAGAGCTGTTCCGTGAGGAGGTGGAAAAGGATGGCGGCACCATTTTCGACGAGCAGTATTACGAGGAAGGCGCCAACGACTTTACCGCACACTTTTCCGGTTTGCGGAAAAAACTCATTCTCCGAAGGCTCAATACGATACGGGGCCTGAACAACAGGAAGCCGAAAACAAAACTCTCGTATCGCGACAGTATAGCCTGGTATGACTCCACCGTCTCGATCGGGGCTCTTTTCATGCCCGGGGAGTCCGATGATGTCGTCATGCTGGCGCCCCAGGTGGCTTTCAACCGGATCAGGTCCCAGCTCATCGGCACTAGCGGATGGTATACACAAAAAACGCTCACCGTGGGCAAGCATTATGTCCATAATGCCATTATTTCCACGTCGTTCGAACCCGATACGTCGTGGAAGAAATGGCCTGCCTTCAGGAAGGAGTTTATCTCCGCGTACCGGGAAGAGCCGGACCGGATTGCAGCTATGGGATACGACGCAGGGAGCCTTGCAGCCATGGCGCTCGAAGGCAGCGGCTCCTCCAAGGCTTCACGCATCGCGGAAACCCTGTTAAAAACCCAGAAATACCAAGGGACATCGGGAGTCATCTCCTTTGATCCGGAGCGGCGTGTTAATACCGAAGCGGTCATTCTTAAAATCACGCCTAACGGATTTGTCCGGGTCCAGTGAGCGATCGGCAATGGCAGGCCTCAGGTATCTGATCAGCGAGGGCGGCCGCGGCCTGTTTCAGGCCAAACTCATGACTGTCGTTTCGATCATCACGATCGCGGTCGTGCTGCTTATCGCCTGTGTGGTAACGGTTGTCATGATCAACGTATGGACCCACCTGCGCGGTGCGATCGAACGGGCCGATTTTGTCGTTTATTGCACGGAGACGGCCGCATCCGACCCCGGAACGGTCGATGAACTTGCCGCAACGCTCCGCTCGCTGCCGGAAGTCAGGACAATACGCTATGTCGACAAGGAAGCGGCGCGCCGGCGATTCGTTGCCCTTTACGGGAGCGATATGCTTGATGCGGTTGATGAAAACCCCCTTCCGGCGTCGCTCGAGATCACCCTCGCCAAAGCGCATCAGTCAAGCAACGCCGCGGCTCGTCTCAAGGAACGCCTCGCGGCCCTGCCGGGTGTTGAGGGGGTACGGTATGCGCGCGAATGGATCGATTTTCTCGAGCGGGTACAGCGTTGGTTCGTGTACGCGGTTATTGCCCTTGCCGTTGCCATGGTGACAACGCTGCATATCACCATTTCGAATACTATCAAGCTGACGATATATGCCCGCAGCGACCTCGTCCGCACCATGGCGCTGGTCGGCGCCACCCCTTTTTTCATATCCATGCCGTTCATCATTGAAGGCATGCTGCAGGGCCTCATCGGCGGTGTGATCGGCGTTGCGCTGTTTTACGGAATCAAGACGGTCTTCATGGTTGAGCCTACCCTCCGGCAGATGCAGTTCGTGTGGGGGCCTTCCCTGTTGCCGCTCCTTTTCCCCTTGCTAGGAGTGCTGTTCGGTTGGATCGGAAGTTTTTTCGCGGTGCGAAAATTCATGGCGCGGTAATACTGGTTGCGCTGACCCTCGTGACACCGTTATCCGTCACTGCCGACGAGGGTGGGGGCTATGATCATGAAATACAAAAAAAGGCAGACAAGCTCGCGTTGATAAAAAAAGAGATTGACCAAAGAAGAAAGACGCTGCAGCGGCTTTTCAAAAAAGAGGGCAACTATCTCGCCCGCCTTGAAAATCTGGAAAAAAACATCAATGCATCACGGGGCTACCTCCGGCTGCTCGGGCGGCGTATCGATACCGCGGAAACAACGATTGCCCGGCTTACCGATTCGCTTGATACGGCCATGGTGCAGCTTTCGGACCGGCAGGCGATCATGAAACGCCGCCTGCGCGCCGCCTATATGACCGGTACGCCGTCACCACTCATGGCTTTTTTCATGGCACGGAGTCCGCTCGATGTCGTCAACCGGATCAGGTATCTTGAGGGCGTACACCGGTATGACCGGGACCTCGTTTCGAAAATCGACCATGACAGGCGAATGATTGACGAAAAGAAACAAGTCTTCGAAGAAGAGCGCGCGCGGCTGGCGACAATGCTGCGTGCCGAGAAACGGGAACAGCGGATGCTCGTGAAGGAGGAGGCATCGCGAAAGAAACTGCTCAGGAAGGTCCGCAATGAAAAAAGGGCCAACCAGGCCATGATTGCCGACCTCGAAGCTGTGCAGCGTGAGCTCAACGACATTATCCGCGCGCTTCAGGCAAAAAAGAAGGGCGTGAAGGGGGAACCGGTGTATATCGGTTCCTCTGCTTTTGCGCGGCAAAAGGGACGCCTGTCTTGGCCGTTTCAAGGAACGATCACGGCGAGATTCGGCAAAATCGTGCATCCTCTGTACCGGACCGTTACCATGAACAACGGTATCGATATCAAGGGACGGTCTCGTGCGGCGATACATGCTGTTGCAAGCGGCACCGTGATCTATACCGGGTCCATGCGCGGATTGGGCAGAATCGTGATCGTTGATCACGGCCACGGATACCTGACCATCTATGCGAGGCTTGAGTCCCTTTCGGTGGCGTCAAACAGTACTATCACTGAAGGCACCATTGTTGGCCGCTGCGGGGCGGACGGGCTGATGCATTTTGAGATCAGGAAGGGAACCGGGTCTCTGAATCCGCAGAAATGGCTGGTACAAAGGTGACGTCAATCAGGAGCCGCTATGGGGGTGCTTTTTTTCTGCGGCGCGGTAACATCGTTTGACTTGATTGCGGGTCTATCAGATTTTGAGGTCGTGGTGTCTTTTAAAGCAGGTTTCTTTGTGGCTTCCGCTTTTTTCGCTTTTACAGCAGCAGAATCTGGAACAGCGGTCTTTTGTAAGGAATCCTTGGCCGTACCTGGTGTGTTCAGGCGAACGGAATCAGCCGAATCTCTCTGTGGTGGCGGATTTCCGGTCAGTTCTATATATCCGGAGTCGTCAATTTTATGGTGGAGAAGAAGGTTGTAGGCTATCACCGCAATCCGTTTCGGGATGTAGGTCGATGCCTCGTTGAGCGGAGAGACCTTGTTGGGCATGGCAAGCACTGCTGCAAGCCGGGCCGCCTCCCTTCGTGTCAGGCTTTTGCATGGCTTCCTGTAATAGTACTGTGAGGCAGCTTCGCACCCGAACAGGGTTTTGCCCCATTGCGCATAATTGAGGTAGAGTTCAAGGATCCGTTTCTTGCCAAGGTATTTTTCCATGAGGATGGTATAGAGAAGCTCTTTGAGTTTGCGCTCAAAGCTTTTTTCAGACGAGAGGAAGAGATTTTTCGCCAGCTGCTGCGTCAGGGTGCTTGCCCCGCGCTTCAGCTCCTCATTGACCCGGTTGTATTCTATTGCGGCAAGGATGGCGCCGATATCAAATCCCGGATGAGTGAAAAACCCGTCGTCTTCTGCCGCAAGCACGGCATTCTGAAGGTTTTCCGAGATCGAATCGAGTGGCACAAAAAAATGGCGCAAGGTATCGCCTTTTGTCAGTATGGCGCGGCAGCGCGCCATGTACAGTGACTCTTTGGGATTATTGTTCTGGAGCTTCTGCACCTGCCGCACCGGTACCATGACATACTGGTATCCCAGATACAGCGAGACGGTCAGAACGATCGAAAAGGCGACCGCATAGGCAATAAACAGCCATTTGATCGTGATAAGAAGGAATTTCAGCGTGAGCAGGGTATGGAGGATTGTTTTTTTGGCGATCGGATGAAGCATGATACTGTCTGAAAATACAATGCATGACCTTGAGAGCAAAAGGCATAAATGCAACCGGATACAGAAAAGCAGTCCCTTTGCATGCTTTTCATAGAGGAGGCGGTATTGAAATCCCTTCCCGAATCACTTATTTTCTAAACGGCTATTATTGATCGGCTGCATCAGGGCTGTTTTTGCGAGGATGGCGGAGTTGGCAGACGCGCCAGATTTAGGATCTGGTAGGGAGACCTGTGGGGGTTCGAGTCCCCCTCCTCGCACAGAAGACCATCTGGGCCGTGGGAGAAGTGTGTTCCAACAACGTAGAGAGGATTTTCCGGGGTGAAAGCAACGGTATCCGAGCCTGAATCGTGGAAGCGGCTGTTTGAGATCGAGATCCCGCACGAGGAGGTTGAAAAGTCATACGAAGAAAAGCTGCATTCCCTTAAAAAGGAGCTTTCCCTTCCCGGGTTCAGGCCGGGGAAAGTGCCGTTTCCACTTATCAGACAACGGTTCGGTGAAGCGATACGGGCGGATGCAATCGAAGACCTGATTAAGAAATCGTTCAAGGAGGCATGCACCGAAAGAAACATCATGCCAGTTTCCACGGGTGTGGTGAACAATGTAAAATCCGATCCGGGCCAGCCGCTGTCGTTTTCCATTGAAGCAGAAGTGGATCCCGACATCGAACTGAAAGGGTATCATCGGCTCAAGATCAAGGTGTCGCCAAAAAAAATAAAAGACAGTGACGTGGAGGAGGCCGTGCAAGGCCTCGTGGAGCGCTTTGCCGAGTTCAAGGATGTTGCGCGGCCGTCGAGAAAGGGTGACTATGTCCGGCTTGAATACGACAAGGTGGTCATTGACGGCGAAGTGCGTACTGATGTAAAAAATCCGGAGTATCCGATTGAACTCGGGGCCGAGCACCGGATCAAGGATTTTGACAAGGGGCTCATCGGCCGTGCTGCCGGCGAAACAGTCGACCTCGCAATAGCATTCCCCAGGGATTACGCAGACGCTTCGGTCGCGGGAAAAAGCGGAACGTTCACCATCACCGTGCGTGCGGTTCAGGAGAAGGTGCTTCCCGAGCTGTCGTCGATCCTTACCCGGCTCGGAGACTTTGCTGACGAAGCGGCGCTTCGGGAACGGATTTGGAAGAATCTCGAAGCCGAAGCACTGGAAACGGCGAAAAACGAGGCGTACAACAAGGCGATAGATACTATTATCAAGAACAATTCCTTTGAGGTGCCGCCGTCGCGTGTCGAGATGTTCATCGACTATGTTATGGAACAGGTGAAAAAAGAGCTGCCTCCGGGCCAGACGCCGCCGTCGCGGGACGATGTCGGTCTCCGCTACCGGGAAACGGCGTTGCGTACCATCAAGCGGCACCGGATCATCAACTATATTGCGTCAAAGGAGAAAATCCAGGCAACGAAGGAGGAGGTCGATGCCGAGATCAGGAAGCTGGCGGAGCGGTACAATCAGCCATTTGACGCTCTGAAACAGACCCTGCGGCAGAACGGCACCACGTTGCGCATACGGGAGGACCTGCGCGAGCAGAAGACGCTCGATTTTCTTGTCGAGCTTCCGGCAAGCGCGGAAAAGTAGATTTATACATACCGTGATTGGGCCCGTGCCCTGTACCATGCAGCGGAAAACCGACTGGATGGGTAACAGGTACCCTACCATTTCACCGAAAGGACCGGCCGACCTGCTATGCCTCTTATTCCGATGGTAATCGAACAAACCGGCCGCGGCGAGCGGTCGTACGATATCTATTCCCGGCTTCTCAAGGAGCGCATCATTTTCCTCGGATCAGACATCGACGACACCACGGCAGACCTGGTGATGGCACAGCTCATCTTTCTTGAATACGAGGACTCTGAAAAGGACATTACCATCTATATCAATTCACCGGGAGGAATTGTCTCGTCAGGGCTTGCGATCTATGATACCATTCAATATATAAAGCCGGACGTGTCAACGATCTGCATCGGCCAGGCCGCGAGCATGGGAGCGATTTTGCTGGCCGCGGGCACGAAGGGCAAGCGCTATGCGCTTCCCCATTCCCGCATCATGCTCCACCAGCCCATCGGCGGGGCGGGAGGCCAGGCCGCCGACATAGCGATCCATGCGCGTGAAATCATGCGCGTGAAGAACACGCTTAACGAGATCATCCAGAAGCACACGGGCCAGGACCTGCCCGTGATCGCCCGGGACACGGACCGGAACTTTTTCATGACCGCCGAGGAGGCGAAGAAGTACGGAATCGTCGATGAGATCCTGACGGCGAGGAGTTGAAGCGCATGGCCACACGGCGGTACCCTCTTGTGAAATGCTCCTTCTGCGGAAAAGGCCCTGACGAGGTCGGCAAACTCATTACCGGACCGTCGGTGCATATCTGCAACGAGTGCGTGGATATGTGCAATGAGATCCTGCGCGAAGGGAGCGTGGCCGCAACCGGCGACCTTACGCTGCAGACCCTGCCCACGCCGCGCGAGATGAAGGCGTTCCTCGACCAGTATATCGTGGGCCAGGACGACGCCAAAGCTGGAGTGTGCGTTGCCGCCTACAACCATTACAAGCGCCTTCTTTCCCGTTCCCAGCAGGACAGCGACGGCGTCGAGATCGAAAAATCAAACATCCTCATGATCGGACCGACCGGCACGGGCAAGACGCTCATTGCCCAGACGCTCGCGCGCATGCTCAAGGTGCCCATTACCATTGTTGACGCCACGATTTTCACCGAGGCCGGGTATGTGGGCGAGGATGTCGAAAACATGCTGGTGCGGCTTCTCCAGGCCGCCAACTATGACCTTGCCAAAGCGGAGAAGGGGATCATTTACATAGACGAATTCGACAAGATCGGCCGCAAGTCCGCCAATCCCTCGATCACCCGAGACGTGTCGGGCGAGGGGGTCCAGCAGGCCATGCTCAAGATCCTGGAAGGTACCGTCGCGAACGTGCCCCCCAAGGGAGGACGCAAGCATCCGGAACAGAACATGATCCAGGTGAACACCCGCGACATTCTCTTCATCTGCGGTGGTTCGTTCGAAGGACTCGAAAAGATTATCGAGGCGCGTGTCGGCGAGAGCCGCATGGGATTCAACGCCGAACTCAGACGAAAAGGCGGGTACCGCCTCGGCGAGACGCTGCGCAAGGTGGAGCCCGACGACGTGATACGCTTCGGCATGATTCCCGAATTGACAGGACGCCTGCCGACGCATATCACGCTTGACGAACTCGAAGAAGAAGCGCTTCTTAATATTCTTACCGAGCCGCGCAACGCGCTCACCCGCCAGTACCAGAAACTGTTTGCCATGGAAGGCATCCGGCTTACCTTCACACGGGATGCGCTCCGCGAAGTGGTCAGGAGCGCCTTCCGGAAAAAGACCGGCGCGCGCGGCCTGCGCACCGTGCTCGAGTCGATCCTCATGCCGATTATGTTCGAAACGCCCTCGCGCGATGACGTCCGGGAGATCATGATCACGCGCGAGGTCATCCAGAAGAAGCAGCAGCCGGCCTATATTCTCAAGAAAGAGAAAGACAAAAAGATTGCCTAAGGAGACAGGAGGCGACCTGAACAGGGCAATCCCCCGGCATTCGTCATCGGCAAATACTATGCGATGAACCCCGCGCTCCATCGTTGACCGCATGTTCTACTGCAACCTATATTCCTGTTGTATCATCAGGCATCAATATATGACACATGAAAAAAACTTGTGTTTCGCACCTCGCTCATATATTTTTATCGCGTCAAATTGCTGCAGGGTAATTTTTTAAGAAGGTGGGTGCGTTGAACGGATAATAAAAACAAATTCCCGGATGTTCACTTTCAACCTTAAAGAGAGGAGTCACGGAATATGGCACGAATCAGCAAGGCCCAGCTGGTAAAACTGCAGAAGAAATACAAAACCGACGCAAAAATCGGGGCGTTGTACGGCATTACCCGCCAGGCAGTGCATCAGCTGCGGAAAAAGTACAAGATCGACTCTTCAATTGCCGACAATCCCAAACGGAATGCCGCGATAGTCAAGATGTACAAAAGCGGCAAATCCGGAACGGCGCTAGCAAAGAAGTTCAAACTCTCAGTTTCGCAGACCTACCGCGTCATCAACGAGGGTACGGCGAAGAAGAAGAAACGCAGGAAGTAACCGGGATTCAAACACCGTTGTTTTAGGGAGTTCCGGAGTGCGGAGCTCCCTTTTTGTATCGTAGCGCGAATCAGCTCGAACAGCAGCAGTAACTCTGCATCGCACGCCTGCTCCCGCTCAAGCCGGACGTTATTCTCATGGACGAGCCGTGCTCGGCGCTCGATGTTGATGGCACCAAAGCCATTGAAGAACTGATGTCCACGCTGCGGGGGAACTATTCCATCATTATAGTCACGCACAACATGGCCCAGGCGCGGCGCGCGAGCGACGAGTGCATTTTCATGCTCCTGGGGGAGGTGCTGGAGTTCTCGCGAACAGAGGACCTGTTCCTGGTGCCTAAAAATCCCAAAACTGCGGAGTATATCGAGGGCCGGTACGGATGACGTTTTGTGCGGGCTTGTGTCCCTCTGCGGGACATCGTCCGGGCATTACTTCAGGATATCATCAATTGACACGCCGATTTGCAGCCCATCTTCAAACGCCGACCCGGTCTTCAATTGGGTCGCCCGGGTGATCGCCATCGAATATGCGCTGGCGGGAAGCGGTATGTATCCTGCTTCGCGCACGAATTTTTTCGCATGCGTCAGATAAAAATGCACATACTCCCGAACCCCCTTTTTTTTCTCAATCGACGATTTATTGACATAGATGAACACTGGCCGAGATAGGGGTTGATAGGTGCCGTCGGATACGGTTTGAATGCTCGGCAGGACCGGACCCTTCCCGTTTGCATCGTTTTCATCGTCGATAGCGACCAGCTTCAGTATGTCACGGTTACCCTCATAATACCCTAATCCGAAAAAGCCGAGCGCATAACGGTCGGATGCTATGCCCTGCACCAGCAGGTTGTCGTCCTCGCTGCTGGTAAAATCTTCCCGGCTCGAATGTTCGATGCCGACGATGGCTGCGGTGAAGTAATCATAGGTCCCGCTCTCATACCCTGCTCCGAACAGGTGGATTTCTTTTTTGGGCCATTGTGTACGGGTATCGCTCCATTTCATGATCGAGCCTTGGGCTTCTGATGTCCAGAGGCGTTTGAGCTCGGAAACGGCAAGGTGATTGCACCAGGTGTTTTCCGGATGCACCACGACGGCAAGTCCGTCAAAGGCAACGGGGAGCTCGATAAACGCTATGCCGTTTTTCGCGCATTGAGCGGCTTCGGTTTTTTTTATCGGCCGCGAGGCATTGGCAATGTCGATTTCACCGGCGTAGAACTTCTTAAACCCGCCGCTCGTGCCCGAAATGCCGAGGGAAATACGAATGTTTTTGCCCGTTTTTTCGAATTCATTGTCAATGGCCATGGTGATCGGGTACACCGTGCTGGAACCGTCGATGAGGACCGTCTCAACGGTTTGACCGTTTTTTGTACAATTACACAGCAATAAAGGCGCGCACGACAGGAGAACAGGATGCAACCACCGTGCATTGATTCTTTTACGCATCACACGAGCCTCCTTTTGTTGATTGACCCGCACGGGTAAATATATTTAAAGGAAGCCGGATCAGGTACGGTTCAAGGGAGTATATCGTATGAAAAGGAAATTGAAAATTCTGTTTCTCTGTACCGGTAATTCATGCCGCAGCCAGATGGCCGAAGGGTGGACCCGGCATTTAAAGGGGGGTGATATCGAAGCCTGCTCTGCGGGGATTAAGCCCCATGGGCTTGACCAGCGGGCCGTTACGGTTATGGACGAAAAAGGGGTGGATATTTCACGGCACCGCTCAAAACATTTTAAGGAGGTCATGAACATCTCGTTTGATTGGATTGTGACGGTATGTGACGCGGCCAATGAAACATGTCCAATATTCCCAGGTTCGGCAAAGAGGTTCCACGCCGGATTTGACGATCCGCCGCGTCTCGCCAAGGATGCCAAGACAGAGGAGGAGGCGCTGTATCATTACCGGCGTGTTCGTGACGAGATCCGTCAATTTGTCGCGAATCTTCCCGGTAGTTTGGAACAACCGGAAGCATCTTCGGGTGACGGCCAAGAGTTCAAACGTTGAGGCGCTGCTTCAAAGGTCCGGAAACCGCTCGCGCCACCCTTCTTATATTCTTCTTGCATTTGCCTAACAATGGTCTAGCAATCAAGGGCTATCTTTCTGCTTCATAAAAGAAAGGAGCCTCGTATGATCGCACACGAACAGCGTATCGGCATCGACATTTCAACTGACCAGCTTTCCATGATGGCAAAACTGGTGCAGCGGGCGGTCGAAAACTCCTTGAAAGCCCTGTTTGAAACCAATATCCTTTTGGCAAGAAACGTGATCGAATCGGACAAACCGATCAATTCCTATGAGATCGATATTGACAATTCCACCTATGGGCTTCTCTGCGTCAGATACTCGCGGACGTGCTGCGCCAGCTCATCGCACTTCAAAAAATTAACGCCGTGCTTGAGCGTATCGGCGACCATGCGGTGAACATCGCAGAATCAGCCATCAGTCTGGCCAGCGCAGAAAAAAATGAAACAGACTATTTCCACCTTCCGGAAATGGGCGCTGCATGCAAAAGGCTCCTGCAGGACGCGCTGAAAAGCTTTTTTAGCAAGGACACCGGGCTTGCACAGGAGGTATGCGGCAGGGACAGCGAGGTCGATGCGCTGAACAGGTCTCTTATTGACGAGGTAAAGGAAAGGGTTTTTGCCAAAGAGCTGGCCTTTGAAGCCGCGCTTGATCTGATACGGGTCAGCAAAAACCTTGAACGGATAGCCGACCTTTCGACCAATATTGCAGAGGAGGCGACATTCGCCGCAATCGGAAGGATCATCAAGCACAATGAGGAAGATGATGTGTTACGGTGAAACGGCACTGCCCGGCTTATGGTTTTCTTATTGTCTCCTCATCGAATTCTAACAATAAAAAACGATATTATGTTCAAAGTTCAAATAAACTTCTAACAGAAAGGACGTGTTTTATGAACAAACGATGTACGGTTTGGAGGGCTCTTGCCGTTTCGCTCGTCAGTCTTTCGCTTGTATCGGCCGGTTCTGTGAAAGAGATAACCGGGGCGGGTGCGACGTTTCCGTATCCGGTGTACGCCAAATGGGCAGAGGCGTACAAGACGTTGAACGGCACGAAGCTGAACTACCAATCAATCGGATCAGGCGGGGGAATTAAGCAGATTACGGCCAAAACGGTGGATTTCGGTGCATCGGACAAACCTTTAACGCAGGACAAACTGAAAGCCGAAGGCTTACTGCAATGGCCGATGATTATGGGCGGCGTTGTGCCTGTCATTAACGTCAAAGGTATCGGTCCGGGAAATATGAAACTGACCGGGACGGTGCTGGCAGATATCTATCTTGGCAAGATCAAGAAGTGGAACGATCCCGCAATCGCTGAATTGAACAAGGGACTGAATCTTCCCAAACAGGCTATAGCCGTTGTGCACCGTTCCGACGGTTCTGGTACGACGTTTCTGTTCACCAATTATCTGACCAAGATAAGCAAAGAGTGGGCGGATAAGGTCGGCAACAACTCGTCGGTCGAATGGCCAACCGGTATCGGCGGCAAAGGGAACGAGGGGGTGGCGAATTTCACGGCGCAGACCCCGGGAGCCGTCGGGTACGTGGAATATGCTTACGCGCTGCAGAACAAACTTTCGTATACGCTACTGTCCACTCGTGAAGGAACCTTTGTAAGCCCGACCAGCAAGACGTTCCAAGCCGCGGCGGGGAATGCAGACTGGGCGAACGCACCTGGTTTTTATCTTGTTCTGACCGATCAGCCGGGCAAGGAAAGCTGGCCGATAACTGGCGCGAGTTTTATTTTGATGCACAAAAAACAGGATAAACCGGACCATGCCAAGGCCGCACTGGCGTTTTTTGAATGGTGTTATGCCGAAGGCGGAAAAATGGCCGAAGAGCTTGATTATATCCCCATGCCCGAGAGTGTTGTCAAGATCGTTAAAGAAAAGTGGGCTGGTATAACATCGTCCAAAGGCACATCCGTGTATCCTGGAAAGTAAGGTTGTAGTGTATCCTGGAAAGCAATTCTGTGAGGAGCATCGCTTTCTAAATGAGTCTTGTGATGCGAGGAGGAAAAATTACTCTACAAAGGAGCGATTATGAAGTCTCGTTTAATTGTTGCAGTGGGCATTGCAAGCGTGGTGTTTGGAGCGGCCGGTTCTGTGCAGTCGGACGAAAGCAAAGGAAGCTTTTATGGAAAGGTGTACGCCGACTGGTACTATAACGCCACCGATGATGACGCAATCACGAAAAAATCCGAAGTGGAAGTAACGCGCGTCTATCTGGGCTACAAGTATACCATCGACGAGCATTTCAGTACCGACGCGCTCCTTGATGTGGAACGGGCAAGTCCGTTAAAAACCGTAACGTTCGACACAAGTGCGAATACCGTAACAACCGCTCCGGACACCCGGTATTTTGCTTTTCTGAAAACCGCCTCTCTTTCTTATAAAGGTATTATTCCTTATACGACGCTCTCGGCGGGCCAGCTTGGCTACTTTGCCTTCAAGGTCCAGGAGAAATTCTGGGGAAAGCGGTATTTGTATAAGTCATTCATGGACGCGCAGAAGTGGGAACATAGTGCCGATATGGGTCTGACGGCGGCGATCGCTCCAAGCGATATGGTTATAATTACCGCCGGTGTAGTTAACGGCGAAGGGTTCAAAGCGCCGCAGGATAATTACGGCAACTATAAAGGAGGCCTCGGTCTTCAGGTCAATCCCATAAGCGATCTGACGCTTTATGCATTTGGTAGTTGGATGCCTGTGGGTGAAACGACCGATAATGCGCAAACCACGGCTGCAGGGTTTGTCGGGTACACCTTCCAGGACCTGTTCAAGCTCGGTGTCGAGTATGCGGTTCAGATGAACCAGAAAGGTGTTGAGGACCACAATGTCAGCGGCATATCAGCCTACGGAGGGGTTTCGATCATCAAGCAGCTTGAACTCTTTGCCCGGTTCGATATGGCGATGTCTCAGGATGACTTCAATACGTCCAGGGACGGGCAGACCGTTATCGCCGGGTTGCAGTATTCACCCGTGAAAAAGGTGAAAATCGCCGCAAACTATCAGCGTTTCATGCCCAAGCCGGAAGGTATGACGGCAACCGATATGGTATATCTCAATTGTGAGTTCGATTATTAAGAAATCTCCTCAAGGCCTTGGGAGAGAGCTCTCCCAAGGCCGTTTCTGTTCTCCCAATCCCATGAAACTTCATACATTAAAATGTCTGCCGATTCGTATCGAACCGAATGCGGTGCTAACGCTATACTAGCCTAGTGCTAATAATCCGCTAACATTATTAGGCGATTTTATAAAAGTAGAGATTATAAGATTATCGGGCCCTAAAAGGCGATTGTAAGGTAATCAAGAATGCAACTCAATTTTGCTAAAAGCATATCGGGAGCTAGTCGCAAGAGTTCTGATGGTGCGGTTACGGACCAGCCTGTTTATCATCAGGGTGTGCGGATCGCATCCGGAACCTGGTTCGAACCGGTTTTTGGTTTCATAGCGAGGAGTGCGGCATTTCTTCTCATCGCGATCATGGTGGCGATTTTTCTGCTTCTTTTGTATCGGAGCCTGCCCGTGTTTCAGAATTTCGGCTTCTCGTTCATCACCAGCAGCTCCTGGAATCCCGTAACCGATAAATTCGGTGCTCTGGCCCCGATCAGCGGAACCATACTGACTTCGATAATCGCCATACTGTTCGGAGCGCCCCTTGCCATTGGTGTCGCCCTTTTTCTGAATGAAACCTGTCCCTTCCGGCTTCGTACCGTGCTTACGACAACCATCGAGCTGCTCGCCGCGATTCCAAGTATTATCTACGGCATGTGGGGGCTGTTCGTTCTCGTTCCCATCATGGCAAAGCATATCCAGCCGCCAATAATCGACCTGTTAAACCCCGTGCCGTTTCTGGGCATGCTCTTTGAAGGTCCTCCTTTCGGCATTGGAATCCTGACGGCCGGACTCATCCTGAGCATCATGATCCTTCCCTTTATCGCTTCGGTAAGCCTGCAGGCGTTTGCTTCGGTACCGGTGTCGTTGCGGGAAGCCGCGTATGGCACCGGCGCTTCGGTCTGGGAGGTGTGCCGCCGTATTATCATCCCCTACGCCAGAAATGGCATTATCGGCGCCATCATGCTCGGGCTCGGCAGAGCGCTCGGGGAAACCATGGCCGTGACTTTTGTTATCGGCAACGCGCACCGGATACAGGCATCGATATTCGCTCCCGGAACCACGATCTCCGCGGCGCTGGCAAACGAATTCACCGAGGCTTTCGGAGACATGTATATAGCATCCCTGCTCGCGCTCGGCCTTATTCTTTTCGTAATCACCTTTTTTGTTCTCATGGCAACGCGTATTCTGCTGCATTCCATTAACCGGAGCGCGGTCGCATGAAACCCGATCCCGGTATATTGGCAAGGCGCCGGATCAAGAACCGGCTCATGACCTCCTTGTTTTTCCTGTCGCTGGTGCTTTCGATAGGCGTACTCGCGGCCATCTTGGGTAAGCTTGTCGTTGCCGGCATCGAAGCTTTTTCGCCCGCGATGTTTCTTAAAAGCACGCCGGCTCCGGGTTCATCAGGAGGGCTTTTAAACGCCATTGTCGGCAGCGTTATGATGGTGGCCGGCGGCATTTTCATTGCCGTGCCGATCGGCGTGCTCGCCGGAACCTACCTGGCAGAATACGGTCGGGATTCCAGGTTCGGCCAGGGGGTCAGGTTCTGCAACGACATTATGCTCAGCGCTCCTTCTATTATTATAGGACTTTTTGTGTATGCCATCGTGGTGGTGCCGTCCGGACATTTTTCCGGCTGGGCCGGTATCCTGGCGCTCTGCTTCATTGCTCTGCCGGTCATCGTGCGCACCACCGAGGATATGCTGAGGCTTATTCCAAATACGCTTCGGGAAGCCGCGATCGCGCTTGGATGCCCGTACTGGAGGATGATCGTCAGCATTGGATGGCGGGCGGCCCTGCCGGGTATCGCCACCGGGATCCTGCTTGCCCTGGCGCGCATCAGTGGCGAGACCGCTCCCTTGCTGTTCACCTCCCTGAATAACCAGTTTCTAACGTTTTCAATGAATAAACCGATTGCATCGCTTCCCATCGTTATTTTTCAATTCGCCATGAGCCCTTATGCTGATTGGCAGAAACTCGCCTGGGCAGGTGCGCTTCTCATTACCATTATCGTGCTTGGCCTCAATGTTCTTGCACGCTACCTGGTGTTCGTCCGGAGGGGAAAATGACTGAAAACGCCGTGGTTCGGACGAAAGTTTCCGTCCAGGGGCTCAATTTTTTCTATGGCGATGTTCCCGCTTTGAATAACATCACCATGGATTTTCCCGATCGGCGCGTTACCGCGCTCATCGGACCTTCGGGATGCGGAAAATCGACCCTGCTCCGGGTATTTAACAGGATGTACGATCTTTATCCGGGGCAGCGTGCAGAGGGCCGGGTAATGGTCGATGGCCAGAACATCATTGGCCAGGGAGTACAGGCGTCAGTGTTGCGGGCAAAGATAGGGATGGTGTTCCAGAGACCGACCCCATTCCCCATGTCTATTTACGAAAACATCGCGTTTCCCGTCCGTATGTATCGAAAGCTGTCCCGGGGAGAAATGAACGATCTTGTAGAGAAAGTGCTCGTTAAAGCGGCCCTATGGAACGAGGTTAAGGATAAACTCCAAACTAGCGGGTTGAGCCTTTCGGGCGGCCAGCAGCAGCGTTTGTGCATCGCGCGTACCATCGCGGTACAACCGGAGATCGTGCTCCTCGACGAGCCCGCTTCGGCTCTGGATCCGATTTCTATCGGAAAAATCGATGAACTCATCGACGAGCTGCGCAATGAATACTGTGTCATTTTGGTAACGCATAATCTGCAGCAGGCCGCGCGCGTGAGCGACTATACCGGATTCCTTTATTTGGGAACGCTCGTGGAGTTCGATTCGACCAATACCGTGTTCACGTCCCCGGCATCGAAACAGACCGAGGATTACGTGACCGGCCGTTTTGGGTGATCCGTCCGGAAAACGCACTTTTTGGGGAGGTTTGAAAATGGTATTGCAGGCACGAAAAGAGACCGAAAACATCCGGAAGTTGGCGGTTGCCATGGCAACGCTTGTCGAGGAGGCTGTTCGTGATTCGATCCATGCTTTCCTCACATTAAACTCCAAACAAGCCAATTCGGTCGTGGAAAAAGACGGCGAGATCAACATGCTCGAAATGAAAATCGACAGAGCGGTATTCGAATGCCTTGCGCTCAAGGCTCCGGTGGCGAGTGACCTGCGGCTGCTGTTTTCCGTACAGAAAATGAACAAGGACCTCGAGCGAATCGGCGACCATGCAGTAAACATCGCCCAGGCCGCGATCAACAGTCAGAGTTTCGGAGAAAAGGAAAATGTTCACGGCAAGGATATCGAAACCATGGCCTCGATCACGCAGCGGATGCTTACCGATTCGATAACCTGTTTCGTGCAGACCGATTCGCAACTGGCGCTGAAAGTGCTGGAGCGCGACGACCAGGTCGATGAGCTCAATCGGGCCATGACCCGGGAAGTCATCAACATGGCGAAAAAAAATCTTGCCACCATCGAGGTCGCGCTCGAGCTGCTGCGGGTGAGCAAGAACCTCGAACGGATCGCCGACCTCTCCACCAATATCGCCGAAGACGTCATTTTTCAGGCGCAGGCGCGGGATGTCAAACACCATGGTCAACCCGAAGGGTCCGATGGCACTACATGAGCGCGCATTGCATGAAGTATTCCGCGGGAGTATATTATTCCTGGCACCTGCAGTTCGTTCATCCGGTGCAAACACGGGATGCAGGCGCGTGAAAAGGATTACTGCCGTACGCATCGTCCCTGTTGCACGATGCGCGGCAGCCGCATACGATCCTGACGTGGAGGAAATATATGAGCATGGGACATATATTGGTCGTTGAAGACGACGAAGCCATTCAGGAGCTGGAGGCGTATCACCTGACCAAGGAGCGATTCCGCGTGACGCGGGTTGCCACAGGGGAGGATGCCGTGCGCAAGCTCCGCACCGAGACCTTCAATCTCGTGCTTCTCGACCTCATGCTGCCAGGCATCGACGGCCTTGAGGTGTGCCGGTCCATTCGCAAGAATCCGGTGACCGAATCCCTTCCGGTCATGATGGTATCGGCCAAGGGAGAGGAATCAGATATCGTTTCCGGGCTCGAACTCGGCGCGGACGATTATATTGTCAAACCGTTCAGCCCACGGGTGCTTATCGCCCGCATCAAGGCCCTCCTACGACGTAAACGGAAAACCGAGGCGGCTCCGTCCGACGCTCCCATCGAAATCCACGGGATCACGATCCTTCCCGGCCGTCACGAAGTGACCGTGTATGGCCGCCCTGTCGATCTTACCAATATGGAATTCAAGGTGCTCCATTTTCTGGCCAGTCAGCCCGGATGGGTATTCACCCGGTACCAGATCGTTGAGGCGGTACGGGGAGAGAACTACCCGGTCACCGACCGTTCCGTCGATGTCCTGATAGTCGGTTTAAGAAAAAAGCTCGGCAAGGCGGGCGAATACATCGAGACCGTGCGCGGCGTCGGCTATAAATGTGTGGAAGAGTAGCGGTATGTGGAGTAAGAAATTGACATGGCAGCTGCTCCTCGGTCATCTGGCCGTCATGGTCCTGCCCCTGCTTATCGCCACGTGGTACACCTCGTCATTGTACCAGCACGCGTTCGTGACGTATATCGAGGACGCTGAAAAAAGAAACGGGTATCTCGTTGCCAAGGAAGTTATTGCTTTATTTTCTCGCAACGATACGGCATTGGTCAATCCGCTTTGTAGAGAATTGTCTCGCGACATGGGCATGCGAATCACCGTAATCCTGCCCACGGGCAGAGTCATCGGCGATTCGGATGATGACCCAGCATCAATGGAAAACCATGCTTACCGGCCAGAGATGATGAAGGCTTTAAAGGGCAGCGTCGGCAGGTCTGAGCGGTACAGTACCACACTTAAAAAAAAGATGAAATATCTGGCGTTGCCGATACAGAAAGGCAACACGCTCCTTGGCGTGGTACGTACCTCCATTCCGGCGGTCTCCGTATCAACTTCGCTTAATGCTTACTACAGCAAGATTGTTTTCGCCGTGCTCCTCATGATTATGGCAGCGTTCTTGCTCAGCTATCTGCTTGCACGCCGCATCATTCTTCCAATAAAGGAGCTTGAGCGTGGCGCAGAGCGTTTTTCAAAAGGAGAGCTTTCGACCAAGGTCGTGGTTCCGGGCATTCATGAGCTCAACCATCTTGCCAGCGCCCTCAACGAGATGGCACAGCAGCTTGATACCCGGATCAGGACCATCACTGCACAGCGTAATGAGCATGAGGCGATCCTTTCAAGCATGAACGAAGGGGTGATTGCCGTGGATACGGCCGAGAGGATATTGTCGGTCAATACGGCTGCGGCCGCGCTTTTTACCATTGACCGCCATCACGTCGCGGGAAAACTGCTCGGCGAGGTCATTCGCAACAGCGCGGTACAGCGATTCGTGGGACAGGTGCTTTCGCGCGGAGAGTCGCAGGAACAGGATATCACCATTCCCGCGCCAAGCGGCGGGACGCGGTCTGAAACGGTACTGCAGGTCCACGGCACCACGCTCCGTGATTCGGAAAACCGGTGCGCCGGAGCGGTGCTGGTGGCAAGCGATGTGACCCGTCTGCGGCCGCTCGAAACCATGCGCAAGGAGTTTGTCGCCAACGTTTCCCACGAACTGCGAACGCCGCTCACGGCCATTAAGGGATTTGTTGAGACATTGCAGCAGGGCGCGCTCGATTCGAGGGAAGAGGCTGCTCGGTTTGTCGGTATCATCGCGGCCCAGGTCGGACGCCTCGGCGCATTGGTTGACGACCTGCTCACCCTTGCCCGAATCGAGCGAGAGGAGGTGGCTCTGTCCATCAGTCTGGTCGAAGGATCGATATTCCCGGTGGTCAATTCCACGCTTCGGGATTTTTCAGCGCAAGCCGCAGCGAAAAATATCGCTGTCGAAATAAAGGGGGATCCTTCGATACGCGCACCGATCGATCCGGCTATGCTTGAACAGGCCGTGGGCAACCTGATCGACAACGCGATCAAATATAGCGAGCCTGACAGGAACATAGAGCTTTTAATCGAAAAGCGGGGCAACGAGGCAATTATCAGTGTTTCCGACCAGGGTATCGGCATTCCTGCCGAACACCTTGACCGGATTTTCGAACGGTTTTACCGGGTCGACAAGGCGCGCAGCAGAAAGGCGGGAGGGACCGGTCTCGGCCTTTCAATCGTCAAACATATCATCTCCCTGCACAACGGACGGGTCACGGTGCAGAGCGTGCCGAAGAAGGGAAGCTCTTTTATTATAGCGCTACCACTTTCCAAGCTCGCAGATGAAGGCGATCACCAATAATTCATTTCCTCGATCGCGGTAATCTTTTGGCATTCTATGGGCGTGCCGTTCCGGTAAATTATTTTACTTCATTGACTATTATGCACCTTGAGATTGGCGGTCCATGCTATGCTCGAACAGCTCGATATCGCTCTTTTCATGCTTATCAATTCCCCGCACAGCGCGTTTCTGGACGCCTTTTTCGGGGTGATAACCTTTTGCGGATCAGGGTGGATCGCGGTGCCGCTGGTGGGGATCATTATCGCCGTGTGCGCTCCACGAAAGCATATTGCCAATGCGCTGCTGTGCGCTGCCATTGCGGGAACCCTGGCGGGCACCATCAATACGCAGGTGAAACGGGCTTTTGACCGGCCGCGGCCGCTGGCATATTTTTCACAACCTGCGGGGGCGGTACCGGCTTATGAGGTGCAGGTGGTAGGAAAGCCGCTCACACGGCGCTCGTTTCCATCCGGTCACACCGCAACCGCGTTTGCCGCGGCGACCATTCTGGCAATGCTGTTTCGCGGTTTTTTTTTCCTTGCCTTTGTTCCGGCGCTGCTCGTGGCCTGGTCGCGGGTATACATGGGCGTGCACTTTCCGCTTGATATTGCAGGCGGCGCAGTGGTCGGGAGCGTGACGGTCATGATCGTGATCTGGTTCTGGCACAATCGAAAGTGGCTGCCGCTGCCACTACGGAGGGCGCATGCTGAACAATAAAAGGGTCGTGGTCGTACTGCCTGCCTACAATGCCGAGTCCACACTGGAACAGACCTATGCGGAGATCCCGCGCTCGATCGTGGATGCCGTGATCCTTGTCGATGACGCGAGCCATGACAAGACCTTTGAACTTGCCAAGAACATCGGCCTCACCACCGTTATCAAACATGACCGCAACCGGGGGTACGGCGGCAACCAGAAAACCTGCTACGATGCCGCGCTCTCGCAGGGCGCGGATATCGTGATCATGCTGCATCCGGATTACCAGTACACGCCGCTGCTTATCCCGGCAATGGCGCACATGATCGCAAGCGGCCTGTATCATGCGGTATTCGGCTCCAGGATTCTAGGCAAAGGAGCGATCAAAGGCGGTATGCCCCGGTACAAATATATTGCCAACCGGTTTCTGACGCTTGCGCAGAACGCGCTCATGGGCCAGAAGCTTTCCGAATATCACACCGGATACCGCGCGTTTTCAGCCGAGGTGCTTCGAAAAATCAACTACGCGTCCAACTCCGATGATTTTGTTTTTGACAACGAGATGACGGCGCAGATTTTTTACGCAGGGTATGAGATCGCCGAAGTAACCTGCCCCACGCGCTATTTCAGCGAGGCATCGTCCATCAATTTTCTGCGCAGCGTGGTGTACGGGTTCGGCGTGCTGCGCGTCTCGCTGCAGTATGCCCTGCAAAAAGCGGGTTTTGCGCGCTTCAAATTATTCAGGCCGCCAGACACTGCTCCGCGATCAGATTTTTGACACAATCTGCCATCTTCAATATCATTTTCGTTTTTTTTCGCCGAATCAAGCATGGTCCGGAGGTCGATTTCATTAAAATCCCGCTGGGCCATCCTCTTTTCGATATGCGAAGAAATCTCTATTTCCCACGACCACCAGTCAGGTCTGTTTTTCATTGTGTTTCTTACAAATATACCCCAAAATCAGGATCGAAGCAAATCTGAATACAGCACTCTGGCCTGTCTGTATTGTTTGACGTGTGCCAAACCAGTAAAGCCGGAAATGAGATAGTATCGTTAAGCCTGACAGTTAAGGCTTCTGGGCGGCCCTGCTGGGAAGGCTATGGGGACATATCCTCCTTCAAAATTGATTTCTCTTTTTCTCTCTTTTCTGCTTCTCTTGCATAAAAAACAAATCCATACTCTGATTTCAATCTGACAAGATCAAGCGTGGTGTCCTGGTCATACTTTTTCGACTGGGTGATACGGGCTACGAAGTACGCGGGTTTGTCAATGGGTCCGCGAAGGAGCCACTCGAGACTATGGCTGTCCATGTGGTCGTCGGGCCGCTTGTTGCCGTAAAACAGGTCGGCGTAGCTCTTGAATAGGGCGCGGACGTATTCGTCCTTTCCTGAATGCTCTTTGTAGAAGGCGATAGGCCCGCCCTGCGTGTAGGCTTCGATTTTGGGCGCGAAGATATACATGAACATGAACAGGCAGAGCGCGCTGGAACTGAAGAGCGTGACGGTGGCCGGGAGCGGGCGGTTTCTGATGAACAGGGCAAGGGTAGCGGCGAGTGCGATGAGGTAACAGATGCCGAGCAGGAATTCAAAACCGGTCCACGGGACCGGATGCTCCAGGCAGGCGACCGCGAATTTGTCGCGGATGAGCGGGATGATCCACTGTTTGTTGACGATGAGGACCGGAAAGAGCGTTATGACGAGACTGATCAGGCCGCCGAACAGACCGAGGGATATAATGAGTGCTCTGCCCGGGCGTCCGGATGCGGTACAGAGCGTATGCAGATACAGGGCGGCAAGATAGGTGATGGGAAAATAGGTGAGCGAGGAGTAGAGCACGGTCTTGGTTTTGACGATTGAAAAGAGAATGAGCACGGTCCAGAACAGAATGACCATGAGCAGGGAAAACTGGCGCTGCTGCTCCGTTGCCATGGTGCGGCGGAAGAGGGAGATCGCGGCAAAGAACGAGGCGGGAAAGCAGCCGAACAGGAGCACGATAAAATGAAAATAGAACGGCCTGCCGTGGCCCGAATCGCCGGTGGAGAAAAGCTTGATCTGGTACGCGATGAAGCTTTTAATGAACGCGGTGCCGTGAGCAAGCGTTTCGATCCCGAAAAAGACCGAAGCGGCAAGACCGGTCGCGCAGCAGAACACGAAAAGTTCACGTATGGTGAACAGGGGGTGGAATCCCTGTATCGCCCAGGAGGCTAACAGGACAAGAACAATGATGAGGAACGCGACCGGACCTTTGGCAAGCGTTGCCAGGCCGATACAGAGGCCGGCGCAGGCAATCCACGCAAGCCGCGGTTTTTTTGCCTGTGTCAGGAGTGTCGCTGCGGCGCAGGCAATACCGGAGAAGATGAACAGGTTGAATACCGGGTCAATGATGCCTGATCTGAAAAAGAAGTGGGGGAGAAACGAGCCGAAGAACACGAGCGCCCAGAACAGGCCGAACAGGGCGCCATGGAGACGGCGGCCGATGAGAAAAACCAGGGCGAGCGTGACCATGCCGCACACGGCATTGACAAACCGCGCAGCGAATTCGTTCACACCGAGAAGTTTCATGGAGAGCACCTGCAGCCATATGAAGAGCGGCGGTTTCTGGTAAAACGGGCGAAAGTTGATGGTCACCTGGGTGTAGTTGTTGCGCTCGATCATTTCGCGCGAGGCTTCGGCAAAGTTGGCCTCGTCCCAGTCAAACAGCGAGACGTTTCCGAGAAACGGCAGAAAAAAAAGCGCGGAAGTCAGGGCGATGAGCGATACGGCGACCGCGGGACTTTTGGTCGCGGCCCTCAGACCGGATTGCACTATACTGGCACTCCTCATGATTGTTCGCTGATGCCGGAGAGCTGGATCTTTTCCGCGGCGCGGTGGTGGGCCATGGCAGCCTTGAGAAACGCGGTCTTGTCCTTCATGGTCTTGGCGTCGAATCCGGTGATCGAGACCGCGATAGTGAGCAGCACGGGATGTGCGTCAGACTCGAACCTGAGTTCAGACAGCTCGCGTCGAAGTCGCTGGACCAGGTTGTACGTGTTCGCCTCTTCGGTCATTGGCAGGATCACGAACACGATGCTTTCGGTGGTGCTCGACGGTACGCCGATCATGTCGATATCGCGCATGATCCCCTTGAGCGCGATGATGAGCGAACGGGTGCACGCGTTACGCTCTTCGGCGGCAAGCGGCCGCTGCGGGCCAGTTCCGTCGCTTATGCGGAGAATGGAAAGCACGAGCAGGGAAAAGGGATTGTGGTAACGGATGCTGAGCTTGCACTCGCGCTCCAGGAAGTACATGATGGCGCTCGAAGAGAGCACGCCCCGCGGCAGTTCCATCTGCTGTGCCATGGAAGCGACGCGGGTGGCGGCCTGGTGCAGCACCTCGTTGATCTGGTCAGGCGTCAGCCCTTTATCTTGGCAGAGCGCGTACAGCGTGTCGCGGTGGGTGTCGATGTCAACCGTCTGCTGCACCGTGCTTGCGATGAGTCGTGCGAGCATTGCCACGTCAAGACCGGGCTGCGTATCGAGTGCTTTCTTAAGCCACTCGGTCTTGGTCATATCGAGCACATAGGGAAGCCGTTCGGTCAGCCGCGCGGTGAGCGCCGTGAGCACCGACTGTTCGATCCCCTGTTTTTTCAAGTTGCTGATAAAATTCGATTCGATCTTCTGGAGCACGCTCCCGAGCAGCTTGGCGCTGTCGGGATTGGACGCATCAGTCGTGCCGACCGCCATGTCCCGGCTCACCTGTTCGATGTAATCGGTAAGGACCTGTTCGAAACCGGCCCCGGCGGCGCCCCCGCTGCGCCGCAGCTCCGCCGACAGTATCATGAGACGCGCCGCGTCGGCGGGGTGTTTCTTGATCTCGTCAATCACCTCGTCGGGCGACACCCCCATGTCGCGCGTTGCCTGCGCGATGGAGGCAACGGTGTCGTCGCCTTCGAGTTCGTGCTGCAGTTCGTTGACCAGTTCCACGTATTTGACGAACGGCATTCCGACACCGAGGAGCGCTTCCTTGAGCAGGGGCAGGAGGCGGCGCAGCTCGCGGGGGTCGGGCAGCATGCGCCGTATGATCTGGGCGATCCTTTTCACCGAGATTTCGCCGGAGCGGTACTCTTCACGCAGAATGTGGATCACGGTATCGTGCGTCATTTTTTCCACTTCGTTCACCACCTGCTCCATGTCCTGCTCGACCAGGCCTGCTTTGCTGAAGTCGCGAATGTGGCTGAAGCACTCCTGGCGGAGCACGAGCACTGCTTCAAGCAGGTTTTTTGAGCCGGACGCGCCTGAGGAGGCTGCCTGGCGCACCTGGTCTGAGAGCCTGGCCACGGTGGAGGCCACAACGCCGGGTCGCGGTGGAGCGCCGTGGGGTGAAGCATAGAAAAGCGAGCCTGCGGTAGCGCGCGGATCAGCGAGCATTCTGTCCAGGGAAACGGAATCAGAAGCCTGCGCGCCGCCGGCGCTGTCCACTGTCAGAGGGAGCGGTATCGTTCCCGGAGGCGCGACCACGGCGTCCCTGCCCACGATCTGATCTTCGGCGGTCATTTTACGATACACAATGTAGTTGAGGCGCATGGTCCGGATCCCCCGGCGGGAGAGCTCGTTTTTCATACGCTCCACATCGGGATTGTTGTTCGTGTCTGCTGCGACCTCGAGAAAGGTTTTGATATGGCCGGGCGTGACGCCTTTTTCAAAGGAGAAGGACTGGACGCCTACCTTTTTGAAGTGGCCGGCAACCTTTTTTGGATTGAGCACCTTGTCGACGTTGACGCCTTCGATATAGATGGAGTCCCGTTCAATAGTAATCGTGATGAGCGGGTAATTGACAAAGGCTTTTTCAAGGACATCGTGAAACGGCTTGATGCTGTCCGCGGTCATCTGGTGCTCGACGCCGTACATCAGCGTGTGTCCGAACGCCTTGTTGAACTGGCGGGCGATCCCTTCGGCCGTTTTTTTATCAAACGATGTGGTGTCTTCCGCGGAGGTCATGGCTCGGTGTTTCTCGGGATGATCAGGTAACGCCCGGCCGTGCGGCAAAGGGCTCCAGGTCGATCAGAAACGAACGGCAATCCTGGTAGCGCTGCTCCGGCTGCGGTGCCGTCGCCTTTAAAATAATTTGCTCCAATCGTTCGTTCATGGTGGGCAAAGCCTGGCGTGGCGTTTTCGCGAAAAACCGCTCCGGCTCGCTCTGTTTACACATGAGTATCTCGGTGGCGGTGCCGGGACCGGTCGGCAGGTTGCCAATCATCATTTCAAAGAGAATGATGCCGAGGGAGTAGATGTCGGAGCGGCCGTCGGTATCGTATCCGTTGGCCTGCTCCGGCGACATGTAAAGCGGCGATCCCACGACCTTGCCTTCGGATTTGTATTCGGCGATGAGCACGCGCGCGATGCCGAAATCCATGATGAAGGGGCGGGATCTGCGGCGGTCGATAATAATGTTCGACGGTTTCACGTCCTGGTGTACCACGCCCTCCTCATGGGCATACCCGAGCGCATCAAGAACATCACATATGATTGAGGCGGTCTGATGCAGGGGCAGGAGCCGTTTTGAGGGCAGGGGATGGTTGAGTCTGCTTTTAATGATAGTGCGCAGGTTCTCTCCTTCCACATACTGCATCACCTGAAAGTAGCAGGTTTCGGTTTCGCCCATTTCGAAAATCGGAATGATGTTCGGATGCGAAAGCACGGCAACGGTCTCGCCCTCGTCACGGAACAGGTCGAGCGATGACGTGGAGCTCCGCAGCGCCTTTGGAAGGATTTTGACCGCCACCTGCCGTTTGAGGCTTTTCTGGAATCCGAGGAGCACAATGCCCATGGCGCCCCGGCCGATCTCTTTGACGATAGTGACGTTACCGAACTCTTTGCCTATGTAATCGGCGCTGTTGATGGTGCGAACATTGGCCATGCTTCAGGCATCCCCTCCCCCTGTGCCGTCTTCTCCCTGGCTGTTTTGTAACAGCATGATAAAATATACAATGGATGGAGCATCATGCGTATGATTGAAGGCAAAGGGGCCTGCATCAAAATCCTGTGCAGGGCAGAGGCATTGACCCGGTGCGATGCGCCGGAAGTCAGGCTGATACCTTTGACAACGGGTCCGCACGATGGTACATTTCAACGTACGGGTCGCCTCATGCAGCATACTCAACGCATACTGGCCTTTGCCACGGGAGCGCTCTTCTTTCTCACGTACTGTTCGGAGGCCGCTGATCCGGACAGAATCCTCACGCCCCAGAATGGATTTATGTCGGCTGCGGGCAAGGGCGTGGCAGACGCCGGCACTGCCGTAGCGTGGAACGCCGCAAGCGTATTTGTAAATCCAGCGCTTCTCTATTCGTGCAGGACAAGCGGCGCACGCGTCAGCAGGTCGCTGTATGCCGGCTACGGGCGCGACTCGCTTTTTGACCGATTCATCGTGCCGGTGGGGTATGCGTATTCGGAAAAACGGAACGCGATCGCAGGTTTTTTCCGCGCCATGTCGTCGGGATTCGGACTCGAAGAGTATGATGCAGGGGCAGCATTCTGCAGGCGCGTCTGGACCACGGGCCATCCGCGGGGTCCGTTTGATATGGGGATGCATGTGCGGTACGAATACGGGCGCTGGTCATTTTGCGATCTTGACACGCTCTATACGGTGCGGTCGCACGTTGCACCGTCGGGCACCCGTGTGCGCCTGGATTCGATTGCGGGCGGGAATCAGCCGCCGGAAAACGGCAGGTTCAGGGAGAGCCGAATTTTTCTGGATATTGGCCTGTTCAAGCCGGAAATAGCCTCCCATCTTGACTGCGGTATAGCGTTTAAAAACCTGATCGCGTTTCGATTCGGAAGGCAGCGGCCGCATGTTCGGGAACACGTCGATACTGTGGGAACCGTCGATGACACGGTTACGGTTATTGAATATTCCGGCACCTATGATTCGTCTTATACGTCCTACCGCGACTGGATCGCCGCCAAGTATGCTGCCGTGTCAATCGGATGGAACCTGAAAATCGGGAATCCGGCCGGCAATCTTTCGCTCGCCATTCCCCTCGATGTGAGGGTATATGGTCTGTTCAACCGGTCTATGAAGGAAACCTTTGCCATCCATTGCGGCGTGCAGGCGCATCTCGTACGTGATTTTTTTGTGCGTGTGGGATATGAACATGCGCCGGCAATGGTGTACGACGGTTTCAGGGACCTTGCCTTGGCAAACAATGTAAGCCTTGGCGCCGCGATGCTTCTCCCCGGTCTTCCCGCAGTGGTTGACTGCTATATCAGGAACTTTGACTGGGGCATGTCGCTTGCGTTTGATTACTGATCCCGAACGCGGGTTTTAATCTCCCCTGGAATCAAGCACAGAACCGAAGTCAGGAGAAGAGGCTTCTGCCGCTCCGCAGGCGGTAACGTCGGGCGGCAGTGAGCGCAGGTACGTTTCGTACTTGTTATAAAAACCGCCCGGTGATTTTGATCCGGCTTTTTTAAGCAATCCCGCGCTGACGAATTTATGGAGCGTTTTTCCGTCGCGTGCGCCGGTATAGTGGTGGTTGCATTCGCCAATGCAGGCTATGGTCACGTCCCGCAGGTCGGAACCGTCCGTGCCGCCTGAAAGTGTCCCCAGATCGATCCTGATTACCGCGTTCCACAATCCATAGTTCGTGCGTTTTTCACTTCCGTGCTTCGCATTGAACGGCGTGATCACGTCGTCGGACGTACCGCTCTTGGCATAGTTGGACACGGGGCCGTCCGGGACGAACGCCTCCGGATCAAAACCTTCTTCATCATCGTATGCAGACAGTACCGTCCGTCCGGACCAGGGGATGTCGTATTCACGGAGTCCGTCAGCAGGATTTGAAACGAGCCGTTTGTACAGACCGAGCCAGGTGGGCCGGATGTTATTGATATCGGCGAACGGATGGTAGCGCATAACGGTGTCGGCCAGGGTCACGGTGTCGCCGTTGAGCACGATCGATTTGATGACGAGCGAGGGGTGCGAAGCGGGCCGCTCGATAAGATCGTTGTTGTAGAGCATATTGAACAGGTGGAGCTGTTCGTAAAGCGAGAGTTCGAGCGTGCCCAGCGCGACCGAGTACATGCTGTCCGATGCCATGGCCCGGTTTCCCGCTTCGGCAATTGAATCGCAGTCAATCCCGACAATGCGCACAATTTCCTTGTAGACACGGACGCCGGTTAGGTGCTTGATGCGAAGGGAGTCTTTGATACGCTGGAACGAGCCGATACGGTAGCAGAACTGGACGAGCGGGAACGCGTCCGCAGCGATTTCGCCGCTCACGTCAAAAAGATCCCGGTCGAGTCGATACGCGGTCTCAACGCCGAAAATGTTGTTGGAGGTAGCGAGCAGGTCGAATATATAGTTGCATCCTTCAAAGATATAGTCATGGTTGTGCACCTTGTATCCTTTTTTCCGAACCGCGGTTTTTGAAAAAATGACGCCAACCGGCTTGCCGCGCCGGTATTCGAATTTTCGCTTCCACGCGACATCCTCGAAAACCTCTCTGTTGTCGTCCCAGCGATCATAGGGCTTGAAAATGCCGAGGTCGAAGCAGAGCGCGTTGAAGATGGGTTTTGCCGTCGACGAGCCGTTCGGAGTACGGTTTTTAAGCAGGCAGGAGAGACGTGATCCAAGCTTGTCTTTTGAATAGTAGGCGAGCAGTTCGCCGGTGCGGGAATCCATTGCAGCATACGCAAAGTACTGGCCTGTGACCAGGTGTGGCTGCCGGAAATAGAATGTCTCGGTGCGCCGGTAGCGGTTACCACCGGTTTTTTTATACCTCACGGTAACAAGGACCGTATCGCCCGGCGACAGGCTCGTGACAGGCGACTTTTTTCCCAGATCAATGGATGTGCGCAGGACGCGCCGCGCCAGGACCGTATCTAGGGGCGGTGTATCCCGGTTCACTTCATCGGTTTTTTTGGCTACCGGGACCTCGTGAAAAATCGTGGTGTCCGGTCCATACCCGCGGTTATTCACCAGCGTTTCGAGCGCCTTCTGCAGTCCGGCGTCCACGGTGAGCGTTATTTTAAGGTTTCCCTTTTTGCGGATGAGCGAATTGGCGTTGATCAGGTCCATTGAGCTGATGCGGTCGGATGAAAAGCCGTTCTGCCTGAGCGTAAGAAGCCAGAACTCGTTTGCCAGATCCACAAGCGATCCATAGACCGCGTCGACCCGTTTTGGTCTTATGAAGACGAGCGAGTCGATTTCCCGCAAGACCTGCTGCTGCTTTTGTGTGTTCCAGTTCAGCGCTTCGCCCATGCGGGGCATGTCGATTCTGCACTGGGCGGTTATTTTTTTGCGAACGTTCCTGCCCCACTTGACCATGCGCGCAAGATAGATGCACTCGGCATCCGTCAGGTCGGAAAGCTCCTTGCCCAGAAGCCCGTCGGCAATGTCCTTGTACCCGATCAGTCCATAGTCGCTCGTGACACAGTGGTTGCAATAGACTTCGAGAATGTCGTCGGGTCCGTACAGTTTGCGAATGGCAGAGGCAAGCTTGAGCTCGCGGAGCTTGCGTTGAATGGAGCGGCTGACGTGGCGCTGGCCGGCGTCGTCGAGTTTGGAGATAAACAGTTTTGCCACCTGCTGGGTGATGGTTGAGGTGCCGCGAATACGCTGTTGCCTGAAAGAGAGAACGGCGCCGAGCACGCTGCGGTATGCTGCACGGGAAAAACTGCTGAACTCAAAACCGTGATTGTTTTCCCTGAAGTTTTTGTCTTCCGCTGCAATGAGAGCGGTAATAAGGGTCTGGGGGAATTCGTGTATGCGCGCACGGCGGTGGTCGGTCTTTATGATTGCCAGCTGAGCGCCGTTGCGGTCAGTGATCTCGATGGTGTTCGAGTACTCCCTGATTTCGCGCAGCCGCTTGATAATGGAAAGGGAAGGGTAGTCCTTGAGCGCGATACCGTCGACGATTTGTATCTGCCCCGAGGAGTCGGCGCCGCCGTTTTCGGTAATGCGTCGCGCCTCTTTTTCCATTGACTCGCCCGTGAGTACATCCTGCCATCCGGCGCCGAACTCTTTTGACAGAAGATCCCGCTTTTCCAGCGCGGCGAGACGCTCTCCCCAGCCATCGATATAGCGGGTAAAGGCACATTCAGCCACAAGATATATCGGGTATGCTCCAACAATGATGATCCCCAGGAAAAAGAGCGCGATGATGAGCAGGATCTTTAAAAAGGATCTTTTTTTCCGCATTTTTTTCTTCATGTCCCCGATTATCCTTGCATTCGATTCATGGACTTGCCCGATCGTTTGGGCACTGCCATGCTGATTCTATTCTAAAATAGTATAAAAAAGCGGTCGGAACGCTGATCTGCTTTGAGCATGCCTGGGGCAATCACTATTTTTCTGAATCGGGACAGGGAACCAGGCGTATTTCGCATGCGGTGGCATGCACCATGTAGATCCGGTCAATGAATCACGATCACCCCGGGAAACAACGCCTTCAGGAGCGACGATGAGACGAAAAGGAATAATCCTGCGAATGGTCCCTATGGTTACGGGTGCGTGCATTGTTCTGGCGTGCACGCCTGCGGTCACAACGAAAAAACCGGTCGTTGAAAAGGTGCCGCACCGGCCGGTCACGATTGTGTACGAAGATACGCTTGTCTATGAGATCGTATGTGCCGACCACGCAGAGCGAGAACGGTTTGTCTACTCATTTAACCGTTTTCTCAAGGAGCATTCGTTTCTCGCAGAGCGGTACGATTCCGCGGGAGTATTGACCATACTGCGCATCATGCCGGTCGCGCCGCAGCGTGCCGCTGCAGGGGGCTCAAGCGGCACCATCGGGCTGCCAAGGGGCGACACCGCCTGGCTTGATTCGCTAAAACATTTTCAGGAAGTCAGGGAAGAAGAGGGGGAAGACAGCCTGCGTCCGCCGTTTGGGGGTTCGCTGCGCCTTTACACCCCGAGGGAGGTCCTGGATTATCCGGTAACCATGCTTCTGGACGCGTATCCCTTTTCTGAAAGAAGAGGCGGTGATTCCCTCCGGGGATATTTGCGCGTGGAAAAGGCGTCGCCGACCGTGCTGACGTTAAAGCTTGACCGCACGATCACCAGTGGAACCGGAAAAAAGCTGACCGTGCTCGACATCGTCAGCATCTGGACCAAGCATTGCAGGGCGCGGCCTGGTGAGGCGCGCGCGCTGTTTTATGCCTGCCAAGGCATTAACGAATTCACGAGCGGCCGGGAAGCGGTGATCCGCGGGATCTCGGCCATTGACAAATCGACCATCAGCATCAGGCTTTCCAAGACCGATCCGCTGGCGCTTGACCGCCTGCGTACCGGGCGCGCGATGCCCGCACCGTTCGGCCTGGGACCATACGCGGTCAAGCTGACCCGTGAGAACGAGGACGTGCTGGTCGCCAACCGCACCGCCGCGGGTGCAAGTCCTTTTGTCAATGAAGCGCTTGTCCGCCGCGGCGGCGACGCGAATCCCATCCTCTCTTTTTCGCTGGGACGGTACGATGCCATGCTGCTCTGGAAAGCGGCGGATCTTGAGTATGCCCGCCGCAATCTCATGAAAGGAGGCACGTGCACCCTCGTGGGGAGCGACCGCTATTTCATCGCAGTGCAGCTTGAGGATGTGCCAATGCGCGACCGAATCGCCGCGTCGTTTTCTGCCGCCGAAATGTTTGAGAAATTTGTCAAGGCCGAAGGATCGCTTATCACCGCGGTGGCGAGCGATACGCTGCGTCCGCCCCTGCCGGAAAAAACCAAACCACAAAAGGGCGACGGCCAGGACAAACCGGTGAGCATTTACTATATCAAGGGCGATCCGGTTTCAAAAATCATTGCCGAACGGCTTCTGGCATCCGTGACCCGGGTGCGGATCACGGCCGACCTCTTTGCGTCTGACCGGCACTCGTACGAAGCGGCCCTGATCGGCAGAACGCCGGGCTGTTTTATCGGATGGGTGCCGAAGACCGTACTCGTCGATCCAAGCGAGAAGCTCAAATTCGCCACAGTGTATTTCAACAATGAGGACGATGAAACCGCATGGATCCCGTCCCGCAGGGAGATCCCGCTTTTTAGCGTGGACTGGTACCTGCTTGCCAAGGAGAAAATAGGGTTGTATAAAGGGGCTTTGAACGGGATCTATGTGAAGCAGGAGGAGAAGTAACAACGGTTTTGCAGAGGCGCCGATAGCATGAATAGTCTCTTTTCGGACGCTTCTTCCGTATTTTACGCGTTTGGACGATTTGGGTTCGTCTGTCTGATAAACGCGGCATAACTTTCAATTTTTTCTTTTCGCAAATACGCTTCAATCCCCTCAAGCACCTGCACCGGTATTCTCGGATCGACAAACGTTCCGGTCCCCACCTGCACGGCAGACGCACCTGCCAAAAGAAACTGGAGCGCGTCGTCGGCGCACATGATGCCGCCGATGCCGATGACCGGGATGGCAACGGCGCGGCATACCTTCCACGTCATGGCGACAGCGATTGGCCTGATTGCCGGGCCCGACAGGCCGCCGCTTCCTGCGGGCAGCACCGGCTTTTTCGTGTGTGTGTCGATCGCCATGCCGATGAGTGTATTGATACAGGAGACCGCGTCCGCGCCGGCGGTTTCGGCCGCTTTTGCGATAACGGTAATGTCAGTAACGTTGGGCGTGAGCTTGACAATAAGCGGTTTTTTCGTGAGCGCGCGAAGGCGTCTGGTAAGCCGCTCGATCTGGCCGGGATCAATGCCGAATGCCAGGCCGCCGTGCGATACGTTAGGGCATGAGACATTGATCTCATAGCCCCAGAGGCGTGGCGCGGTTTCGAGAAGCTCCAGCACCTGGGCGTATTCGTCTTCGGTCGAGCCTGCGACATTGGCGATGATTGCACAGGGGAGCGCGGCCAGGACCGGGAGTTTTTCAAAGAGAAATTGCTGGACACCCACATTGGCAAGGCCGATGGAGTTCAGTATGCCCGAAGGGGTTTCCACAATGCGCGGAATGCTGTTTCCTTCCCGCGGCTCCAGGGTGACGGCCTTGGTATAGATCGCGCCAAGCCGCGAAAGCTCCATGAACTGCTCGTACTCACTGCCGTAGCCGAACGTGCCTGATGCCACACCGACCGGGTTGTGAAGGGTATGGGTGCCGATGCGCAGCGAGAGGTCCATATCGGTCACCATTGCAGGTCGTTGCTGTTGAATACCGGGCCTTCATGACAGGCCCGAGCATAGCCGCCGGCTGCGGTTTTGACTGCGCACCCCATACAGGCGCCAACGCCGCACGCCATGACCTGCTCCACGGAGACAAAGCACGCACATTTTTTTCTGAGCGCCAGCGTATGGCATGCCTTGAGCATGGGCATGGGGCCGCACGCATAGATAACCGTAGCACGGGTAACGGTCTGTTCTATTGACATGATATAATCGACAGTGGTGCCTTTGAACCCTGCGCTGCCGTCGTCAGTGCAAATGACAGGGGAATGCGCGTGAAAGGGGGCAAGATCAGGGACAAGACCGGCGTTGCGGCTCCCAAAGATACACCGTACGCTTTGGCCGTTTGCAGTGAGTGCCGTTGCGAGGAACATGATCGGGCCCAGTCCGATGCCGCCTGCCACCAGCAGCACGGAAGCTTCTTTATCCGACAGGGGAAAGGCTGTGCCCAGGGGGCCGAGCAGGTCAAGGGTATCTCCTGGTTTTTTCGCGGCCATTATTTCGGTTCCGCGGCCACGTTTCTGGTAGATCATTGCGGCGCGGCCAGAATCCGCAGCGTATCCTGAGAAGGCGAACGGCCGCCTGAGCAGGGGCACGGTCGTTTCCGAAATCCGCACCGTGAAAAACTGGCCGGGGTGCGGAGAAACAACCGCTCTGTCCCAGGAAAACCCGATTTCATAGAAATCAGTGCTGATGGGGCGGTTGGAGACTATGGTTGAGCTGAATTGTTTCATACAAAAGCTCTGCGAGCAAAATACATCAGGAGGTGAGGGTGATGCGTGTTTATGCCGTTGCTATTCACCTCCTGCGAGATATGAGTCTCTGGCCCGCATCCTCGGTGTTCCCTTTTAGGGAACACTCGGGAGCGGCGTATCGGAAGTGTTGTCCCGAAAAGACCGCAGAGCCTTCGCATGATCCGGAATCTCAATATACCCAGTGATAGTCTTATTGGGTTGACCTGGAAATTTCCATTATGGAGAATTGCCATTCGTACCACAGAAAATGGCCGTTTTAATGCGATCCCAAAAACCGGTTGTTGCGCACCAGCACGTTCCCGTATTACTGCAACGCATTTGGATTTCAGGAAGATTCCACCTTGCTCCCTTGGCCCCTTCATCATACAATATAAGACGGATTTCGATGGAATGCCTGGCGTGGCAGCTGTAACGTTCGGGCATTGCACTATCAGAAACGGTCTCGGGACACGGTCAAGCAGGCGGCAGCATGCGAATGTACGAAAAAAATTCCTTTGAAGATAAGGTTCTGCGGAAACTGGGAAAGCACATCAGGCTGCAGGGATTTGTCACCGAAGAGCAGATAGGGGAGCTGGTCCCTGAAGCGGATGAACAGGTAAAGGTGCGGGGGATCCTCAAAGAGCACAAAATAACCATTCAGGGAAAGCCGGAAAGGGACGGGCAAATCAGGTCCCGAAAAATGGTGCGCCACGCCGCCATGGAGGGAAGGAGCCGTTTTTCCGATCCGACCTGGGTCTATCTCAAGGGGCTTGGCAAGGCACGGCTTATGAATCGCGGCGAAGAGGTGCAGCACGCCATTCTCATGCGGTTTGCCAAGTATCAGATGCTGAACCGCGCATTCAGGGAAAAGGTGATCCTTGAAACCCTGTATCACATCGCGCACAAGCTTTCTGAAGGGAGCATGAAGTGCATTGATGTGCTGCAGCTGGAGGATGAATTTTCAATTAATGAAGACGCCGCGGTGAAGGGTACGAGGGAATTCCTTGCTGCGATTGCCGCGATACGGAACAAGCGTGCCGAATTTGAGATGATGACAAAAAGGAACGCTGCGTCCGGTATGCCGCCAGGAGCGGAAAACCCCGGTTCGCGGCTTGAAGAGGAGTGCGTGGATCTGTGCATGCAGCTGCGCCTGAATCCGCACCAGGTGCGTGATCTGCTCCTCAAATACCGTTCACTCATGGTTGCCGCAAGAAACGAAATCGCGCTGGATGAGTATACCTACTGGGAAGATATGCTCGATGAAGCCAAGTGCTCGATCATCGAGGCGAATGTGCGTCTGGTGGTCAGCGTGGCGAAACGCTACATTCACCGGGGCCTTGAAATAAGCGATCTGATCCAGGAGGGAAACAAGGGGCTCATTACCGCGGTGGAGAATTTCGACTATCACAGGGGGTACAAGTTCAGCACGTACGCGATCTGGTGGATCAGGCAGGCTATTCTCCGCGCGATAAACGAGAAATCCAAGACCATACATATTCCTGCCAATACGCTCGATCTGTTTTCCAAAATCGACCAGTATTCACGCACGTACAGCATGAAGATCGGAAGGCAGCCGACGGTCGAAGAGATCGCCGACCATCTCGGGATCACGCGGGAGAAGGTGGCAAGCGCGCTCGAAAGCGTCCTGAATCCCGTGTCGCTCGATATGCAGGTGGGTGACGACGATACGACCATCGGCGAATATATCGAAGATCCTCATACCGAAGACCCGTTTGAACGGCTGTCGCTGGCAGACCTGCGCAAGCATATCAAGCATGTGCTCGATTCGCTCGAACCAAAAGAGAAGCAGACCGTGATCATGAGGTTCGGTCTTGATGACGGGCGGATCAAGACGCTGGGCGAGGTCGGTGACCGTCTCAGGCTTTCCAACGAACGGATCCGCCAGATTGAGATCAAGGCGCTTCGGAAGCTGCGGAAATCGGCGCGGTCTGAAGAGCTGGCCCCCTGGAGAGAGGGGGTGGGCGCCGTCGCGGAGGTCGACGAAGCGTAGGAGTGGTCGTTGCCGCCAGCTTTCATGGGGCAGGGGCGCGGGCAGCGTTTTGCTTTTTTCGAATTCCTATTCTGCATAACGTATTTTATTCGCGTAATCAGCGCATCATTTCACCCCTTCTTTCCGGTTGCTGCCATACCCGATGATGCATATCCCTGCTACACGACAGGAGCAGATACAGAAGACAGGGCTGTTTGTATTTGACCTAGACGGCACGGTATATCTAGGTGATGCACCGATTCGCGGCGCGCCTGAGTTTATCCGATCATTGCGAACGCGCGGTATTCCCTATGTCTTTATCACCAACAACTCATCCCGCAGCGCATCGTACTACCGGAAAAAAATAGCGAAGCTCGGTATTCCTGTCGCCCTGGAAAACATCTATACTTCAGGACAGGCGACCGGCAACTATCTCAGTCGCAAAAAGAAAGGCGCAAAGGTCTACGTGCTCGGAACGCGGTCGCTGGCATGCGAGCTTGCGTCCTACGGCCTTGTGATTACCGGCGGAAGCGGTGAGGTCGACTATGTCGTGGCTGGTTTTGATACGGAGCTGAACTATGGAAAACTGCGGATCGCCTGCGATCTTATTGATCGCGGGTGCGGTTATATCGCCACCAATCCTGATTACGTGTGTCCGGTCGCACGCCATAAGAGCATCCCAGACTGCGGGTCGATCTGTTTCATGATCGAGCAGGCGACCGGGAAAAAGCCATACGTCGTTGGAAAGCCGCGGCCTGAAATGATCAAGCAGCTTGCCGCACACCATAAGGTGCCGCTGGCCCGGGTGACTGCTATTGGCGACCGTTTGTATACCGATATTGCCGCGGGAAAAAACGCCGGCGCGCTGACGATCTGCGTCCTGAGCGGCGAAGCGACCAGGAAAAGCATTGCCCGGTTTACACTACAGCCCGATCTGGTGATCGATTCCATTGATGATCTTAATCCTCTTTTTGCGCAGTAACACGCATGAAAATACTGTTTCTTTGCACCGGCAATTACTACCGTTCGCGATTTGCAGAGGAGTACTTCAATGCTGCGGCCGTGGCAAAGGGCATGCCGCATCGCGCCATATCGCGTGGCCTTGCGGAAAACTTTGAGCGGCTTAAGAATCCCGGACCCATCTCTCCGGATGTGCTTATTGAACTCGAGCGCCTGGGCATCCAGGTGAAAAAGCCGGTCCGTATGCCGCGCAAGCTTTCGGGCGGTGAGGTCGCGCGGTTTGATATGATTATTTGTCTTGACAAGAAAGAGCATCGTTGTATGGTAAAAAGGCGTCCAAGCCTCAAGGGGAGGAAAGTCATTTACTGGAGTATCAAGGACCTCGCTGTGCTTCCCGCAGAAAAAGCATTGCCGGTGTGCCGCAGAAAAATTGATCAACTGGTTACCATGCTTCCCGTTTGATCCGGAATACATGAATGATAACGGAAAAAGCTAAAGTTCAAGGCAGTTTTTCCGATACATCTAAAAGGTTCCCGTATACCCAGAAACCTTAGGGGAGGTAGTGCATGGATGCAGCCGTGGCAGCAGCGTCGGTCCAGACAGTGAACCAAGTCCTTGAAAATGCGACGAATGCGGTGCTCAAGCAGTCGGAAAAGCTTATGGAAACAGCAGTACGGATGGCCGTGGGGATGGAGATCGGCAAAGGCGAGAACATTGATGTAATCGCCTGATACCGAGCCGTAACGGTCATAAAATCCGGGAGCAGGGGTGGATATGATGTCCACCCCTTTTTTATTGTATATTGCATGCTGTCGCCAGCACAGCCAGGGAGTACGCATTTCCAGAAAAAGAGCCATGGTATGGAACAAGAATTTTTACGGCAACTGCTAACACAGGTATCCCGGGGATCAATCTCAGTAGTCCATGCACTTGACCGGCTAAAGGACCTTCCGTTTGAGGACCTGGGATATGCCCGAATTGACCACCACCGTGCCATTCGAAAAGGGTACCCTGAAGTGATCTTCTGCCAGAATAAAACGCCGGAACAGGTGGTGGGCATTGCCCGCGCACAGATGGGACATGGCGAAACCGTGTTTGCAACGCGGGCAAACGCCCTCATTTTAAGCGCTGTGCAAAAAGAGATCCCCGGGGTGGAGGTCGACGACATGGCCCGCTGTTTCTGGCGCAAGTCAAGGGCGTGGAAGCGGAAAAAAACACGAAAGCCGATTGTGATCTGCTCTGCGGGCACTGCTGATCTTCCCGTCGTCATGGAGGCAAAAGCCACCGTGAGTATTCTCGGGTATACGCCGATCATGCTCAAGGACGTCGGCGTTGCAGGAATCCACCGTCTGTTCAGCCATCGGGAAACACTGCGTAGAGCAGGGGTTATTATCGCGATCGCAGGCATGGAAGGGGCGCTTCCCTCGGTCATTGCCGGCTATGTATCGTGCCCGGTCATCGGGGTACCTACCTCGGTTGGCTATGGCTCGCATCTTGGCGGTCTGGTACCGCTCTTTGCCATGCTGAACTCCTGTGCCACCGGACTTACGGTAGTCAATATCGACAACGGGTTCGGCGCGGCCTGCGCAGCAGCGGGCATCGTAACGCGGAAGTGATCACCGGTTATTTCTCGATTTTCACGACGAACATGCGCTTCCACTTTTTTCCGGTCAGATAAAAAACCGCTGCGGCGGGATCAAACGCGATTCCATTGAGAACATGGTCGGGTGAAGCGGGCTTTTCAAGCGCGGTCAATCCGGAACAGTCGATGAACCGAAGCACCGTACCATTTCTGGGATTGATCTCCGCAATAGTGTCGCTCTGCCATATATTAGCATAAAGCAATCCTTTAACCCATTCGAGCTCGTTGAGTCTGGTCACCGGCGTATGTCCGGCACGCACGGCACATTTCTTGATAATGGTAAAGTCGCTGTTACGGACATAGATGGTATCAGAGCCGTTGCTCATGTAAAACAGCTTTCCATCGCTGGTCAGCCCCCACCCTTCACCGGCATAGGTCAGGGTACGGAGCTCACTGAGATCCTCGAGCGAGTAAACAAAAGCGGTCTGTTCGCGCCAGGTCAGCAGCACGATCTTCTGCCCGAATCTGGCGCACCCTTCGGCAAATATGTTGCGCGCAAGAGGTTTTTTCATCAGCAACGCACCGGAACGGGCATGAAAAGAGGCCAGGCATGATGCGCCGTACTGGCCGGCGCTTTCATAAAGGACCGTGTCATGAAGAAAGAGCCCCTGGGTGAAAAGGGTTGAATCGTGATCGACTTGATTAACGATCATGGGCTGGAGTGTTGGGGGCATTTTGACACTGTTTTCGCACGAAACGACCATATACAAGAAAGCGGCGGCAAAGATGCCCATACTCCTCGTACTATACGATATCCAGGACACTCTGGTGACCTCGGTGAGAAAGAGACGGCACTATCGAAAAATTATTTTCGTGAGAATTAAAAAGCAACAGAATGTGCGATCCGCAATGGTTTGATGCTAAAACGTGCATCCAGAATGTGCTTTGAAAAAGCCTGGTATCGACGGGCACAGCAGGAGTTATTTTAATCGCCAATCAGTTTGCGTTTCGGTGTTTTAATAACTTTTTTCACAAGGAGTGTTACGTATGGGTAAGGGTGATCGCCGCACACGTCGGGGAAAGCTTTTTTCGGGAACGTATGGGAAGAGTCGTCCTGGCAAGAAAAGGAAACGCAAGGCCCCCGCAGCGAACGCCTGAACCGTCGGGTGTCCCGCATAGGACATTGAAGCTCACTGCGTGAATCCACTCGCCGAGGGAAAGCAGGGCAACCGGATTTGCGCAACCGGTAACGTCTGACACCCGCTGATAGATACCCATGAGATCAAAGGTCGCTCTTGTCCGGTGTGAATCATATGATGCGTCGGAAGTCTTTGATGCGGTGTGCCGCGGCATTGAGCTTATCGGTTCGCCGGGCGCATTTGCCGGGGCAGGGGAACGCATTCTCCTCAAGCCAAACGCCCTCTGGGCAACCAATCCTGACCGCGCGGTCGTGACCCATCCTTCCATACTCGCGGCTGTTGCACGTCTGTTTGTTGGGGCAGGCGCCAGCGTGACCTACGGTGATTCGCCCGGCGGTATCGGCAAGGCTGAAACAACATTGAAACGGTGCGGATTCGTCGATGCGGTGGCGGGACTGCCGGTTGCACTCGCAGATTTTGATCATGGAAAGGCGGTGTCGTATGCAGACGGTGTGTCAAGCAAGCTGCTTTTTATTGCCGACGGCGTTTGCGAGGCGGAGGCGGTCATCAGCCTGCCTAAGCTTAAAACGCATGGCCTTGTCAACCTTACCTGTGCGGTAAAAAACCAGTACGGATGCGTCCCCGGATTGGTCAAGGGAGAGTATCATGCCCGGTTCCCTGATGTATTCGATTTTTCCCGACTTCTGGCTGACATCACCGGTTTGGTGCGGCCGCGGCTCTACATTGTCGATGCCGTGTGGGCAATGGAGGGGAACGGTCCGCAGAGCGGCGACCCGAAAAAGCTCGACTGTCTGCTTTTGTCGAGTGATCCCGTGGCAATCGATACGATCGCCTGCAGGCTTGTTGACTGCATGCCCCGCGTTGTGCCGACGATTGAAGCGGGAGAAGAAGCCGGGCTTGGTACCAGCAACATGAACGACATCGAGTGTGTCGGCGATCCGGTGCATGATTTTATTGACGCGTCATTCCGGATCAGGCGCGTACGTCCTTTGGCACTTCCCAAAAGCGCCATACTTCACGAGATACGCCGCCTTTTCACGCTCCGGCCGGTGATAACTGGACGACCGTGCACGCGCTGCGGCACATGCATCAGGGTCTGTCCGGTCAATCCACCGGCTGTGAATTGGAAACGTCAGCCACAATCCAATAACGTGACTGCTCCGCCAATCTACGATTATCGCCGCTGCATCCGCTGTTTCTGTTGTCATGAAATGTGCCCTTCAGGGGCTATTTCAATCAAGCGTCCTCTGCTCCGGCGTCTTTTGCCAGTGGCTTCCTATCTCGGGCTTGCCGCCTCGCATGTGTATACTGCCATTACCAGGATCAAGGCGGCGAAGAACTCATGATAACGGCCGGGGCTGTATTCAATGCCTTCGCCGGTGGTCTCATAACATATTTTTTGAGCAGTCCGTGGTTCACTGTGCGCATGGCGCCTTTTCAGGATTTTTCGCGGTAATGATTCATGATTATTGAATTGCTCTACCAGCATACCGGCATATACCTGCTGTTCAGCAGGCTCTTCAGCACGAGCGTGGCGACGATCGTCTCGTTTTCCCTGGCGATGCTGCTCTTCCCTCACTATATCCGGCTTCTCAAACGGTTGCAGTGCACAACCGAACTTGACACCCAGAAAGGCGAGGGCGAGCCGGTCATGCCTGCTGGGATACTGTTTCTTGTGATTATCCTGTTAACGTCGCTTACGATGGTGCGCTTCAACTCCTATGTGTATTCCGGGATGGCCATATATCTGTTTTTCAGCGTTATCGGGGCGTTCGACGATGTTGCGAAGGTCCTCAATAAACGGCGCGTTGCAAAGGGGCTTCTTTCCAAGCAGGACTATCAGTACAAGGCGGATGGCATCTCTGCCAGTCTCCGCCTGTCGCTGTATATCCTGATATCACTCGTGGTCGCCGTGTTTGCCTATGAATATATTCCCAATATCAATGGTACCATCACCGTGCCCTTTGTCAGCATTTCCAAGCATTTCCCCTACATGCCTTTCTGGATTTTCATCCCGTTCATGACGCTTGCCATTGCGGTCATGGCCAACGGCGTGAATTTCACCGACGGTTTTGACACCCTTGCGAGCGTGCCGCTTATCACCTGTATCTTGTTTCTTGGTCTTGTTTGTTTCATTTCCAGCAACAGCACCTGGTGCGCCTACCTGCTCGTTCCCCATATTCCGGGTCTTCTCGAGCTGCTGCCGCTCATCGGTGCCGTGATTGGAACGCTATTGGCCTATCTCTGGTTCAATTCGCCGCCGTCAACGATTATCATGGGTGATTCCGGTTCTGTCGGCCTGGGTGGCTTTCTTGGTATTCTTTTCGTTTTCACGAAGGCGGGATTCTACCTTCCGATCGTTGCTTTCGTCTTCATGCTTGAGTTTGTTTCGGTGCTCATGCAGATCGGCTGGTTCAAAATGACCCGAAAACGGCTGTTCCTTATGGCGCCGATCCACCACCATTTCCAGATTCTTATGCGCAAAAGCGGACGGTTTGCCGGTGAATTCCAGATCAAGCAGAAGATTATCTGGCGTTTTCATATCGTCTCCCTTGTGCTTCTGGTGGTGGCGCTTGCACTCTTTTTAAAGATCAGGTAATCCTGAGATTTAGGCGCGGTATCAGGTGTGCTGTTACCGGTGCCGATTCTGCCCTCTCTGAAAGGGTGGTGCAGGAGCAATCGTGCCCGCGCGTTACTTCAGGACATGGGCACAAGACCCCTTACTACCAGGAGGTATTCATGGTCGTTGATCCCACATCGAATTACACCTCACCCGCTGGCAGGGAGTATTCCCGTGCCGCTGCGCGCATGGCAGGGGTCAATCCCGCTTCCCGGGTGCTCGATATGGGATGCGGGTACGGCGAAGCCGCCTGCACGCTGGCAGCTGATTTTAGGTGCAAGGTTACTGCCGTTGACATGAACGCCGAGAATGTCGAAATGGGCCGCCGGATCTCCTTGGACAAACGGGTCAGCCACCTGATCACCTTTGAGGTCGCCGATATTCTCACGTGTGATTATGCGCAGACGCCCTTTGATCTCGTGCTTGCCGAAGGCGGCATTCTGTCGTTTATAGCACGGCCGACGGGCCTGCGGCTCGCCAATTCCTGGATTCCGGAGAGCGGCTGGCTGGCTTTTTCGGATCTTGTTTTTATTTCCGAAAAAACACCAGAGGAAATACGCGCTCTTTTTGATGATGAAATGTACCATTATGAGACCGAGGCATCTTATCGGTCACTCGTGGATGAAGCGGGATTCGATGTCTGCTGTATGTGTCTGGTGCCGCCGAGCGGATGGGACAACTACTATGCCCATATGAAGCGCCGGGTGGAAGAGGGTGCCGGATTTTTTGCAGATCTGAAGGTCAGGCAGGCATTCAAGCGGGAAATTGAGCTGTTTTACCAGATGGAAGGTTTTCGGTATGTCGGCTATCTTTTCTGCATGGCACGAAAGCGATAGGTTGACGCGTTGTGGAGCCGCCGCGGCATGCGTTCTGCTCTTCCTGTCCTGGTGCTGCGCTGGCCAGGTGCCGGGACCGCGTGTTTCGGACAATAATGGGTACCGGGACCGTCGACTGGAACCGGACCGGCCGCAATTCCGGCCGGTCCGTGACGCTGTACGAAGGAATGCGCCTATTTCCTGCTATGCTCCAGCACGATGGAGAGTATCCTGCGAACCGGTTCTGCCGCACCCCAGAGAAGCTGGTCGCCTACGGTGAATGCGGCAATAAACTGCGGTCCGAGTGTCATCCGGCGCAACCGCCCGACCGGAACGGTCAAACAGCCTGACACGGCTGCCGGAGAAAGCTGTGCGAGGGTTGCTTCCCTGGTGTTGGGTACCACATCCACCCATTCATGAGCCGAGGAAAGCAGGGCGCTGATTTCGTCAATCGGCACTTCCTTGGTAAGCTTGATCGTGAGTCCCTGGCAGTGACACCGCATGGCGCCGACCCGGACGCATACGCCGTCAACCGGAATGGTGACGTTCGTTCCCAGAATCTTATTCGTCTCGACCTGTCCTTTCCATTCTTCACGGGTCTGGCCGTTTTCCATGGGGTTGTCGATCCATGGTATAAGACTCGCGGCAAGAGGGGCGCCGAATTGACTAGCGGGTATTTTTCCGCTTCGCAGTTCGCCGGTGACGATCCGGTCGAGTTCGAGCGCCGAGGTCGCCGGATTTTTCAATGACGCCGCGGTCGCTCCGGAAAGGTGCGCCATCTGGCGAACGAGTTCGATCATGTTTTTCGCGCCGGCTCCTGAGGCCGCCTGATAGGTCATGGAGGTGATCCACTCGACAAGGTCATGGTTAAAGAGACCGGCCAGGGCCATGAGCATAAGGCTGACCGTGCAGTTGCCGCCGATATAATCCTTTACGCCCGAAGCAAGGCCGTTGTCAATCACGTCCCTGTTGACCGGATCAAGCACGATGACACTCGACTCGTTCATGCGAAGCGCCGATGCCGCGTCGATCCAGTATCCGCCATACCCTTCGTTCCTGAGCTTTTCATGCACTGCCTTGGTGTACTCTCCGCCCTGGCACGATACGAGGATGTCGAATGATGCAAGCAGTTTCAGGTCATAGGCATCCTGCAGCGGGGGAATATCCACTCCTATTGCCGGCCCTTTTTCTCCAACCTGCGAGGTAGTGAAGAACACCGGTTCATACCCGTTGAAATCGTTCTCTTCAAGCATCCGCTGCATGAGTACCGACCCCACCATGCCGCGCCACCCGATAAAGCCGACCCGTATCATAGCTATCCTTCCTTTTATTTACTGATACTACGTATAGGTAAAATCAACTGAAAATAGCTTTTTTTATGAGATACTGCCATACTTTCAGATAAAGACTGCGGATCGACTTGAATTATGGGTATTGCAAGAAAATCGACAGGACAGTGATGGTAAGAGGAAAACACTTAGAAAAAATGGAGCCATCATGATATAAATTGGATACTGGAGAGCTATGAAGCTACCTATACCACCGCGGAACATCCTTTTCATATGCATTGGCGGGATCGGCGATGTGCTGTTCATGACACCCGCACTGCTTCAGCTTTCAAGAACATGGCCAGAGGCCCGTTACCATTTCCTTCTTACCCCCTGTGGTTCGCGGGAGGTCATCGAGAAACAGCCCCAAACTGGTGAGATTATTGAGATAGAACCCCGTATCAGATCGCTCGTCACAAGGATCCGGGATCTCAGGAGTCTTCGACCTGACCTTGTGTTTGCTTCAAGTGGAACGAATCCGTTGTTCTGCGGTATGGTCGGCATGGTCAGCGGTGCCCGTACCAGAGCGGGAGAAGCGTTTAGCGTAGGGAAATTTTTATACACCATCACCTGTCCCTACCATGATAACGAACTCGAGGTAGTGGCGAATTCCAGAATCGCTGAAACGGTCGTCGGGCCGGTAGACCGTATTGAGCAATGTACCGTCTGGACTTCGGAACAGGACGTGTTAAGAGCTGCGGAGGTCATGCAGCATTGTTCCCGACGCAATCCGGTGGTTGGAATGCACCTGGGCAGCGGCAGTGCCATGGCCTACAAACGGTGGCCGTCAGACCGGTTTATCGCCTTGGGGAAAGAAATAATCGAGACGTATGAAGCGCAGGTCGTTCTGTTCGGCGGCAGGGATGAAATGGGCGAGTCTTCGTCTGCGGCCCGAAAGATGGGAGCGCAATGCCGCAGTGTTGCTGGCAGCCTGTCGGTGCAGGAGACCTTTGAGGCGATGAAATACTGCACCCTGTTTATCGGTGGTGACACGGGACCCATGCACCTTGCCGCTGCAGCAGGATGCAGGGTTATTGCGCTGTTCGGTCCGACGCGGCCGCAAAAAACAGCGCCATGGGGTGACCACCATGTTATCATTACTCCTGTTGCGGGCTGTACGTCCTGTTACAATTTCAGGAAAAAAAGTACCGGGTGCGCGTCTCATGATTGCATGCAGCAGATACCGGTGGATCTGGTTGCTAACCGTGTCTCGATGGAGCTGCATGACCTGCATATTGAAAAGACGTGACGAAGGGAACAAATGGGCCGGGGACCAACCAATGCTGTTGTCGTGGATGGGGGTGAACAATGTCCGCTATGAGGAGCGACGGTCGCGCCGACGCCCGTTTTCCTCAAAGATACGCCGGTTGAAAGAGAGCATTGTTGCAGGAGGTTCGGCGGCCAAAGGGTGCAGCAATGTCCAGTGGTGACCATGATAAATAACGATACCGAACGTCTTGACGCCTGCCCTCTCTGCGACGCGACAAAGCTTGCGATCGTTGACCGCGCGATCAATCTCTGTTGCTGCACGGCGTGCGGGATTGTTCTGGATAATCCTCGGCCGACCCTCGAGGCGCTTCAGGCCTACTACTCAAGCATGGACAAATACGATCACTGGATTGCCCGTGAAAAGCTTCGGGATCGCCTCTGGAACAGACGGCTTAAAAAAATTCTTAACCGCAGATCCGGCGGATCGCTTCTTGACGTGGGTGCGGGGATCGGCCAGTTTCTCGTGCATGCGAAAAAGCATTTCAATTCTGTTGCCGGCACCGAGCTTTCGACGAGCGCGTGCGCGATCGCACGCGGGCGATACGGGCAGGAGCTCCGGGAAGGGAGCATTGAAAGCGTCGATTTCAAGGGTGAGCGTTTCTCGGTGATAACCCTCTTCCACGTGCTTGAGCATGTACCGTATCCTTTACCGTTTTTGCGCAGGTGTCGCGACCTCCTGCAGACCGGGGGTATGCTTTTTATCGCCGTACCGAACGAACTCTTTTCGTTGCGCCGTCGTTTGAAAACCGTTGTTAAAAAAACACTCAAGGTTGCGGGTGTTGCGCGGTTCAAAAAATACGGTTCCTATGGTTTTTCCAGAATCGAATTCAGTGAACTCCATGATGAAATTCATCTGTCACATTTCACCGATGCCACGCTCTGCCGGACGCTTGAAAAGCAGGGGTTTGCTGTTGCCGAAGCGTCGCTTGATCCTTTTTATGTGGCGTCTTTTCCCGGAAGCCTGTTCGAGAGTTTCTATTATCGTCTATCGCTCCTGGTATACAGGGTGAGCGGCGTGAATGTGTATGATACGATATGGATCGCCGCTGAAAAGAGGGAATAGGGAATAGTCCCGCCCTATGGTACCGGTCGCCACCGCCTGTTTACCGGCCCGGTGTTTTTTTTCGGCGGATCATGTTTTTCCATGATCGAATTCCCGGTACCATGATAAAAACGCTTGTATCGAACGCTCCCATGAAAAGAGTGCCGCTCGCTTAAGCCCGTGCTGTTTCCATGTCTCGAGTGTCCGGGGCGACTGCAGCACCGAGGCCGCTTTTAAGGCGCTCTGCTCCTCGTGCGCCGGATCGATTTCCTGATCAGGGTTGCGCAGGATCTCGGCAAGCGATCCCCGGTTCGCATACAGCACCGGTGTGCCTCGGGCCGCGGCCTCCAGCACCGGAAGCCCGAACCCCTCATACCAGGAGAACTGCCAGAGCATGACGGCGCGGGAAAGAAGGTATTCGCGTTTCTCATTGCTCACCCAGTGGTGGAAATGAACGCGATTTGAAATGTCAAGAGATGCCGTCAGGTCTCTCCAGTATGCCTGCCCGCAGAAATCCTTTCCCACGAGCACCAGGTCATAATCAAGCCGGTGTTCCTTTATGCATCGCGCGAAAACCCGGACAATCCCGTCAATGTTTTTATTGGGGGCCAAAGCGCCGATCGAAAGGATGAACGGTCGCTGCCGGTCGTTTTCCTGAACCGTGACCGAAGCGTTGTGCGCAGGGCACCCAGGATATACCACCGTGATGTTTTGGGACGGGTAATTGAAGTAATTGACAAGGTCCCTTTTGGTTGTTTCTGAGATGGCAATGACGAAGTCGGATCGTATGAGACGGTTGAAGACATCGAGTTTGTACCGTTCCTGGTCAAAGGAAAATTTTTCCGGAATCATGAGCGGAACAATGTCGTACACGATATGGCCGACCACGATCGTCTTGGATCGCGGCACCAGTTCCGTTGTTGCGATAAAAAGGTCACCCCCTTCCGGACTTCGCTTGGCAATGCCGCGCCCCTGTTCCCAGAGAAGCGACGCCAGAGCGTCGGGTATGGCGAGCGAACGGGCGGGGACACCGGAAAAGGGCGGCGACGCCAGAACCCTGTCCATCGCCTTTTTTCTTTTACCGAAAGAACCGGTGCGGAAAAGGAGTTCCGGCGAAAATGAGGGAGCAGCTTGCCTGACAAGCTCGCATGCAAAAGGGGTCACGTAATTCGTGATGCCGCCTCTTTCCAGAAGGGGAAGGGCATCGATGGTCAGATACGGCATGGCATATTTTTCTCCAAATGAAAAGCGGCGGACAGGGTGCCGCCGCCTTTAATTTCTGATGAAACGAGAGAAACCATCTACCAGCTTTTTCGGTGTCCGCCTCCGCCGCGGCCGCCACGGGGCCGTTCGCTCTTCGGTCTGGCCTCATTGACGGTAAGGGCCCTGCCCATGCATTCCTTGCCGTTGAGGTTCTGAATTGCCGCCTGTGCCTGATCGTCCTGCGGCATTTCGACGAAACCGAATCCCCGCGACCTGCCGGTAAATTTATCGGTCAGGATGGAAACCGTCGATACATCACCGTACGCAGCAAAAAGCTGCCGAACATCGTCCTCCATGGCATCAAACGAAAGATTGCCGACATAAATGTTCATACGCTTCAAACCACCTCTATGCCATGAAGGGATTATTCATCAGATTCTCAATCATGGCATAGCATTAAGAATTGACGGGTCGTTGATGTGACCATACCGTAGTGCTCTAAAAAATCATTCATTCACACGTCCAAAACCACAAAAAAATTATTGGCATCCAATTCCCTATGATTGAACGGCACGGGCGTATCGGTCTCCTCGATGACAATGAGTTCCCGTCTGTTTGATGGGTAGTCACCCTTCAAGACCGAATCGATTGCCCGCAAGGCACGGTCATGGTTTCCTTTTGAAATAATGATAACGGAAACCAGGGGATGTTCCGGCGTTGTGGAGGCTGTGTGTAGATAATCGGTCTTCGGTCATACGGCACTGCCAGCGTAAATTCTCAGGTTGCGTGAACTCATTTCCCAAGAATGTCCCGGTACAGTGCCGCGATGCTTTCGCACTGGCGGTGAAGGCTGAATTCCTGGGCTTTTGCCAAACCTGCCGTCCGCAGGGCGGCCTGTTTTTCCGGATGTGAAAGAATCTCCTCAAGCGCGTCGGCAAGGGTTTTTGGATCGTTCGGCGGAACAAGCATGCCGTTTTCGCCATGGCGTATGATTTCAGCCGGGCCACCGGCGTCTGTCGAAACAACAGGAAGTCCGCAAGCCCAGGCTTCGATAATGGTGCGGCCGAATGACTCAACGTGCGATGGGATAGCAAGGACCGTGGCGGATTTCATGAGCGGTATAACGTCATCGCGCCAGCCCGCGAAATGGACATCGGCAAGTCCGCATGCTTCTTTCCTGTTCAGCAGTGTCCGGACATAATGCTCGTTGCCGGGAACTGATCTGCCGGCTATCAGGCAGAAATAGGGTATTTTTTTCCATGACAGGATGGCGCACGAATCCAGCAGGTCGTCATATCCCTTCAGCGGGCACAGCCGTCCGACCGCGAGGATGACCGGCGTCTCGGGCGCCACCTGAAATTCCCTTCGGATATCGAGCGGCATCCGCTTCTGAATGGAATCAAGATCAAATCCATTGTAGATGACCGTGGCAACAATGCCTTTTTTTTGCAGCGCACTTGCCACGGCCTGAGAGTTGGCAATTACCCTCGCAGCATAGCGGCTGCGAAAGCGGTCGAGCAGCGGGTCGCGGCGGAGCACCCGGTTGTGCCACACACACGGAATAGAGGCTCGCCTGGCAGCCGGTCCTGCGTACAGCATGCTTCGGGCGCCGTTCACATGAACGAGATCAAGGGCATGCTCGTTAAAAAGGCGGGCCAGAAGGATGGTCTGTTTAGGAAAGGAAACCAGCGACAGAAAGGAGACATGCGGGAAACCGAAAATCGCCGTTGTAACATTACTCGCGGAAAGACGTTCTTGAATCTCTCCGCTTCCCGGGACTATGGCAACCGGAGTCACGTCTCTACCCGTACGGAAGGTTTTAACCAACTCGAGAAAGCTGATTTCTCCGCCGCCGATAATGGAAGAATGATTGAAAACGAAGCCGACGTTCATGGCGACAATTAAACACTTGACGGTTGAAGTCAAATATAGTTTAATATGATTACATTAAGTTAGTCAATTTATCTCAAGTTGTTTATCAGGCAGCAGGAATATCTGCTTGTCTAACAGCGCGATGAAGCGTGCCTGACCCGAAGCGGTCGCATCGTCAAGCATCCACGTCAGGATTGCCCTATTGCTAAGGGCAGGGAGGGGTAGGCCCGCAACGGCGGGCGGTACCACAGGTCAGAGGAGACGTAATGAAAGAAAAAGGCAAAACCATACTTGCCATTGGATCACATCCTGATGACATTGAGTTCGGCTGCGGCGGCACCATTCGCCTCCTGAGCAAGCAGGGCCATAAGGTGTTCATGCTCGTTTTGACCGACGGAAGTGCTGGTGGAGATCCGATTATTAGGAAGAAAGAGCAGCTTGCGTCGGTGAAGGTACTCGGAGTGCAGCAGGTATTCTGGGGCGGTTTTACCGACACCCACCTGCCGTTCTACAAGAACGTCATCGCATCAATTGAGGGTGTTGTTAAGGAGGTCGCGCCGACGCATGTGTTCGTGCACCAGGGAAAGGATACGCACCAGGACCACCGTCATGTCGCAACCTGTACCGTCGCGGCGACCAGGAACGTACCCAATGTTTTTTTCTACGAGGGCCCGACCGCGTTTGATTTCGAGCCGAATGTGTTTGTTGATATCAGCGACAGCCTGCAACAGAAGTTCAAGAGCCTTTCGTGCCATAAATCACAGGTGCGACGGACCAATATTCAGGAACAGTCGATCCTTGATATTGCAAAAGCCACGGCCATCTTCAGGGGGACGCAGTGCAGAATCCCTTTTGCCGAAGCGTTTTGTTCTCTACGGATGTTTTTACCACTGTAAGACCGGTTTGAAAGGTGTGTCGCAGTAATGGCGAAGGTAAACGCGATTGCCCAAGGCCGACAACGTTTGTTTCTAACCACGCCGATGTTTGCCGCGGCTCTGGGTATCGTCGCCCTTTTCCTGCCGTGGGTACAGAACGTGGCGGGACGTACGCTCCAGTCCTACTGGATCTACCTGTTTTTGTGCAGTTTTCTTTTCTGTTTTGTGCTGGTCCCGGTGTTCATAGGGCTGGGAAAAAAGACCGGGCTTATCGATACCCCTGACAGCGGACGAAAGCACCATGAACATCCAACACCTCTGACCGGCGGTTGTGCTATCTACTGTGCGTTTATCGCCTGTATCCTTATCAATTTCCATTTTTCCGTGCAGATGAAGGCAATCCTGGTAAGCAGTTCGGCCGTGTTATTTGTGGGATTACTGGATGACCGTTTCTCCCTGCCTGCGTGGGTACGGTTGCTTGCCCAGGTGGGTGCTGCCGCCCTGCTTATCGCATTTGACGTACGCATCTCTTTTGTCCCGGACTGGCTGGGCGGAATCTATACCGAAGCCATCATCACCCTTATATGGCTTATCGGTATTACCAACTCCATGAATTTCATCGACGGCATGGATGGCCTGGCAGCAGGAACCTCAATGATTTATTCGATATTTTTCGCGATCATCGCGCTGATATCGCACCAGTACTATCTCATGTTTCTGGCGGTCGCATTGACCGGGTCGAGTCTTGCTTTTTTTCTATACAATTTCAGACCGGGGAGGAGCGCGCTTGTTTTTCTGGGCGACAGCGGGGCGACCTTTCTTGGATTCCTCCTGGCGAGTTTTGCCATCATGGGCGACTGGGGCAGGGAAAGCATGGCCGATATTCTGGTACCGGTGCTTATCATGAGCGTGCTGATATTCGACATGACGATGACCACGGTGATCAGGATCGCGACCGGTGAAGTGAAGAGCGTCGGGCAGTGGCTGGCCTATACAGGCAGGGACCATTTTCATCACCGTCTTCTCACGCTTGGGTATTCAAAGACGATGTCGGCAATGATTTTTTTCGCGGTATCGGTAAGCTTCGGTCTTGAGGCGATTGTTATGTTCCTCGCACCCGCACAGCTTTCAATCGTCATTCTTGTCCATTCCATCATTGCGTTTATTATCATCGGCTTCATACTCGCGGCAAAGACCAACGGTAACCCGCGCGAAACAACAAGGACCTGACGCTATGGATAAGGAACGGAAACAGGAGTTGGATGCGGCAATGATCACTATTGAGGCGATCTATGTGAAAAGCGACCATTCCCCGATCGCACGCAACAAACCGTATTCACGCAGCTACGCCGAGCTCACGGACATGCTGCATGATGTTCTGGAGCGCCGCCTTGTGGGAGAGCCGCCCGATGATGTACGGCAGCTTCCATTCACCAAATTGTTTTCCATGGCTGAAATGGTTCTCTACTCGATCCGGAAAACGCCGGATATGCTTCTTGAGGTCGCACGCCCTTCCTACAACGGCGATCCGCTCGTCTGTCACTCGCTCAATACGGCTTTTCTGTCCTGCGCTGTCGGTTGCCAGATCGACTTATCCGTCAAGGAGATAACCGAGCTTGGCGTGGCGGCGCTGCTGCACGACATAGGAATGACCAAAATCGATCCCGCCTATTACGCGCACGGCCGTTCGCTGTCGAAGGCCGAGCAGAAAAAAGTGGAGATGCATCCCATGGCAGGATACACGTTTTTTGAAAATCTCCGCAGCGATTTCCCATGGCTTCTCAGTGTCATCCTTGAAGAGCATAAACGGGAAAACGACCAGGGGTACGGTGAGACGCTTGGCGGCGAACTGCACACGTTTTCACGGATCGTGGGCATCTGCGACTCATTTGAAGCGCTCACGCACCAGCGTCCGTTTAGAAAACCGTTCCATCCGTCGGACGCCATGAAGGCGATTATCGCGGACAAGGAGGTTCTCTACAGCAAACCGATCCTGAGGGCATTTATTGAAGCGCTCGGTATTTATCCGGTCGGCAGTATGGTAAAATTGAACAACAACATGACCGGCCGTGTGCTACGGACGATTCCCGGAGCTCCGCTGCGGCCCGTTGTCAGTACGATTGAGGAAAACGAACCGGACATTGAACCGCTTGTCATTGATCTTTCGAAAGACACCAACATTTACATCGTCAGCATTGTATATGCGGACGAGTATGCGCGTCCTGAAGGCAAGGACGTCCACGGCGAACGATAATTATTTTTCACCTATGATGTCCGGGTTGGTACGCTCGGCAGTGTATGGAGAGCCGCTCTCTCCTCCTGCCCTTGCAGCACTTGACGACGAACGATTGCTTGATGAGCTCGAGTATCAGGGAATCGCCGCGCTGATGTATCCCGCAGTCAGCGAGGAGCCATCGCTTTCCCGGCGGGGCATGGACCGGTTCCGCCGTGCCTATGAAAATGCGCTCATTTACAAGGATCTCGCCCTGCAGGTGCTGCGCGATCTGCGGGAAGCATTGACGCGTACCGGTCGCATTGCGCTGATGCAGGGTATTGCCCTGTATGAGCATGTTTATCACGAGCCCCTTGCCCGCTGCATGAGCGATATTGACCTTTTCCTTCCGGACAACAACCTTGCTGAAGTGCAGGCGGTTCTCAGGAAAAACGGGTTTCTCCCGTACCGTTCGTACAAAGGAGTCTGGACACGGAAGGGTGTCATGATCGATCTTCATTGCGATTTATGGGGCGCGGACCGGATTCCGGGACGAAGGTTGATAACGAAACCATTCGATCTCGCCCTCGAGCAGAGCCGCCTGCTGCCCGGCTATCTTGTTCCTTCGGCGTCGTGTGCAGCCTTGCACGCGGCCTTTCACGGTCTCAAGCATGGATTTGCCAGAATGGTGTGGCTCGCAGATGTTCTGATGCTCTTGCGTGCTGGCCATTACAATACAATGCTCGAAAGAAATGACACCTTCATTGTCTCAATAGCGCTGCGGCGGCTGCAGTCGCTCGGCTGTATCAGGCGGGACGATCTCGCGCATCAGCCTGTCACGCTCCCCTTCATCAGACGAATCCTCATCGATACTTTGGTAAGAAACGGGGAACGGGAAGGGTACGGCGAGTGCGCGCTCGCGCTTTCGTGCACGTCATGGCACGATACGGCCGGCTATTTCGCAGGATCACTCCTTCCTCCGCGGCAGACACTTGAAGCCATGTACGGTGAGCGCAGCTATCTCGGATTGTGTGCCCGTCGTTTTTTTTCACTGGTAAGAAAAACCGTCGCATGAAGGCGCAAACGATTACGATAGTCATTGGAGGGTGCGCTCTTGGTTTTGTTGTTGCCAATGCCGGCATGGCGCGCCGCATTAAAAAACGGTATTATGGCTGGATCGTTGACAATCGAGCGACGCGCATTCGATTTGTCTGTTTATTTGTGAAAAGGCCGGGCAAGGGCCGGACCGCCATGCCGCGCATGAACAAGGTGACGTTTGCGCGGGGGCGAATCGAGAGAACGGATTTCAGATGTACGTGGTCGCAGGGATCTGGGATACTGCGGCTCGATTGCTCGATCTACTCCTTTGATGCGTGCCTGCGGGTGCTGGTAAGCGCGCTTCTGCCGAATCGTCATGCAGTGCTTGTTCATGCGGCGGCGATCGTGACGCGGGGAGGGCGCGGCTATGTGTTTGCCGGCAGGTCCGGCGCAGGAAAGACAACAACGGTGAGGCTCCTTTCGGGTGAAGCTGCGCTCAATGACGAACTGTGCGTCCTCAGGGTGGACCGTGCCGGCGTGGTCCGGGTGAGCGGTACACCTTTCTGGGGCGAGATGGGGAGCGGCCCGGCCTTTCCTGGATTCTTTCGAGCGGCAGGCCTCTATTTCCTCAATAAACAGCCGGCTACGAAAATCGTACGCCTCGAAAGGGAAGAGACCTGTGCGCATTTTCTGCAGGTAGTATGTCATTTTTCAAAACAGGCGCACGATATGCAGCGTATGCTTGTGATCGCTTCCCGTATAGCCAATGCAATTCCTGCGTATGATCTTTGTTTCAGGCCTTATTCCGATGAAATACGTTCCGCTGTCTTTGGAGGGGGAGGGGAGACATTCAATGAGGCCTGACCACAAAGCGGCACTCCTCGCGACACTCGCCACCTCAGGGTTCTGCGAGGTGACGCTTGAAGGCAGGAGCATGTGGCCGTTTATCAGGTCCGGAGACCGCGTTACCATCACCAGACAGAATACGCTGCCTCGGGTCGGTTCGGTTGTCGCTGTTTTTTGCGGAGAGCGGCTGGTGATCCATCGGTTGATAAAAAGGGGCCATAGTCCGGATGGAACAGAAGAGGTATGGATCAGGGGTGATTCAAGTCCGGATTCCTCGGCACAGGTTCCTGCGACATGGATTATCGGCCGGGTGACATCGCTTAAACACAACGGAAGAGTACGAGCCTTCTGGATCACTACTCCCTTTTCGCTTCTCGCGCTCCCGCTTGGCGCGATTCTGTGCATCTTGGTGCGGATAAAAATGCTCTTTAGGCCGCAAGCGGTTCTTTAGGATGTCCGAAATCCGCATTTCCCGTGCCTTGCTTGCATATTACACCGATTTATGGTACCCTTTACTAAACCGCTCAGGTAAGAGTGCTTGATTTTGCTGGTTGTTAGAGCGGTTTGCACACCCCAACATGAGGGGTTTCCTTTTTGTGTAAATACATGATATTCGGTCGTATCATGACAAACCGCGTTCTAAAGAGTAACCCCTTGAATATCTTTACAGTACGAGAGGTTGTGCCGATAACATGAGTATGGGACCGCACACGCACATGGGGTATACCCAAAAGCGCGGGTCACCGCTGCCGCACCGTTGTTTTTTCATCCTCGGAGTGAGCGTGATTATTATGATTGCGGCCGGATGCGCAAAACGGGTGACGCTTTCCCAGGGAGGAACGGGGGGAAAGGGAGGGTCGGCTGGCGTACACTCCGTTACCGTTGAAAAAAAGGAAATGGCGCAGATAGCCGGTACGGCGCTTCCCAAAGACAAAAGCGAACTGATCGCTTCCCGCATCCATTCGGAGATTATCTATCCCGGTGATGAGCTTGAGGTGGTGATCTATGAAAAGCTGCCGGTGAGCGATGAAAAACGGTTCGAGCGAAAGCGGGTGAACGAGGCGGGTAAGATTGTCATATTGCCGGTCGGAGAGGTGGAGGTAGCCGGGCTTTCGGTCATCAGCGCGCAAAAGGCGATTGAGGACAAGCTCCTTCCCTATATCGTGTCGCCGTTTTGCGAGATTTTCATTTCCAAACGTAGATATGAACCGCAGATCTACCTGTTCGGCGAGGTGTTGAAAAGCGGCGCGCTTACCTTTACCAAGGGCGATCGTTTCATCGACGCGCTTTCCAAGGCCGGCGGGTGCAAGGATGATGCGTACCGGCGATCGATCAAGCTCATCAGGAGCGGAAAGGAAAAGGTGACCATCTATTCAATCGACCTGCAGGCCCTTATGCGGGACGGCCGGCTTGAGTATAATCTGGAGCTGCAGGATCAGGACATCATATTCGTTCCGCGGCGGCTTTATACGACGTTCAGGGAAGTCATGTACGGGCTTTCGCTCGTCATGCCCTGGTACTATGTAATGCGGCTCGTTGCGCCTTCGGTTATACCGTAATACAAGGATATCGCTATGGCTCAATACGACTTCCAGATTGCCGACTATGAGAGGATATTTCGCAAGCAGTACAAGATCGTGGTGCTTACCATTATCCTTTCCCTTGTTTTCAGCTTTATTTTCGCGAAGACCAAGCCGCCGTTGTATCGCGTTGCCGCATCGGTAAAGGTTGACCGCTACAATGTTATGGGGCTTGGCACCGAGTCGTTCCTCTATGGAACCTGGGACAATATCGAAACGCAGACAAACGTGATCTCAAGCTTTCCGGTACTGATCAGGGCCGCCAAGCGGCTTTCCCTCATCGCCGATTCCGTGGCGGATGACGAGTATCCGGACGACGAGCGCGTATTGTCGGTCATCGAAGGGTTGCGCGGTAAGATTTCCACCACTGCCAATTCTGGAACCAATATCATATGTATTTCTGCGGTCTCGGGAATTCCAAAAGAGGCCCGCGACATTGCCAATGCCGTTGCGTTCGCCTACAAGGAGTACTCTCTCGACACAAAAAAGCTCCAGGCTTCAAAAACCAAGCAGTTTGTGGAGGAACAGCTTGGTCGCTGCATGTCCGAACTGTCGACGACCGAACACGAGGTCAAGCGGTTCGAAGAGAGCCAGAAAATACCGTCAATAGACGCCAATACCTCCCGCATTATCACCCAGGCCGCGGAACTTGACAAAAAATTAAAAGAGCTTGAGGATGCCGTCGCCACTATCGCCATGGAACAAGCAAAGCTGGTTCGCTCCGTTTCCGGAAAGGCGGAGCCGGTTTCGGATGGCAAAAAGGGTGTGGTGAAAAGCGATTCGACAATACGGATCGCCGGCATGGTTGATACCGTTACCGCGATTGGGTGGGTGTCGCAATTTACCGATGCGGATCCGGGCCTTATGCAGCTCAACAACCGGCTTATCCAGTACCAGATGCAGCTTAACGACCAGCTCGCCTACCGGACCAAGGGCCACCCGGCGATCATGGAAACCGAAAAGCGGATCAAGGAAACGACCGAGCAAATCGTAAGTGTGTACGACGATAAGCTTGTCGACCTTGCGAAAAAGAAAAAGAAGCTTTTACATGAACGCGGCTCTATCGAGAAAGAAATGCTCCAGCTGCCCTCTAATGAGCTTGAATATGCACGGCTGGTACGTAAGCTCAAGGTTAAGGAAGAGCTTGCCAGCATGCTGATAAAAAAGCTCGAGGAATCGCGCATTGCCGAAGCCGGCGCGGTTGACGATGTGTCGATCCTGTCGCTCGCGCTCCTGCCAGGCAAGCCCTTCAACAAGAACCTTTTTCAGATAGCGAGCGTCGGGGTTCTTCTCGGACTGCTGTTCGGGATCATTTTCGCCATTATCCGCGAGATGTTCGACACCTCCATCGGCACCATCGAGGACGTGGAGCGGACCCTCAAGCTTACCGTGCTTGCCGTGATCCCGCACATCCACATAGACGAGCAGAGGATGCGTCTTGAGAAGGCGGATAAATCCCACGCGCACCTGCGACAGTATCTGGTGACTCATTTTATTCCCAAGGATCCAACCGCCGAGGCATACCGTATCCTACGCACCAACCTCGAATATCTCTCCTTCGACCGTTCGGTGAAGACGATCCTGCTGACCTCTGCCACCATGCAGGAAGGTAAAAGCACCACCATCGCAAACCTCGCGGTCGCGTTTGCACAGCAGGGTAAAAAAGTGCTCCTTCTTGAATGCAATCTGCGCCGGCCTTCCATGCAGAAGATATTCGGCACGATACAGGGACCGGGAACCTCGGATATCCTGATACAAAAGATTGACTGGAGAGAATGCGTGCGTTCCATTACCGACCTGGCGCTCGGTCACTTTTCCATGGAAGAGATCCTTGCCATGCCGGGACTTGACAATTTTCATATCATCACGTACGGCCACCGCCCGCCCAATCCCACGGAATTGATCTCCTCAAAAAGGATGAACACGTTCCTTCATGAGCTCCAGCAGGAATTCGATATGATCCTCGTCGACGCGCCGCCGCTTCTGCCCGTTGCGGATTCCATGGTGCTCTCGACTAAGGTCGATGGCGTTATCATGGTGTACATGGTCGGCAAGGCGCCGCGGAACAGCCTGCGGCTTGCCAAGGAGCGGCTTGAAGCGGTCCAAGCGCGCATCCTCGGACTCGTACTCAATGATATCAGGCCCGAAACCACCGGGCTTACCTACCAGTCATATTACATGTATGCCTACAGCCCGAGCAAGGAAAAGAAGAAGAAAAAACGGCGTCATTTACGCCTCTTCAAGGCGGCATAATCCCGTATGGCAGCATTCCAGGGCAGGAATCCGCTTATCCTGTATCTACCGTTCATCGTCATCGGCAGCTTTGTTCTCTCCTATTTCACCGTTGGAAGGGAGATGAACGTTATCATCGTAGGACTTGTCGCCATCTGTCTGTTTATTGTCTGTTTTTTCAGTGTTAAAATATCGCTGGTACTGCTCATTTTCTCCATGCTGCTTTCACCCGAGCTCGAGGTCGGTCAGACCGTAAAACGAGAGATTACGGTGCGGGCCGAGGATCTGCTGCTCACGGTCATGACCCTGGGCTGGCTGTTTCGCATAGCCATATACAAGGACATCGGTTTTACCATGAAAAATTACCTTAATATGCCGATACTGGTATACTGCTTCCTCGCGATTCTGTCAACGAGCCTCGGTATCATGCGGGGGAATGTGGACGTTTCTTCCGGCCTGCTGTTCACCATTAAAATCATCGAGTATTTTGTCCTCTTTTTCGTGGTTATTAATTACGTAAAAGAGGAGGATATTAATATACTCATTACGAGCATCCTTCTGGTAGCAGGCATAATCTGCATCTACGCGCTCATCTCGGTGGTGACCGGCACGACCGGCGAGATGCAGGCCCCCTTTGAGGGGGAACGGGCGGAGAGGAATACCCTGTCCGGCTATCTCGTGCTTACCGCGTCTATCGCGGCAGGAGTGCTTTTATCGTCGTCATCGCGGTGGGAAAAAACGGCAATAACAATCTTCCTGCCCCTGGTACTCATCGTGCTCCTTTTTTCGATCTCCCGGAGCGGATGGGTGGCGGCGATTGTGGCAACGTTTGTGCTGTTTCTTAATGCGCGTCATAAAGGGCTTTTCTTTATCATAATCTGTATCGGCGTTGCCCTGCTGCCGTTCGTTTTTCCAAGCGTTGCCTCGGAACGGATCAATTTCACCTTTCACCAGGTGACTCAGAATACCGACCTGTTCCGCCAGTTCGAAATTTTCGGCATACGGCTCGATACGTCATCATCGGCCCGCATCTACTCCGCCATTACCCTGTTCAAGCGGTTCATAGAGCACCCGTTTTTCGGTTTCGGCATTACCGGTTATCCCTTTATTGACGGCCAGTTCGTGAGAACCCTTGCCGAGATGGGAATTTTCGGTTTTTCCGCGCTCCTGTGGCTCATGGTCAATGTCCACCGGACAATTCGGAGGGTCATGAAGGCTGCTATTTCAGAGAGGATCAACGGGCTTGCAATGGGTTTTTATGCAGGATTCTGGGGACTTATGGTTCATGCTCTCACTGCAAATACCTTCATTATCGTGCGGATCTCCGAGCCGTTCTGGTGCGTGTGCGGAATTCTGATAGTGGCGCTCAACAGGTTTAAGGAAAGACAGATGCAGGAAAATAATGGCGTACCGGCTGCCGCAGGCGTATAATCTACTGCAAAAAGGGACAATGACATGGGCGCTGTTCGTATGCAGGCAGAGCGAAGCCAGTATCAGGGTATGGAGTCCATACGGATCTCTGGCCCTTTTGACACGCAGGACCCGATTGTTGAGGAGTATCTGAAACAGATCCTCGAAGAGGGAAAGATAAGCGTTGTGTTCGATTTATCATATACAAGCTACCTCTCCTCGCCCGGCATCGGAATTCTGATTAAGGCAATCAAATGGTTCCATTCAGTGAGCGGGGCGATTTACATTGTCGGTGCGACAAGGGACATCCGGGAGTTCCTTACCCTGTCGCGTATCGATTCCTACGTTAAATGTATCTGAAAAAAATTTCCAGCGAAAATAGCATGCTGTTTTGGACGGAACCGAGGTCCGGAATCATGCGTTGTGTAATAAAAATCGGGGAAAATAAAAAGGGAGCGCACCGGCGGGAGCCGGAGCCACTCCCCAACAGAGAACATGCGGTGAGGCATGTAGGTAGTACTAATATACAAAAAAAATAAAGAAGGTGCAAGAAAAAAAACGGATTGATGCCATGAGCCTTCCAAAAGGGCTTGGGCCTAGGGGAACCGGCAAGTTCTTGATGGCTGCGTTTTCACGGCGTAGCCAAGGCGGGCCGGCCGGACATTCGAAAACAGGCACTTTAATCGGAACTGCGTATGGTATATCCAGCGTATTTCTGGCTTTAAACGGAAGCCGGTGGGGCTGTATTGTCGGATTTGACCATTATTTGACGAAAGACCTATTTTTTCCGTGAACATAATCGTTCACCATGCCTGGCGATATGCATAGGGGAAGTACATGAACATTGGATTTGTGGGGTCACTGATACCTTATAAAACCAGGCGGGGATGGGGGGTATATTCCTTTGAATGCCTTCGCGCCCTATTGACTGCAGAGACAAGCCACCGCTATTATAGTTTTGCCAATATCTGGGAGCGTTCCCGCCGGGCGTTTCTTCTGCCGGAAAATGAATACCCGCAATTGAAAAACATCGTATGGAAAATACCCGGCCGTTGTCTTGATTTTTTGTTAAAAAAAACGCCGGTGATGAAACCCGAGACCATATTCGGCAAAAAAATTGACATTGTGCATATTCCGTTCGAAATGGTCTTGAAACCATCACGCATTCCTCAGGTTGTGACGGTGCACGATGTGACTTTTTTACGATATCCCCGCTACCTCAATTCTTCGTTTGTACGCGTCATGACGCGGAACATCAGGGATATTGCGCGTCATGCTTCGCTAATTATCGCGGATTCCAATAATACAAAAAAGGAACTGTGCGAATACATGGCGATAGACGAAAGGAGAGTCCGGGTCATTTATTTGGGTATCGATAAACGCTTCCATCCGCCAAAAAATCGAGAAGCGGTTGAACGGGTTCTGCGTAAGTATGGCGTCACCACACCTTTTATTCTTTTTGTCGGCGCTGCAGATCCCGATAAAAATCTGCATCGGCTCGCTGCCGCATTCGGCAAAGTACGGAAAAACCATCCGGAGGTATCGCTGGTTTTTGCCGGGAAAAAAAGCTGGGGATACGACGCGCTCATGGCCGAGCTGCATTCGATGAAGTGCTCCCGCAATATACTACTTACCGGATTTGTCGATTCGGACGACCTGCCCCTGCTTTATGCCGGTGCCTCGATATTTGCCATGCCGTCGCTCCATGAAGGTTTCGGACTGCCGGTCCTCGAAGCAATGGCGTGCGGAACTCCCGTGGTGACTTCAACGGCCGCGTCTTTACCCGAAGTGGCGGGTGACGTCGGCATATGCGTTGATCCCTACGACGAAGACGCCCTGAGCGGAGCCCTCGAGCAACTGCTGGAAAACAAGGAAAAACGTGCCATGATAATTGCAAAGGGTCTGTGCCGTGCAGCCGATTTTACCTGGGACAAGCACGCCCGTCATCTGGTTACCCTCTACCGGGAGGTGGCGAATGGCATCCGATGACAAAACCGCACCGCGGGTGTCGATAATCGTTATTAGCAAAGACCGCCATGCGGATTTGCTCAAAGCAGTAGCCTCCCTCAAGCTGCTGCGCTATCCACACGACCGGTACGAAATTGTGGTTGTCGAGGAGGGCGACGAACCAGCGCCTCCCGAAGGCGTCACCTATGTGTTTTTGCCCCGCCGAGATAAAGGCTTGGGTTTCGCACGGAATACCGGGGTCAGGAACAGCTTGCAAAGCGATATCATTGCCTTTACGGATGATGATTGCCTGGCAGACCCCCAATGGCTTGATCTCATGGTTGCGCAATTCGAGGACCCCCGGATTATGGGCGTCGCAGGATCGACCTTCGCACAGCCGGGAAGCGATTTCGGCCTGAGCCAGGACATCCTCGGTTTCCCGGGAGGAGGTCACAAACGTTATTATGCTGCACACGGAAAGGTGGTTGAAACGACGTTGCTGTCGGGCTGTAATTGCGCCTATCGGCGGTCGGTTTTTGACGAAGTTACTTTTAAGGAAGATTCCTACGGCAGATTGGGTGCCGACGATTTTCTCATGGGCATTACCGTTGCCCGAAAATGGAAATGCGTATATGTTCCCGACGCGATCGTTTATCATAAACCCCGGTCAACAGCAAAAGAGGTCGTTCGCTGGTTCACCCGGCGGCGTATCAATGAACTGCTGCTGATCTGCACGGGAACCAAAAAGAATTTCTCGGAATTCTTTAAGCAGCCGCATAAAATGGTGCTCCTGCGCGCATTGGCGTTGGCCCTCATCGCAGTCAATAGACACTGGGGCGGTCCTTTGGCGGCGCTGCTTATTCTGGTGAGCTGGTATGCTTACATGTTTTTCAAATACAAGCCATTGACGGGGTATTATTCATCAAAAAGCCTGCCGTATATGGTTCCTGTGGTGCGATTGTTAATGGACCTGGGGACCCTCGTTGCCGAATGGAAATTTATTACAAAAGATATCAACTGTTTGAGCATGGCCTTGAGCGAATATAACAGGAAATAGCTCGTTCATCCGCCTAATCCTTTCTCTTTCGCCCTCTCCGGACCCTGCCGCCCTATGCACGGGCATACCGCAGAAGCCACTCGCGTTCTATTTTACACACTATACGTCCTGATCTGAATGCACGGATTTCAGTACTGCATACAGTTCCTTTGCATACCGGTCGCCAGAGAACCGTCGCGCCCTGGTTATTCCTTTTTCAGACAATGAGCGCGCCAGGTCTGGAGACTCGAGCACGCGTATCATGGCGTCAGAAAGCCGGTCGGGATCCTGCGCATCGACTGGAAGTGCCGCGTCACCGACGACCTCGGGCAGGGACGCGGCGTTTGAGCAGACGACCGGTAGACCGCACGCCATTGCCTCGATCGGCGGATAGCCGAAGCCTTCTTGGAGCGACGGCATGACAAAGAGCCGGGCGCCGCAATAGAGCAGGCAAAGGTCGGGTTCGGACAGGGCGCCGGTCATGGTAATGAAACTGGAAAGGCCGCTTCGCGTGATCAGGGTGCCGATTCGTTCTGCATGGCGGTCGAGCGGACCGGCAAGAACGAGCGAAATCTCGGGAATTCGCTCGTGCACGGTTTTGAAGGCGCGCACAAGGCCTTCGACATTTTTATGGGGTTTGCAATTGCCAGTATAAAGGATGTAGTCTTTGCGTATGGCAAGACGGTTCTTAAGGGTGAGGAGCGTTTCCTGCGCGGTTGTCGGCATGTAGGTTGCCGGGATACCCAGCGGAATAACCGTAATGGAATCTTCCGGGACCCGGTAAAACGCCATGATCTCTTTTTTTGAATAATCAGAGCTGGTCACTATCCGGGCGGCTTTTCTCACCAGTACCCTGCCGATGGTTTTGTAGTAAAGCCTGGCACGGCCTGATTTTTTCCGGTACAGCGGAAACGTGAGATACATGAGGTCATAGATGGTGCAGACGCAGGGCCGGTTGCCGAAAAACGGTACCTTATAGTAGGGCGAATACAGCAGATCGATCCGTTCGGTTTTGCAAAGCAGCGGCAGGGTGACCTGATCCCAGAGCAGGGTTATTCGTTGCGGCCTGACGATGTTGGAAATCCTGAATGACAAAGCGCGCGGAACCGGAATGCTGGAGAACAACACACCACGGTTGCCGTCTTCAGCCGCATCGAAATAATCCAGAAACACCGACAGGGCCTTTCCCATGCCGGTATGCACGCCGCGCTCTATTTCTCTTGCATCAATACCTAGTCTCATACCTTTCAATTATAACTATTTGCCCGGACAAATAGTATAATCTGAATACAATACGTTTTGTAACCCCCTGTGAATCATCATGATGAAACAATTCATCGCCGAACATCTCGGCAGCAAAAAGTCCCTGAGGCGGAAGACCATTTTCGGCATGGGCTGGATGGTTGTCCGGCAATTTGGACTTGCAGCGATAGAAACGGTAAAAACCATGGTCTTTGCGAGAGTGCTCGACGCCTATGCCTATGGCGTTATGGCTCTCGCTACTATGGCCGTGGGGTTTCTTGAATCGTTTACCGCGCTTGGCCTTGATCTCGTCATTCTGCGCGACGGCGATGATTATCGGAAAAATCTGAATTCGTACTGGACCATAAAGGCATTACGTGGGATAACCCTTTTCTGCGTAGGGTGGATGATGGCGCCGCTGTTCGCCTCTCTTTATGGAAATCACGAACTGACGTTGATTATACGGTTTATGTGCACGGCGTTTCTATTCGACGGTTTTTCCGGATTTGGCCGTGAAGTTAATCTTCGTAATATGGCCTTCGCTAGGGGCGCGGGATATGAAGTAGGCGTGATAGCAGTCGCAACGGCCGTAAGTATTGCAGTGCTGTTTCACGTACGCAGTGTTTGGGCGCTGGCGTTCTACGCGGTTTTTGCCTCACTGTCACGATTTGTTGCGTCGTATTGTATGATGCCGTGGATGCCTCGACTCCAATTCAATCGTGATGTCGGGAAGGTGGTACTCACGTTTGGTGTGTCGATTATCGGCATGAATGCTCTCAATTATCTCTTTAACAATTTTGATAAGGCGATCATTGGAAAAATGCTTGACCTGGAACAGCTCGGCTATTACGCGAGGGCAAATTTTCTCGCGCTTCTGCCTTCTTCCTATATTGCATCGGCAATTTCACCCGTGTTTCTGCCGTCGTTGCGACCTATCGCCAATGATACGGTGCGTTTACGGAACGCGTTTTTCAAGGCTACAGCGGTTTACGCGCTGCTTTTCGGTCTTCTTGGGATCGCGTTGTTTGTTTTTGCCCGGCCATTTGTTTTATTGCTCTATGGTAAAAACTGGCTTGCGGTTATCCCGCTATTCCAGATCATGATCATTTTCGGGATTTTTAAAAGCATGTGCGCTGTCTGCCCGACGATCTTATTCCTTAAAGGGAAACCATGGCTCAACACTATTTGCAGCGGTTTGATGGTGGTGGTTTTTTGTGGTTTGAGTATTCCTATGATCAATGCATTTCAATTGGCCGGTATCGCATGGGCGCTTGTGATTGCCGGATTACTATCCAACACGCTGTCGATGGCGTTCACGGTGAGACTGCTCTGGTTTTCGTCTTCGGAGGCATCGGAGCGGGTAACGCTCACCGTGGGAGGGGTATCGTCGGATGATGCAATTACTCGGCAACCGGAGTAACCGGCTGGTGCAAGGTGGATAGAAAAAAAACGGCAGTTGAGAGGGTCGTCTGTGATCTGTGCGGCGGTAGCGAATGCGTACCGTATCTGAAACCGGTCTCGATTATCACTCCTCTCTATGATGAGTGTCGAATTGTCATGTGCTCCGGATGCGGCCTGCTCTATACCAATCCACGACCCACGCGGGAGGGGATTGCGCAGTGTTATGACGGGTATTACAGCGCCCGTGTCCCGGTTGTTGCTGCGCATGCTGTCGCCCGGAAGGTAAAAGCAAACCGGCCCCTGCGCACTCTATGGCACCTTTTCTGCGGACAGTATCTCAGTGAAGTCCTCGCAAAAACGCATGGGAACGTACTTGATGTCGGTTGTGGAACAGGGGAGCTGCTGGAAGAGCTGCGTCAAAAAGGGTGCGAAACGCATGGCGTGGAATTTAATCCCGCATCGGTCCACGTGTGCATAAAAAAAGGCTTGGACGTGCGGTGCGGGAATTTTACTGACACCGATTTCCAGAATGACTTTTTTGATACGGTCATCTTCTGGCATGTGCTCGAGCACCTGCCTTCACCGCGAAAAGCCCTTAAAAAGGCGCTGCACATCTTGAAACCGGGAGGAACCCTTTTTATTTATTCACCGAATGCAAAAAGTTACCTCGCCCGGGTGTTCGGTATTCACTGGTATGCATGGCAACTGCCGTTTCATTTTTTTCATTTTGATGTGCGTTCGATCCAACGAGTGGCAGGGGAATGCGGCTTTGATTTCATTAAAATACGGGCGATTTCTCCTGAATACTTTGTTGCGCATTCGCTCAGAATGGCTCTTTCAGGAACGAAAAGTGCGCTACGCCGTTTTTTTTACCGGCCGAAACTGTATCATTCGCTGCCGTTCCGTTTAACGATAGCATTTATTTTAAGACTAGCTGATACCTGCTTTCCGCTCCGGGGGGAGTGTTTGAGAGTTGAGCTGCGAAAGCCCAAAGATCGCTTCTGATGGAACATGGAAGAACGATGAACGGCAAAAAGCCGCCGCAGTCCCTGAAGGTGTGCCATGTCATCACCCGCCTTGACCTGGGAGGATCGGCCGAGAACACGCTTCTGACCGCCATCGGACTGCGGCAACGGGGCCATGCGGTGGATCTGGTGTGCGGGAAATCAGAAAATCCGGCGAGCGCGAGCGAAAAACAGGCGCTGGGGTGCGGGGTGCGGATCGTCCGGATGGCTGAGTTGGTGCGGCCGATCTCGCCAATACGAGATATGCTGGCGCTCGTGCGTCTGGTAATTATGATGAAACGCAACCGGTACGATCTCCTGCATACGCATACCTCAAAGGCCGGCATCCTAGGGAGGATCGCGGGATACATCGCCCGCGTGCCGCTCGTGGTCCACACGCCCCACGGCCATATTTTTTACGGCTACTTTTCCGGGCCACTGACCACGGTGTTTACCTGGCTTGAACGGATCGTCACTGTCGGAACGCACGCGCTCATAACACTGACCGGCCGTGAAAAACAGGATTACCTTGACCGCGGGATCGGGCGCCCCGAGCGTATTCATCCGGTCCTCAGCGGTATCGATCTTGCGCCGTTTCTCTCGCTGGAACCGCGTCGCGACGAATGCCGCGCAGCCATCGGCCTCGCGCCGTCGCATTTCATCGCCGGGACCGTGGCGCGACTCGTGCCGGTCAAGAATCATGCGATGATCGTGGATGCGGCCGCGCTGCTTAAGGATCGCTGCCCGGATATTCGATACGTTTTTATCGGCGATGGAGAGCTGCGGGAACCGCTTACGGCTCGCATCCGGTCGCTTGACCTCGCGGACCGATTGGTAATGCTCGGATGGAGAAACGATATTGCTGAATGCCTCTCCATGTTCGATCTTTTTGTCATGTGCTCCCGCAATGAAGGCATGGGCCGGGCATTCGTTGAAGCGCAGGCGTGCGGCGTGCCGGTAATCGGATCGCGCGTCGGCGGCGTGGCAGAGACAATTAAGGAGGATATAACGGGATTTCTTGTTGATCCGCACAACCCTGAGGAGCTCGCTGATAAACTGACACGGCTCTATACGGACCGGGCGCTGCTCGCGCGTATGGCCGCGGCATGCAGGCCGCACGTTGATCCGGCATTCGGAAAAGAGGTTATGGTGGAAAAAATCGATTGTCTTTACCGAAGACTGTGTGATGAGAGGAAAGCCGCATGATCGTTGCTATTCACCAGCCCCAGTACATGCCCTGGAGCGGGTATTTCCATAAAATGGCGGGAGCGGACCTGTTCGTGGTCCTTGACGATGTGCAGTTCAAGAAAAACGAGTGGCAGCATCGCAACCGGATCCGCACCTCGCAGGGGTGGCAGTGGCTCTCCGTGCCCAATCACTATGCGTTTCCCCAGACCATTCGAGAAGTGCGCCTCAACAAGGAGATCCCGTGGCAGGAGAAACACTGGCGCTCCCTTGTGGCTGCGTATGGGAAAGCGCCCCGGTTTGGCCGGTACAAGGGCGATTTTGAGGAGTTCTATGCAAAAACGTGGGACGGCATGGCAGAAGTCAACATCGATTCGATTGTGCTTTTAAACCGCCTTCTTGGCATCAACGTGACGATGGAACGATCGTCCGCATACCATTTTGAAGGGACCTCCACGCAGCGGCTCGTGAATATCTGCCGCCATTTCAAGGCCGACATGTATCTTTCGGGGAGCGGCGGGAGAGACTATCTTGAGCAGGATCTTTTCAAGAACGCAGGCATACGGGTCGCGTTTCAGGAATTCACTCCGCCGCGCTATACTCAGCACTGGAGCCGGAGTGACGGGGAGTTTGTTCCGGGCCTGTCGGTAATTGACCTGCTGTTCAACTGCGGAGACGAGAGCTTGTCTATTCTCACGGGAACAATAACAGCATGAACATTGCCCATTCCAGGCCGTTTGTCGGGCAGGAAGAGATCGCGGCTGTCAGGCGTGTCGTTGCGTCACGGCAGCTAGCCCAGGGGCCGCGGGTGGAACGTCTAGAGCAGCAGCTTTCACAAAGCGTGGGCCACCGGTATGGCGTTGCCGTGTCGTCCGGCACTGCGGCGCTGTACGGAGCCTTGCGCGGCCTGGGCGTTGCTTCGGGCAGCGAGGTGGTCATTCCGTCGTACGTATGCACGGCGCTTCTTAACGCGGTGCTCATGGCCGGCGCGAGGCCGGTGCTGGCTGATGTTGATCCTGCGACCGGCAATTGTTCTCCTTCGACCGTACGACCGTGTCTGACAAGAAAGACTGGCGCAGTGATTGTTCCCCATATGTTCGGCTGTCCGGCCGACGCGGTTGCGATCGAGCAACTCGGCGTCCCGGTCATAGAGGACTGCGCCCAGTGCGTCGGCGCCACGATCAATAAGAAAAAGATTGGAAGCCTGAGCACGGTCTCGATCTTTTCCTTTTACGCCACCAAGCTGATAGCAGGCGGAGAGGGTGGTATGGTGGCCACCTCCGACCGCCGACTCAGGGACCGGATCATTGGCCTGCGGGAGTATGACAAACGCGACAGGTTTGTTCCGGCATTCAACTTCAAGCTGTCTGACGTGCATGCGGCGCTCGCTGCCGTTCAACTCGCCAGGCTGCCTGAAATGCTGCAACGCAGGAGAGCGATCGCCCGCGCATATATGGCCTATTTTTGCGTACAGTCTGGCGCACTCCAACTGCCGCCGCAGGAGCAGGCGGTCTATTACCGGTTTGTGGTCAGGCTCCCTTTTGAGACCGTTCCGGTGATCAGGAGATTGCGCAAAGACGGTATCGAATGCGGAAAACCGGTGTACAAGCCCCTGCACCGGATTCTGAAGAAAAAGGGATTTCCTGGCACGGAACAGCTGCAGAAAACATCGCTCTCCCTGCCCATACATCCCGGCCTGTCAAAAAGGGAGGTGGCGTTCGTTGCCCGGAAGGTTTTACAGTATAGCAGGGGAGCATAATGACCATTGCCAAAGACAGCATCGTGAACCGCGCACCCAATCTTGCCCAGCGGCTTTTTGAAGGGCATATGCTCGTGATCTCGCCGCGAGACAGCATGCTGCACCGGTTCAATGAGGTGGGCACGTTTGTCTGGCAGAAACTGGAGCATGGCGCGGCGCTCACGGAAATCCTTGCCTGTATTGCGGAGCAATTTCAGGGATTTGACGTGAAAAAAAACCGAAAGGAAATTGTCGCGTTTCTTGAAGCGTTAGAGAAAAAAGGCCTCATAACGGTCGCCCGCTGACACGCGGCCTCAATCGAATCATGCCTTCCACAACCCTTGCACAAATGCTGAACAGGAAAGCCTCGGCGAAAAACATCCCGCTCAGCGTCGTTGTTGAAGTGACCTGCCGCTGCAATCTGGGCTGCTATTTCTGCTACCAGAAGCATGCTGACAAATCGGCAAAAAACGAGTTGAGCGCCGCGGCATGGCGCAGGGTCTTCAGCCAGCTTGCAGAGGCCGGGACACTGTACTGCACGCTGAGTGGCGGCGAGCCGTTTGTCCGCAAGGATATACTGGACATTGTGGAACAGGCCCGGTGCTATGGCATGGCGGTCAGCATGATCACGAATGGAACCCTGGTCACCCGTTCCATCGCCCGCGCGCTGGCAGGACTCGGCATCATGGATATCGGGGTGAGCCTGCATGCCGCGGAGCAACCATTGCATGACCGGCTGGCAGGGAAAAACGGGGCGTTCGCGGCCGCGTTGCGCGCGATACGCCGGCTTAAAGATGCCGGCGTGAAGGTCATGATCAAGCATACCGTGTCAAAAGCCAATTTCGGCCAGTACAGGAATCTCCAGATGCTGGCAGACGGGGAGGAGTGTCTTTTCGAGTGCGATGCGTTCGTGGTGCCGGACCGCCGTGGTGCTGTTTCGCCTTTTGCCTTGACCCTGAAAGAGCATGCGCAGTTTATTCGGGACATGGGCGCACAGGCTGTCTTTAAGGGAAAAAAAGCTTCGCTTCATTGCGATGCCGGCCGCAGCGTTGCAGGAATAACCCCGTATGGCGAGGTCGTCCCCTGCATCCAACTGCCGCTGGGTTTCGGTTCCCTGCGTAAAACGCCATTCAGCAGGATATGGGCCGGTCGGAAGGCAAAGACGTTCCGGGCAGGGGAGAAAAGGCTGCACAGTGAGTGCGAAACATGCGGAATTAGACGGTACTGCAGCCGGTGTCATGGGATTGCCTGGTTGGAAACCGGCGATTTCCGCGGAAAAAGCCCGAGCTGCTGCATACGGGCACAAGCCATGAGGCTGTACGTCCTTCATGATGACCGTGAAAAGAAGCGGCTCAGGTAGATTTTTATTGATAACCCGCATCTAAATTGGTAAATTATAACCAGGTAGGTAACGGTAATGTACCTTAACGGAGCTGGTGGTATGAAAAAGACAATCGCTAAAAAGAATATCCCGTCAAGCACTGTGTATTCCCCGCCCTGCGTCGAGTCGGAGGAAATCTTTGAGCGAAGGGCTCTTGCCTGCGGTAAATGCAGATCGGGGCCCCATCGCCAGCACGCATGCATGAGAATGCCTTCCACCTCGTGAGCGCATGCTTTTTCCTGTTCTGATGATGCAGTTAGCAGGCGCCATGTAACGCTGGCCTTGAATTACATCGGGTTACACCGTAAAATTTAACAGGTTAGATGCTGTTCTGTTTTCGCATGGAGGCGCAACCGCAATCCTGCCAAAGAGGTGGTGCGCCCGAAAGCAGAGCTAATGCTGTGTTTATATCGCGGTCACGGAGACAGGGTATGGCTGACCAGAAACGCGATGCAACCATGATGAACCAACAGCTCATTTCGCTTTCTGATGAGGAAGCAAAGGACGGCCGGATTTTTGATAAGTTTGAGCGCCGCCTGAAGCGGTATCTTGACGACACGTGTCCGATGGCGGGTCTTTTTCTGCGGCCTGAGCAGGAAGCAACGACCGAGCTTCTGGATTGGCTGGAACTGTGGACGCGGGAATACCGGGAGGCGGGCAAGCGTTTGTTCATCATACCCGGCACCACCCGGCAGTTTGAAGCGCTGGAGCTGTCTCATCCTGAACAGTATCTCTCCTACTATTCGTCGCTTGATGACTGGGAAGCGGCATTCCCGCTTGAACCGGTCAAGGAGCCTGCTGTTCAGGAGCCTGCACCACCGGAAAAACCGGCTCCAGTACGCGAAGCAGAGGGAGCGTGCGCTGCGGCACCGGCCCAGGCTCCCGAGATCATGTCCTCCCTGCCGTTTGAACCGCCCTCGTTTTTCCCGACCGTGGAGACCGGAAACGTGGTGGAGATCTCGGGCGAATATGAGTGCCTTGGCTGCGGTGTGCAGCGAACCTGGTTAAAAGGGGACGTTATTGAGCGATGCGATAATGTCGAATGTCTGAACCCCGATGCAGGCTGGAAGCTTTCATGCGATCTTTTTTAGTAACGAGCAGAGCTTATGAATAACTGGGGTCAGAAAAGGGTCATCTCGGTTGCCGGCGGCAAAGGCGGTATCGGTAAATCAAGTTTTGTCGCCAACCTCGGCGTGTCCCTGGCCCAGCGCAACAAGAAGGTGGTCATCATTGACGCTGATATCGGCGCCGCAAATCTGCACACCCTGGTCGGTGTTCCGCGTCCCGGAAAGACCCTTGCCGATTTTTTCAGTAATTCCCAGACCAGCCTGGAAAAGGTGGTGCTTTCCACCCCGTATCCCAATTTGTCGCTCATCAGCTCTGCCTGCGATATACTCTCAATCCTATCGCCCAATTATCAGATGAACCAGAAATTTTTCAGTGCGCTGCGCAAGCTCGATACCGAAGTGGTAGTGTTTGATATCGAGGCAGGCACGCACCACCGCGCGGTCGATTTTTTCGCGCTCGCTCCTATCGGCATCATAATCGTGGAGCCGCTGCCGACCGCCCTTGAAAACGCCTACCTGTTTATTAAGAATTACCTGTTCCGGTTCCTGCTCAGGCTGTTCTATTTTGACCCGGAAATGAAATCAACGATCAAGACGATGCTGCAGCCCGACCGGATGGAAAAGCAATCGATCCATTTTGACAGACTGCTGCGCGAGCTTGAGGCAAAGGCGCCCGATAAAATCGCCCAGTTCAGGACGTTTTTTGAGCGGCAGAAATACCGGCTCTGCATCGTGGCAAATTCGGTCCGCGACAAGAGCCAGCTTGCGATCATCGACAATTTCGCCAAAGTGGTCAAACGGTATCTCGGCCTCACCCCCACGATCCTCGGCTACCTGCCGTTCGAACTCGGCATGGACCAGGCGATCGTACAGCGCGTCCCCTTTGTGATCAAGCACCCGACCGGACACTACCAGCGCTGCCTGCAGAATATCGTCACCGGCATACTTTCACACTAATCGTCTGCAGCACAGTATTTTATTGCTGCCAGAGGGGTACGGCATGTCATGCGGTCATGTAACAAACACGGACATGCAGGCATCTAATTACTCATGATGCCCTTTTCCTATCAACCGGGAAAATAACAGCCATGCCATCTAACAACCATGCTTTTGCCACGAAAGCGTTTTTTCTCTGCGTGATTGCTGTCGGCGCGGCGAACGGAGCAGATTCGCTGACCCTCGATTCGTTCGTGAAACTCGCGCTTGAAAACAATCCCCGCACGAAACTTTCCGTCGCCCAGGTTCGTTCGAGCGAGGCGTCCTATGCCGTTGCGCGCTCGGCGCTGCTCCCCCATGTCGGGCTCCGGGCCGGGGTGACACGAAACCAGTCGCTGGACAGCATCGGCCCGCCGGGGGATCCGGCGGACCGGTTGTCGCTCGGCGTCAGCGCCAGCCAGCAGGTGTTTGATTTCGGGAAGACGGGTGCAAAGACCAGGCAGGCCGGGTTCAACCTTGCTGCGACGAAAGAATCGGAGCGTGCCGCCCTGCACGAGATAGTCCTTGCCGCGAAAACCGCCTATTTCAACTGCCTGCTCGCGCGGAAAGTGCTCCACGTTGCGCGGGAGTCCCTGAAACAGTCGCAACAGCACCTCGATGACGCCCGGACCCAATTTGAAATCGGCAAGCAGGCGAAGTACGCGGTTGTCAAGGCTGAGGTCGACGTAGCCAACACGCAGGTCAGCCTCATAAAAGCGGAGAACGGCATCAAAGCGGCAAAAATCAAAATGGAGACGGCGTCCGGGGTCCCGTTACCCGAGAACGTACGCCTCCTCGACGTTCTTGAGGCGCAGGAACCGTTGCTGTCGCTCGACGAGGCTCTCGCCCGGGCCGACTCGCTGCATCCCGACCTTCGCGAGGCGGCGGCGAAGCGCGAGGCGGCACGAAGCCAGGTGCGGTCGGCGCGCGCATCATACTGGCCATCTATCGATGCGTCGGCAGGATATTCCTATCAGAAAACCGTGCCGCAGGAGTGGCGGGGCGGGTGGAACGCGGGCCTCTCCCTGACGCAGCCGCTGTATCAGGGCGGTTTCATCAGGGCCGGCGTTCTGCAGGCCGAGGCATCGCTTGCACAGGCCGAGGCCGCGCTCGATCAAGCGCGGCAGAACGTCCGGGCCGAGGTGTCCCAGACCATCATCGACAAGCAGGATGCAGAGGAGCGGATCGCCGCCGCTCTTAAATATATCGGACAGGCGGAACTCGGTCTTTCCATGTCGCAGGAGCGTTTTAAGGCCGGCTCAGCGACCTTCATCGAAGTGACCGACGCAGAAGTCGCTCTTGTTAATGCACGCATCGCGCATGCGCAGGCGTTGTTCGACTACCGGGTGGCGCATGCGAAGCTGCTCGCGGCCATAGGTGCGCGGTATTCATTCGATCGTCAGAACGGGGATAGCCAATGAAAAAGAGAGGCCTTGTCGTTCCGTTTGTTATCATCGCCGTCGCAGGAGCGATCGCGCTTACGGTCGCTATTTTCAAGAAAGAACCCGCGGCGGCGTGGCGCACTGCCGAGGTGCGCCGCGGCTCGCTCGCGGTCGAAGTGACGGCCACGGGCGCCATTTCGCCCCGCACCACGGTGCAGGTCGGCACCCAGGTGAGCGGGACGGTGTCAAAACTTTTCGCGGATTTCAATTCTCACGTTGAGAAGGGGCAGGTGATCGCGAAGCTCGACACCACCCCTCTTGCCGCGGCGGTTGAGGATGCCCGGGCGAGCATCATGCGGGCGTCGGCACAGGCCACGCTCTCCGCCCAGAACTGCAAGCGGACCCGCCTCCTGTTCGACAAGGGGCTTGTCGCCGCGGCCGAACTTGACCAGGCGATCGCCGATTCCCAGGTGTCGGCCGCCACCCTGAGTTCCGCGAAGGCGCAGCTTGAACGGGCGAAGATCAACCTGACCTACGCCACCATCGTATCACCGATCAATGGCACGGTGATCAACCGGGCGGTCGACGTGGGACAGACGGTCGCCGCCAGCTTCAACACGCCCACGCTCTTTTCCATTGCCGACGACCTCACGCGCATGCAGGTGCAGGCAAGCATCGATGAGGCGGACATCGGCGAGATCAGGGACGGGCAAAAGGCGACCTTTACGGTCGACGCCTACCCGGAGCGCACCTTTACGGGCCGCGTGACCACCATCAGGCTGCAGCCGACCGTGACCCAGAACGTGGTGACCTATACCGTGATCATCGACGTGACGAATGAGGACCTGGCGCTCCTGCCGGGCATGACCGCAAACATCACCATTGCGGTGCGCTCGGCTGAAAACGTGCTGATCGTTCCTTCGAGCGCATTGCGTTTTCAGCCGCCGCTGCCGACCGGAAAACCGGGCGGCGCGCGCGCAGCGCGCGCCCGAGGGACCCCCGCATCCGATCGTCCGGGATTCGATACCGCGGCCGGGGCCAAGAAACGCGGCAGCGGCGACCGCGTGTTTGTTCTGGCCGACGGCGAACTCAAACGCGTCAAGGTCATGCCCGGACTCACTAACGGCGAGTCAACCGCCGTGGAAGGGGATCTTGCGCCCGGGCAGCAGGTGGTCGTGGGAATAGTGACAAACAATAAAACAAAGGCCGCGCAGCAGCCCTTTGGCATGGGAATGAGGCGGAGGTTTTGATGACTGACCAGACCATCATCCGCCTGCGCGACATTTCAAAAACCTATGCTATGGGGAGCGAACCATTTGCCGCGCTTGACGGCGTGTCGCTCGATATTCAAAAGGGCGAGTTCGTCGCCATCATGGGCGCGTCAGGGTCGGGCAAGTCAACGCTCATGAACCTTCTGGGATGTCTCGATGCTCCCAGCTCCGGAACCTATCTGCTCGACGGCGCTGCAGTGCACGATCTAGACCGCGACACCCTGGCCGCGATCAGGAACCGGAAAATCGGGTTTGTATTTCAGTCGTTCAACCTGCTGCCGCGCACGAGTGCGCTCGAAAACGTGGAGCTCCCGCTGATCTACCATCACGCCGCGGGAAACATAGGCGAGCGGGCAACGACCGCGCTCACCACCGTCGGCCTCAAAGAGCGCATCAGGCACTTTCCGAACCAGCTTTCAGGCGGCCAGCAACAGCGGGTCGCCATTGCCCGCGCCATAGTCAATAACCCGGTCATCCTCCTGGCCGACGAGCCGACCGGCAACCTCGACACCCATATGAGCGTGGAGATCATGGCCCTGTTCCAAGAGCTCAACCGCAGGGGGATCACGGTGGTCATCGTGACGCATGAGAACGATATCGCCCAGTACGCCGCCCGTACTCTGGTCATGAGCGACGGAAAAATCATAAAGGACGCACCAGTGGATACGCCGAGGCGTGGCGCCTCCGCACTTAAACCGGAGGCGGCGTGACCGTATGCGGCTCTTCGGCACCTTGACCATTGCCTTCCGCTCCATCGGCCGCAACAAGATGCGGTCGTTCCTTACCATGCTCGGGATCGTGATCGGCGTGGCCGCGGTCATCGCCATGCTCGCGGTCGGTCAGGGCGCGCGCGATTCGATCAACGCGCAGATCGCGAGCCTCGGCACCAACGTCATCATGGTCATGCCCGGCGCCTTCACCCAGGGGGGCGCTCGCATGGAGGCGGGAGCGGCTTCGCGTCTCACCGTGGAGGACGTGGGCGCCATACGGAAGAGCTGTCCTTCGGTGCGCATGGCGTCGCCGGTCGCCCGGTCGAGCGCGCAGGTGAAATACGGCGGCCAGAACTGGCGCACCACGGTGTACGGCGGAAATTCCGACTATCTGCGCATACGCGAATGGGAACCGTCGTTTGGCGCCAACTTTTCCGAAAGCGATGAACGGAGCGCGAACAAGGTGTGCCTTGTCGGGAAGACGGTGGCCGGCAACCTGTTCGGCGAGGATGCCGATCCGGTCGGCATGGTGGTGCGGGTGAACGATCTGCCGTTCAAGGTGATCGGGCAGTTGTCGTCCAAAGGCCAGAATGCCATGGGACAGGACCAGGACGATCTCATCGTCTGCCCCTTCTCGACGGCGCAGAAAAAGATCCTGGGAGAGACACGGGTGCGCCAGATCATTGCGTCGGCCCATTCGCAGGCGGCAATCGAATCCGCGCGCCAGGAGATCAACGAAACGCTCATGAACCGGCGGCGGGGGAGCGAAGGCGACGGGTCGGATTACACCATCCGCACCCAGACCGACATCAGCGACATGGCGACCGCGACCTCGAAAACGCTCGGCATGCTTCTGGCAAGCATCGCGGCCGTGTCCCTGCTTGTCGGCGGCATCGGCATCATGAACATCATGCTCGTGTCCGTGACCGAGCGCACGCGCGAAATCGGCATCCGCATGGCGGTCGGCGCCCGGGGCAGGGACGTGCTCCTGCAGTTTCTCGTGGAGGCGCTGGTGCTCTCGTTTTTCGGCGGTATGCTCGGCATCGCCGCGGGCGCGGGCGCTTCGTGGATCATATCGGTTTCCCAGGGCTGGGCCGTCACGGTTTCGCCCTGGTCAATACTCCTCGGGTTTGGCTTCTCTGCCGCCACCGGCATTTTTTTCGGCTGGTACCCGGCAAGAAAGGCGGCACGGCTCAATCCGATCGAGGCGCTGCGGTATGAATAGCATTAAAAGATATTCTTGGGGGAGGGGTTTCTACCGGTATTTAACTGCCGGTTATGAAAAGAATAATAAATATTTTGAAGGGGGCAGCCGCCCCCTAACCCGCCTATTGCGTTACGCGCAATAGGCGGGCATACCCTCACAGTACTTTCCCTTTTCGCGGACACGATTATTCAGGATTTTATGACGCGATTAAAGACACAAACCCTGGCGCCAGCCTGCAACCAAGCAGCAAAAACCGCACAACAGCCTGAATTTTGCCGCAATAAAGCGAAAAACAGGGAAAAACCAATTTCGAAACGCCGCAGAGCATCGCTCCCTGGGTAAAAGTGCTCAACAAAACCCCGCAGACCGCTTTGACACGGATTGCGCCGCTCAACAGCCATCCGCCAAGTCCATACTTTTCAGGAAACAGAGGCAGCGAAACGCCGCAGGCTCTTGTATCACGAATAAAAACACTCTGTTGCCTTTTGCAGGCCGTTTAACCGTCAATCATGCCTGCCAGAAAAACCCCGCAGCCTGAAAACAAGCAGGCACCCGCGCTGTGCAAAATACCGCAGCACGTTTTTTCCCAAATCCCACTGGTCTGCGCATTTCCGCAAAGCGCGT
>JAFGDP010000139.1 GCA_016932075.1 Chitinispirillaceae bacterium | reverse complement strand
TTAAGAGTTTCAGTATGCAACTCTTGAAGGTAGCCTTTTTATTGGTCGATATCAAGAACTTTTAACATAGTATCTTATGCCAATAAAAACTGCCCGGTTGATATTTCGAGGAGCAATCACGATAAAAATTCGCGCAACAACACAGAAACGATACTTGTCGAAGCGTAAAAAGCCGGTTGGAAATCAACCGGCTTTCTCAAAATCTGCCACCGGATCAAGGCACGATAATTCGTTGGGTGAGAGCGCCCGAGGCATCCTGTATATTGCATACATATACTCCCCCTGAAGTTCTCCCGGGCTGTAAAGAGATCGTAGTTTTGCGCTCGCCGTCGGGCCTCCATTTCAAATCGAGTAGTGATAAAGCGCATAGCCCCTCCTTTGCCGAAAGTTTCTTATGTTTAGAGTCTGTGTGAGGGAAAAATACACCGGAAGCGTAGATTTTACGAGCTACAGACTCCTGTCCGGTTATACTATGTTAATATAAGGTAACGTAACCTGTACTATGCCGTTTTATACGCTTGGTTTTACTTTTCGTATCCACTACGTGTACGAGTCCGCTTTTCTCGGCAGTACTTATCTTTCCTGGTTCATGGGGTCGTCGAAATGCCAAAGTGCAAAATCAAACGAAGCGTTTCGGTCAGCCGACAGGACGCCACCCGTCACACTCAACGGGGCGGCCTGTAGACAAGACGCGTTGCCGGTTCCGTTCCCGCCCTGCGCGAAATAGATGATATAGGCCCGGTTCGCCACAACCGCGACGCTGCAATGTTTTCCGTCTGCGCCGACTTCACCATTGCGGGTGCCTTCACCGCCGAGAATATTACCCTGCGTGGTCCAGGAACGGCCGTCGGATGAACGCTTTACCACGAGTCCGGCATTGCCGTCACTCGAAGTAGGATCCCAGATGATCCAGTAGTACTTCTTCCAGTAAAAAACATAGGGAGCTTCACCAGTCCTTGGAGAAGCGCTATTGGCAACGGTCCAATGCACCAGATCCGAGTTTACTAGCACATCGGAGAACTTGCCCCACATATACCATTTCCCGTCGCCTAGCTTCGGTTTTTCATTGTTTCGGACATGACGACGGGCACCGGGACTCCCAGCACGAATGCGCCGCTTGGCATGGTATAGACCGACAGGTTTGCCTTTAAAAGACGGACGATGACCGAATCGAGCGGCGCCGCAGTCGCGGTCGATGCGGCCATATTACTATTCTGTAACAACATGAAATCATTCACCTGTAGTATCTGCGTTTTTATTCTGGCCGGTATTCTGTTGCCCAATTTTACATCTGGAGCATTATTCGCAAGTACAACTGATATCGGGCTTTACCGCACTTTTGAGAAAACGGTTGAAAATTCAAAGAGTTATTTCAATAAATTCTCTGATGTCGAGCTTCGATGCAGCTATGCTTCGCCAACGGGAAAAAAGGTTGATTTCTTCGGCTTTTTTGATGGTGATGGCAACGGTGGTGGTAACGCCGGTTCGGGTAATGTATGGAAAATACGTTTCATGCCCGATGAGGCAGGTGTCTGGAAATACACATGGTCCTGGAGCGATGGTACTTCAGGAGGTGAGGGGACATTTTCGTGCGTTGCGACAGGTGCCGGCAAAGGAATTCTGCGTGCCTATGAGAAGAATCCACGCTGGTTTGCCTACAATTATATATCACAGAGACGTTTAATGCCGGGGGTAAGGGCGTGATGAGAATAAACAAAAGGTAGGATCAGGTCAAGCAAAAACTTTTTCCTCCCGTTAGAAGCGGTGGCCGGAAACGTGAGTGTTCTGGTCTGGGTACCGTTGATGAAAAGCACGATAGTGGAAGCTGTGCCGTTTCCCGCGGAATACCTGATCTGTACACTGTACTGGCCCGCGGACGGGGCAATAATGGCGAACAGCGCCTGTGCCGTAGGTGCCGGCTAACAAATCCAGTGGCATATCGAAATCATTCGTTATAAGAAACGCCGGCTTCTCGCGACCGTTGCCACGAATGACGCCAAACTGGAAAAAGTTAGTTACCACAAAGTAAACGCGCAACATATGAATGCCTGCCGACGGTAATTTTGCTTACATACACTTTTTCCAGCATTCTGCTATCGTGCAAACTGACCAGCAGGTATTGTTCACCAGAGGATAGCGTACGTCTCAATTGGGCAACCCGCTTGCCGTTCAGAGCAAATAGCTGTATTTTAACCTGCCGATTTTCAGAAAACCCTCCTTTGAACTTTATCCGGATTTGGGAGTTGATCAATCTTACTTCCGGCATACCGGGAGAAAGTGGTGATGCGCCCACGGTGCCCGGCAATGTCGCAACAGAAAACGTATCACGGGGGACATTGATAAGTTTCCAATATACGCTGTAGCGTTCGCCATGCATGCGGTAATAGGCAATCAACCCTGTATTGACCGGATTAGCCGTGGCGGTAAAATTGAGCAGCGTATCCTGGGTTTTGGTTATCGTATTGAAAGAAAGCGTCGGGCAAGCAGTAATAGCGTTTGTGCCATATTTGCCTGAAAGGAGTTGCGCGCCATAGAAGGCGCCGCCAAGGGTCGTATCATCCGGTGCCCTTTCACACCGCAGGGTTTGCGGCATGACCATCTCCACGGTACCGGTTCCATTCCAGGTTGTATTGTATTTCACATAGGTACCAGAGGTATTAATTGCGGGCTGGAGCGCTCCATTGATGCGCACGTGCATTGTCCTGCGAAGCCAATAGGGAACACGGAGCTTAATGGGCATGTAGCCGCTGCCGGTGACGGTCAGGCGTACGGTGTCGGAATTCGGATACCGCGTGTCCATTCTCACGATGATTCCCTTGGCAGTCCAGTTAAGCTGGGATGGAATGAAAAGATTGACGTAAAGCGTATCGTTCTGATGGAAATAAATGCTTTCCACGTATTTTGTGTGATTTTCCAATCCGCTGCCGTCACAGCAATAGAATGTTCCATCGTCGGTTCCATACGTTTTTAAAAACCCCGGGGCCATTGGTTGGAAATAGGTCACATTACCATGCACGGAATTGGGGTTTTGTGATGCCAAAATCTGATTGTACAGAGCACGTTCATAGTAATCCATGTATCTGGGCTCGGGGTCATGAAAGAAAAGAAGGCGTGAGAGTTTCAGCATATTGTACACATTGCATGTTTCACAAGTCTTGTCGGTAAGCTGTGTGGCAATAATATTAGGAGGCTGAAACCATTCTGCAAGAGCATTGCCGCCGTTGGCATAGGTATGTGCCGTCACGACTTGATTCCAGAAGTTTTTTGCTATTGTATAGTACTTTGTTTCGCCTGTATTTTCAAAAATCCGCATACTGCCGATGATCTTGGGAATCTGGGTATTGGCGTGAAGGCCGGCCAGCCGGTCCTGATTGTTCAAACACGGAGTAAAGAGCCGGGCATGGTCGAAAAATTTTGCGGCCGCCAGATGATTGGGGGTTTTGGTTATCGAATACAGGTTTGCACAGGCTTCGTTGCTGCCGCCGTACTCACCCGCATTCCAGCACATATTGTTCCAGAAGGCTTCACGCTGGGTTTGCGTATAGGGATTGAGCTTGTTATAATACCAGTTGCCCATTCCTGTTGCCACGGTAAGCGCAGTCGTGTTGCCAAGCAGATTATAGCAATCGATCATTCCTGCGAAAACCTTATGAATGCAATAGAGGGGTGCCCATGGACACAAATTTGTTCCGGCCGTGAGGCTATCCACCTTGGCTTCGAGAAATGCGCCAAGATACCCGGGAGAAAATCCCCGCGATGCATCGGCGGCCTGCATGCCCGCAAGAATTGTCACTATGGAATCAGCCTTTGCTCTGTACCGGTTATCGCCGGTAAGGACCCAGGCTTGCGCCAGCGCGGTAAGGAAATGCCCCATAAAATGGCCCCGAAGGCCGACGCCAACACCTTCCCAGCCGCCAAGAGGGGTCACACTCCCTGTTGGCAAGCCGTAATTAATGCGCCAGGTGTAAAGCAGCCTGTCTTTGTTGAGCCACAGCAGATAGGAACATGTTCTGTTCATGGCATCTTTAAACGGTCCGGGCAGTATCGTTACATCGGCCAATTGGAACGGATTCACAACGCGCGCCGGTGTCTGAGCGGATACCAAAGAGACTAAAACACAAAGTTCAACTGCGCATAGAATGAAAAATTGTCGAGTAGACATGGTATAGATCCCTTTCTAAGTTCATAACGACCTGCCCGGAATACGCTTCACAATAGTTCATAAGCGTTTCAAGCATGGGCATATTGGACCACCATTCGTCGCCTTTGGAGTTTTTCGATCGTGCATACATCCGGTTATCGCACAACCTTGACCTTGACGATATACACTCCTGTGGGCATGTGCATATCTTTGCTTATATACAGCGTCTGCTTCCGGGTAACCATTTTCTTGATCAGACGGCCCGAGCTAGTGTATAGCGAAATTTCCTTGGTCATGCCTGAGAAGTCTCTTGAAAGCGCAATTCGATCCTGAACTGTCTTTACAGTAAGGGCTTTCGGCAGTACGGCGTTTCTTGTCGGGCATGATGCACCGATCCCGACCGCCGGGCATGCCGTCACGCCAAACCCCGTATAGTTCACTATGCAATCCGGCGACATTGTCTTTGGCATGTCCGAGCCGTGGCCGGTACTGACAAATACGATGCTGAATACCTTGGTGGTCTGCATGCCGGTAAAGCTGCCATTGCGGTCGCCGATATGGACCTTGCCGGTAGCGTCGTCGTACGTGATGGGAATGGTCATGTAACGTCCGGTCTCATAGTTGTAATTATCCCCCTCGTCTTCATACAGCGTAAAACTGCCGTTGGCCCCCCGGTACACCCGCAGCTCAATGGAGTCTGAGCGCTCGGTCGCATACTGAATGATCGGGCCCATGGGAACGATAGAGCCCGCACGTACATAAAGCGGGATGCGGCTCAGAGGCGCGCTTGCGGTGATGGTTCTGCCGGTGGCGGACGAGTTGGTGTCGCCGGACCAGAAGTCGTACCATTTGCCTGCGGGCAGATACATGGAACGGGACGTCGCACCTTGCATCGTCACCGGGCTTACCAGAAATGACGGCCCGAACATGAACTGGTCGCCGATATTGTGGACATTGGGGTCGGTCCTGAAATCCATGACCAGGTGCCGATGCATCGTATAATCTTCGTTTGTCGTTTTCCACCCAAGGGAGTAGACATACGGCATGAGGCGGTAGCGCAGATGATTGATCTTGAGCAGGTTCGCCTTGGTTGTTGCGTCCCAGTTCGAGCTGTACAGCTCGCGCGAGCCGCCGCCGTGGATGCGGAAAATCGAACAGAACGCGCCGTACTGGAACCAGCGCGTAAAAAGCTCCCTGTTGGCCGCAGTCGCCCAGTTAAGCTCATGGCCCCAGTAGCCTCCGATGTCAGTGCACCAGTTAGGATTTCCCGACAAGGAGAAATGGAGTCCAGCAGGGATTGAATTAGCCAATGCGCCGAAGTTGCAGGATATGTCGTTGTTCCACGAAATGGCTCCGGTCCGCTGCTGGCCGGCAAATGCCGTTCGGGTAAGCAGGGCGGCCCGTTTTCCGGGAATATCGCTGCGCCAGCGAGTGTACCCTTCGAGCATTACCATCAGGGAATACGTATTGTAATAAAGGCATCCCTTCCCCATTGCCGTATTCATGGCGTGGCGGTCGAATTGATCCGGATACGGGTCCGGTTCCGTGTTATCGCACCACCAGGAATCCCA
>JAFGDP010000138.1 GCA_016932075.1 Chitinispirillaceae bacterium | reverse complement strand
CCTGGGACCTGGTCGCGGTGACCGGCGTAGCGCTGCCAAGCGTCATGGTGACCGAGGCAATGCCCGAGGCGTCGGTGCAGATCGCGCTGATGCGGCATGAGTCAACCCCCACCGTGGTGTCGGCAGCAGGGCTTGCGATCCTGATCGTTGGAGGCACGTTGTCGGTGATGGTCGAATCGTATCTCAGGTGCACGGCGAGCGTGCAGGCGTTAGCCTGCGCAGACGCGTCCATACCGATGAACATGATGATGTTCCACTGGTTGGCCGCAAGCCCGGTCACGGTCGCGGCATAGGTGGTGTCTGAACCGGTCACGCTGAACGTGTCAGTCCCCATGGAGCATTTCACCGAAGCCACGCCGCTTGCGTCCTTGCACGAAACCTTGACCTGGTAGCTTGGAGAACTGACCGTCGCGCTGTCGGTAGCCGGCGAGAGCAGGCGCATGATTGGCGGCGTGTTGTCCCGTGCCGAAACAGTGAGCGCAATGGTCAGGGTGTCCGAAGCTCCTGCAGGGTCATGAGCGCGGACCAGGGCATGGAACGTACCGGTGTCGGAATCTGACGGCGTGAATGACCAGGAAGTACTGATGACCGTGTCGTTCGTCGGAGGTCCGGCCAGGAGCGAATAGGCGATACTGTCGTTGTCAGGATCGCTGCACTTGTCCGCAAGCGTGAGCGAAACCTGCGTGCCCGGGGTGCCAATGAGCGTGACCGTGTCTGCAGAGAATTGCGGGGGCCGGTTCACGCCGGGCGGGGTCACGGTAATGGTCACGTGTTCGGTGTCGGTCAGTACCGGGTCCCCGTTGTCAGCGGCGACAAACGTGACCGTATGGGTGCCGGTATCGGCAAGCGTGGTGGTCCAGGAAAAGGTGGTGCCGTCGAATGATGCGGACGCAGGAATGTCGAACGCCTGGATAGAAACGGTCTGGCCGGAATCCGGGTCGGAAGCTGATGCTGTGAGCAGGCAGGCATCGCCAGCAACAATGGACTGGTTGCCGGAAACGGTCAGGACCGGGGGCTGGTTGGGAGATGGCCGGTTGATGACATGAACAGTTGCGCTGGCCCATGGCCGGTGGTTTTCTTTTGCAAAACCAGTGGCGGTGATGATTCGATCACCGGTGCTTTGCAGGGTATAATCTAACCAGACCGTGTCCACCGGGTCCTTATAGCGTTTATCAAGAGTCCATACGGTGTCATATGAAGTCTGGGAAGGGCCGAATGTAACTATTGTTGAATCAATATGTTGTGCCAGGGAAATGATAACGCCGATTCTTATGGAGTTGCCAACAGTGTCGGCAATTTCACTCCCGCTGGTATCTCCACTTGATGACACCAGGATAAGATTGATTTTCACCTTGTCAGGATCAAATGGATTGGCCGGGTTAGAGCAGGTAAGGTAATAGAGGAATAAAAGTGGCATGCCAAGCAAAAGACAGGATAGATAACGCATAAGAACTCCGGTTAAAAATTCATGAAAACAGGGGAGATTCCAAAAATGATTTCTGGAACGTACAAGCGGCAAATTGTAATAGGTATATGGTTGGGATTAAAAAACTGTCTTCCTCACGACTCAAACATGCTCACGATATATTGCTTCAGCTGCATAACTTTTTCCGCTGCCCGGTTGTCGATACTGAATTTCATGGACCCGATGAGGATGATGGCTGCTATTCCGACGGAGCATACGGCCAAACGCAGCGCTAGTGCACGCAGTTTTTTGTGATTCAGGAACAGGTGAACGACATCAGATACCGTTTCCCGGACGCGCAAAAAAACGATCATAGCACTGGCAACAATCAAAATCTCTATTAAAAATGTCCAGTGGTACATGAAATTATGCACCCACCAGATGTGTACGTCAGCTACTTTGAATAAATTTATGCCGATTGCGCTCACCGGATAGAACCAGTGGATCTCTCCAGTGATAGTATCAAGCGCCAGGTGCGCTAAGGCGTTGATACTGAATACGGTCGCTATCATAATGAGATGCCTGTTTTTTCGTATTAAGCCGATGCCTGAAAGCACGATCCATATGCCAAGCCAGAATACCGGCATATGGGTCAAATAGGAGTGGTGGGAAGTATCTGCCGAATCAATAAAAATGTGATAGATAAAATCAAAATCCGGAATAATGCTTCCGAGAACACCGGCAACAATCATATGCCGGTAAAGCCGGTTTTGCCGCTGTGGAAGCACGCTGTTTTTAAACAGGGTTCGCGAAAGCAGCCGCGTGAGCAGATACCCTGCAGGGGCATGAGCAATGAGCATAGATATTATTATGCTTTGAGGTGACGGCAAAAACAACAGTGATTTCGATTGAGCAACCGATTTATTGAATGATAGATTTTTTCCGGGGGTGGCTTTCAGGTCATGATACCGGCAGAAAGGCATATCAAACGTACAGACACCGCGGGAACAATCTATTGAACCGATAATGGCCTCACAACTTATTTTTAACGCTTTCGTTCTTTTCTCCGCAGTATGTATTTATGAATAATGAAAGCATAAAAACCTCATACCGCGATATTCTGTTTCTTTCAGCGCCGCTGATTCTGTCCATGAGCAGTCACATGCTCATGCAGTTCATCGATGCGATTTTTCTCTCCTGGTATTCGGCGAACGCTATCGCCGCAGTGGTTCCGGCGGGTATGACGACGTGGCTCCTCACCAGCGCATTTGTCGGAACAGCGGGATACACGGCAACGTTTGTTGCGCAGTATATTGGCGCGGGAAGACGTACCCGCGCAGCCCATACGGTTTGGCAGGGTATTTACTTTTCACTTGCCGCTGGGGCGTTTCTGGCGCTTTTTATCCTTATTGCCGGGCCGCTCTTTTCGTTCGTTGGTCACGCACCCCATATTCAGATGATGGAGGTGACGTATTTCACCATAACCTGTCCGGGCGCGGTATTCGTGGTCCTTTCAAGCGCGCTGGCAGGGTTTTTTATCGGCAGGGGCAGGACCGCGGCGGTCATGGTGGTTCATTTCATCGGATTCGGGGCCAATGTCTTTCTTGACTATCTGTTGATATTCGGGAATATTGGTTTTCCCCGGCTCGGTATTGCGGGAGCGGCCTGGGCAACCGTCATGGCCTCAATGATCGTTGCCGCCCTGTTCATGACGCTTTTTTTGCGAAGAGACAATCGTCTGGACTGGTCAACATGGCGTTCGCGCAGCATGGACTGCGGTCTTCTGGCACGCCTTGTCAGGTTCGGATTTCCCAATGGGGTGCGGTTTTCGATTGAGATGCTGGCATGGACCGTGTTCATCTTTTTTGTGGGCCGGATCGGTCCCATGGAGCTTACCGCGACCAATATCGCATGGCGTATCAACGGGATCGCGTTTTTCCCGGTTATTGGTTTTTCACAAGCCATCACGATACTGGTCGGGAATGCGCAGGGTGCAAAGAGGCCTGATATCTCGCGTAAGGTGACCTGCCGAGGCCTTGCGATCTCCCAGATATGGATGGTGATCATGGCGGTCATATTCATTCTGTGGCCCCATGAGCTGTTTGCAATGTTTAATTCCGGCAATCCTGCCCATGAGGAAGCCTATATCCAGGTCGCTTCGACCGGCGTCATTCTTCTCCGTTTCGTCGCGCTGTACTGCCTGCTCGATGCGTTCAATTACATTTTCGTGGGCACGCTCGTCGCCGCGGGCGATACCCGCTGGATCATGATAGTATCCATGATCATGCATGTGGTGTTTATTATTGCCCTCTTGGCAGCTGATCTCTGGCAGCGTACTCTTATGACCGAATGGATCATCGCCACGGTCTTCGTGATGGTGCAGGCTGTCATCTGGTTTGGCCGGTTCCTGCAGGGGAAATGGCGGAGCATGCAGGTGATTGAACCGGCCGTGGACGAGGGATGAAAAGGCAGGGTCGCAGCATTTTTCCCCCGGTTATTCCCAGAGCCGGTTATATTTATTGATTCATGACAAGCATCCGCGTTGAACTGTCTGGAAAAGCCGCGTTAAAAAAGGCCGCCGGCTGCAGGAAAAAGACCGCCCTTTTCGCGGGGTGTTGTCTCGGTCTGGCTGCGGTCGCAACCCTGTTTGAGCAATGCCTTCTGCCATTCGAGCCGCCTCCGCCGGTTCCCTTGTCCGACGTGCTCGACACAACGCTTCATGATACCGTGGTTGTTGGCGGAACGGTTTTCAATAATCCGATTATTCCGGGTTTTCACCCTGATCCCAGCATCTGCAGGGTTGGCAGCGACTATTACCTGGTCACCAGTTCGTTCGAGTACTTTCCCGGAGTCCCGGTCTTTCACAGCAGGGACCTGGTCAACTGGCGACAGATCGGCCACTGCCTTACAAGAAAAAACCAGCTGGATCAGACCGGCGTTCCAAGCTCTGGAGGTGCCGCGGCCGCCACGATCAGGTACCATGAGGGATTGTTTTACGTGATTCTGACCGCTAATGGGAAAAATTTTTTTGTGACGGCGACCGATCCGGCCGGCGAATGGTCTGATCCGGTGTACACCGTTTTTGACGGATTCGATCCTTCGCTGTTTTTCGACGACGACGGCAGGGCGTTTCTGCAATCGCAGGAGGGAAGGGATTCAGGATCGCATATCATTCAGTATGAAATCGATCCCGCAACCGGTCAGGTTCTGAGTCCGAAGAAGACGATCTGGACCGGTGACGGTGATGTGTGGCTCGAAGGTCCGCACCTTTATAAAATTAACAACGTGTATTATCTAACCGCAGCCTCAGGCGGTACCGGATGGAACCACCATCAGGTCCTTGCGGCAAGCGCACGGGTTTTTGGGCCGTATGAGCCGTGTCCCTATAATCCGGTGCTTTCCCACAAGGATACACGGGAGCCGATCCAGTTTACCGGTCATGCCGATTTTTTTCAAGATGAAAACGGTAAATGGTGGTCCGTGTTCCTGGCGGTACGGCATATGGACAAGGGGTATTCGCCGCTTGGCAGGGAAACCTTTCTATCGCCCGTGCTCTGGAAAAAAGGATGGCCGGTCATCGGTGACAACGGCAGGGTTTCCCTTGCAATGAAAGGTCCGTTGCCTCCGCTTCAGTCCCTGGAAACGATTCCGAACCGCGATGACTTCACTCAGGCGGAGCTGCCGCTGTGCTATGTTTTCGTTCGAAATCCCATGCCCGGCTGCTATTCATTACGGGGGCGGCCGGGGTGGCTCAGCCTGCGCGGAAACGAGGCGACCTTGTCGACAAGAGACCTGCCTGCGTTTGTCGGAAGGAGACAGGGGCATTTTTCGGCGGTCGTCACGGTAAAGATGGAGTTCAATCCTGTTGCGAGCGGTGAGGAGGCCGGTGTGGCCGTCCGCCTGAATGAAAAGGCCCATTATGAAATGGGCTTGGTAAAAAGGGGAGAGATAAACCGCTGCATGGTGCGTTCGTGCACATGGGGTGAAAGCAGGTTCGTGGACAGTATTGACGTCACATCATCGGTGCTGTTTCTTCGCGTTGCGTGCTCCCACGAGCGGTACGCGTTCTCCTGCGCACAACAGGACACGCTTTCATTCCAGCACCTCGCTGATTTGGAGTCGAAACCTCTGACCATGGAGCATATATTCGCATTCACCGGCGTCGTCATAGGGATGTATGCCACCGGCAATGGAAAATCCTGCGAGGTGCCCGCCTGTTTTGACTGGTTCGAATATGCTCCTGCCCGGGATTCCCCGCCTACTGCTCGCCTTTTACTTCAATAGTGCAATAGGCCGAGATGATATCGATCTCGGCATCAAACGTGCTACAGTCGTTTTCGTAGATATTGATCCAGAAACTGCGGCACCCGCAGAGGTGGATGTCGTGGCTTTTTCTGATCCCGTGGATGAGTATGACGTTGCCTGATCCCTGACCTATGTACTGACGGTAATATTTTTTCTCGTTGGAATCAAGGCATGCATACTGGTTGGCCGCATGCCTCTGAAAAATGCGTTCCGCGCGGATAACGTCTCGTTTGGTGGGGGTCCACGTACTGACCGGCGTCGACTGCATGGAATCATGTGAGGTGTAGGAGTAATTTTTTGGGAAAATCGTGCCCACGATTCCAAGCGTATCCACGAGACAGGAGTCAGGTACGGTTTTCAGACAGGCGCAATCTTCAGAAGTAAGGGAAAACCTTTGGCTCGAGCTGCAGCAAATACCTGCCGCCATAAACAGGCTTAAGAGAATGACGGATGCAGGCAGGTTATGCTTCATATTATCCGCCGAAACAGGAAAGATGCATTGCCGTTTCGCCTGTTGCCTCTGTCAGCGGCAGTTGGCGCATATTAGTCACTCGCGCCGGATTATATGCGTTATTTGCGAGAATAATCCGGCGAGGAGTGGACGTATGCCGCAAAGCCATCCACTAGCCCTTTTCCGGCTTTGCCGGCGTAGTAATTATGGTAAAAAATACAATCCCGATCACTCATCATAACAGCTCTTTTAGGCAGACGCTCAATGAGGCGACGTGGGCGATTTCATCGTTTGATCCGTTTTGAGACTCTTTTTTTTCTGATGATTTTACGGGAAATCATGTAACTGCTTGTTGATTTGAGCACGATTTCATCGCATGCGCAGGTGGCCCTGATCAGGCCCCTCGTGTTAAAGGGGATCCTGCTCAGGTATACGTTCACCTTGCCGTCAGCACCGGTTATAAAACAGCTTTTATCGGAGGAAATGGAGCTCACGTCGTCATACCACCCCGGTGATTGGCATGAGAGAATACCGCACGAGGCGGTCATTTTGACCTCTTTATTGGCGATCGGAGTTCCGTTTTTATCACACAGCAGGGCTTCCACATAACCATTGCCCGTCTGATCGTTCGAATCGGGCGGAAACACGGTCGTTGAGACCGAAAGCGAGCAGGAGTAGGAATATTCCTCGTCCTCATAATCCTGGCATATTCCCTGAAACAGGCAGACAACAAGTAAAAACGCCGCAATTTTTTTCATTGGTGCAACCTCCTTGCGAACGGATGACCATGCATGCCCTGTTTTTAATATAACACAAGCCGGGAAAGGGCAGGAAAGAATCGGCATTACAGCACTCATATGTTTTCTGCTGCGGTGCAGAGCCGTATAGGGGATGCGGTTTTTTTTCATTGAGGGTCGCATGGACGGGTACAGCCACGAAAGTGAGGGACGGAAACGGCAGGTGTTAACGAAAAAAAGATTGAAAAAGCAGTTGTTCGTAATGTATATGTACCATAGTGGATTTGGCGGAACGATAAAAGGTTAAACTGCTTTCAAATGAACGATTAAGGGAGTTGTCGTATGGGGATTCTTGAAAAAATAACCAACATGCACATGACACCGGTTCCTGAAAAGGAGGACGAAATGCTTACCATGGGAAAGCGCGAAATGAATGAATTCGAGCGGAATGATTTTACGCCGTCAAAACCTGCGGACGTGCCGCGTGCGGCAGTAGCCGCGGAAAAAACAATCATCGGGGAGCATATTGCCGTTGAGGGTTCGATACGGGCCAACGAGGATATGGTGGTCGAAGGCACGGTCAAGGGCACCATCGAAGTAAAGTCGCACCGGTTGACTGTCGGAAGCAAGGCCAAGGTTGAGGCCGATATTGAGGCCGACAGCGTGATTATCGGTGGCCGCATGGTCGGCAACGTGACCGCAAAAAACATGGTTCAGGTCACGAAAAATGCCGATTTTTCCGGCCAGATCAAGGCCAGGAGGATTTCGGTGGAGGACGGCGCTTTTGTCAAGGCCTCGATCGAGCTTGAGAAGGAGGAAAAGCCCGCACAGCAGCAAAAACCGGCCACCGCTGCTGCTCAGACCGCTCCTGCCGGCAACAGCGCGAAACCCTCAAAACCGGAATTTACCAAGGTCTGATATCGGCGTAAATCATGCCTTCCACCGCGTATGTACCGCTCGTCGGCTGCTCGAGCGATCCCCCCAGGACCGGGGCCTATCAGAGCCGTCTTGTGGAACGGTATCGCTCGTTTCTGAACAAGTGCGATACGCCGCAGATTCTTGATATCGGACCTGTCTGCGGCAGCAATATTCAGTTCATGCTTAATGCATACTCTCGCTTGCATGTTTGTGATATAGTGCAGCGGGTATCGCCCCAGGCGCTCCAGCCAATTGCTCCTGAGCAGATTGCACAGTGTTTTGATTATGAAAAAGGCACCTTTGACGCCATACACGTATGGGATGTTCCCGATCATCTTGAAGACCTCGCCCTCCGCGAAATGGTCTCGCAATGCTGCTATCTGCTCAAACCGAACGGCTTGCTCCTTATGATTGCCAGTACCACCAAGAATCATCAGCCCTACCAGCACTATATCGTTTTCAGTGATACCATGCCGGTTACCCTTGCAAACTCGACCTTGCTGAAACTGCCGTATGTTCACCGTTCAAACAGGGATATCGAAATTGTCATGCGGCCGCTTGAACAGTACTGCTCGTTCGTGTGCATGAACGGGATTCGGGAATTCTTATTTAAGAAAGCGTTTTAAGACAGGGGAAGAAATACCCGGACAGAGAACTGGTATTTCGCTTGCCGCCGACTCATTTTCCAGTTTGATGATTCGATAAGACAGATGGATAGTTACGATATGATGTTGATTGTGCCGTAGAAGGCTTGCGTTGTAAAAGCGCGTAGCGCAGGTAAACGCATCCGTATCGTTATTTTACTGTGGTGACAGGGATTTGTTCATAACCCCATAGCATGGTTTGTATTACATGAAATGGCCGGTCCAGGGAAAAAAGGTATTGACAAAAAGCCAGTTTTTTTTTATATTCAATTGCTTTTTCTGGGAGCATGTTCATAGGATAAAAAAGAGATGGCAGAGAAGCAGTGGATGAGGAGTTGATGATACGATCCATGTGTATCCAACAGTCTTCATGTTTCACGAATAGAAAGGCAACAACCGTATGAAAAAGGTACTGGCAATCGCTGTCGCAGTGTTGTTCGTTATGAGTTGTACGCAATCTCCAACACCGTTCTCATTTAATGGCGGCAACTCGCGGAGCGCGGAAATATGGGACGGTGCGCACAATACGGAGACCGGAAACAACCATTTTTATTTTCTGCCTCCAATGGTGAAAACGCCTTCGACGTCAGGCGTTTTTGATGCATCGCTTTCTCCGGTCGTTGAGGTGTTGGAACTGGAGGGGGTACCCGGGTCATTCACTCCGAGTCAAACGGTCGTGTTCTCCGCCTCGGGCAGTGATGTTTCGGTCAATACCGTTGACGAACTTTACCAGGTCAACTGGAAGACCTCGCTTTCAAACCTGGATGCGGACAAATTTTACCGGATCAGCGTTTTTGTGTCCGGCACCGTTCTTGGTTTTGCCGATGTTGATGTGTGCAATACGGGAAAGGAGTTCAAGAACGTTAATACGGATGAATTTATTCCTTTGAACGACGACCGGACCCTGCCCATCAAATTCCGCATTGAAGAGGGTGCTGTTTCGGCTTTTCCTCCGGAAGGGTTGATCGCATGGTATAAGGGTGATGGAAATACGGATGATGCAATGGGTATCTATAATGGTTTTTGGACAGATGGAGTATCCAGCTATAGTGAGGGCAAGAAAAACCAAGCATTTAATTGCTATGGAGATTGGGATAATATGGTCTCCTATTCGATCCGTTTGCCTGATGAGCCGAGTGCTGCATTTGATTTCGGCCCTGAGAGCGTGTTTTCCTGCGCATGCTGGATGAAAACCAGTTTCCAATGGTACGACTATCCCGGTTTAGCTCCTGTAGTTGGAAGAGGGGTCAGCAATACACTTTACTGGTCATGGGGGATAAATATTAGATTTCATGATTACATAGACCAGGCGCTTCTGGCGGTTGGAACACACGGCAAAGATATTGAATCGGAGCATATAATTATGCCGAATACATGGTACCATGTGACCTATACTTACAATAAAGGGGTGCATAAGGTATATCTTGACGGGCAACCGGTAAGCCTTAATTATGCAGGAGCTCCTTATTCAGATCAAATCGTAGAGATATATGAAAGCGATGCTCCTACTCAAATCGGGTCGCGCTTTGTATTGGATGATGGCGGCTCTCCAGTGTGGATGCATAATTTTCAAGGCCAGATTGACGAAGTCATGTTCTTCAACCGTGAACTCACCGCTGCAGAAGCGCAGGTTCTGGCACAGCAATAATTGTCTCTGAGTTGGGTGGTTGATTTAAAAAACCCCGGCTTTGCCGGGGTTTTTATTTGAGATTTTAGTATCGCTGATCGGCAATCGCATGCACACGGTTCCCTATGAAAGCCATGCGTCGGTAATTGGTTAAATAGCAAGGTAGTATGTGTTGTTAAATTCTGTTTGAGCTATAATAACCCTTTGATTTCCTTTAAAAATCAACGACTCGCGTTTAGCAGGGGAGGAAAGGGAAGGGGGAATTATTTTTTTTAAATTAAAAATTTATTGAAAGTATTTTTTTCTCAGATTATTTTTGCATATTTCTTTTTCTCATTGAAAATTAACAGCTTGTGAAAACGATAAAAAGAGAGTAATGGTAAAAAAATATTTGACATCAACGGTTAAATGATTTATATTACAAAATTGCCGATAAATACATAAGGCAACCGCTCTTTGAAAGTCTGGATGTGTGTGATCGAAGAATTTCCGTGATTTCCGTTTGATTAACAAGTAGGATTAACTCTTATGGAGAGTTTGATCCTGGCTCAGAACTAACGCTGGCGGCGTGCCTAATACATGCAAGTCGCGCGAGAAATCCCGAGCAATCGGGAAAGTAAAGCGGCAAACGGGTGAGTAACACGTAAGCAATCTTCCTTCAAGTCCGGGATAACCCTGCCAACGCGGGGCTAATACCTGATGTTATGCCGGGGTCGCATGATCCTGGTATCAAAGATGACCTCTACTTGTACGTTATCGCTTGAAGATGAGCTTGCGGCCCATTAGCTAGTTGGCGGGGTAACGGCCCACCAAGGCTACGATGGGTATCCGGCCTGAGAGGGTGTACGGACACATTGGGACTGAGATACGGCCCAGACTCCTTCGGGAGGCAGCAGTAGGGAATTT
>JAFGDP010000137.1 GCA_016932075.1 Chitinispirillaceae bacterium | reverse complement strand
TATCCAGACCGACAGCACTGTAACAAACGCACAACACAACAGCCGGCTGACTGAAACCAAACGTTTGATTGAGATGAAAAACGAGGAGAGACGGGTAAAGCAGGCAATGGTCGACCAGCTGCACGCTGACCGCGAAAAGGCCACCAATGAACAGAAGATTGCGAAGCAGGAGAAGCAGAGGCAGCAGGAGGACTTCGGCCAGATGATCGCGCAGCAGCGGCGTATTGAAAAGCAGGCACAGTCCGAGCAGCGGCGCATGGAGGCCCGGGCACGAGCCGAACCACCGGCGGCGTCTTCCCAAAACAAGAAAAAGGCGGCCGACGCCGAGGTGAAGCTATCCGACATCGCTGAAAAACGGCTCATGAAAATCTATAAATTGATCGAACAGGAAAAGACCGGCGAAGCAACGGCCCTTTTTAATGGAGACCGCGACATGCTTGAGGCCGGTCTTGATCCTGATGCGTTTTCCACGATCCAGATGACCATTATAAGCATTGAGCCCGTGGAAAAAACTTCACGGGCTGTTGCCCGGAGGCCGGAACCTCCGCCGCCTCCGGAACCTATAGTCTATGCAGGCCCGCGGAAAGAGGGGTCAATTTTCCTGACCTCCCTTCCGCCGGTGGCCTCGGTTTTTATGGATGGCGAGCTTGTCGGAAAAACAAATGTCGGGTATTTAAAAATTACCTCGGGCCCCCATACCATGCGGTTTGTCAAAGGAGGACTCATCTGCACCAGGCACATGACGTTTGTCGAGGGAAAGAACCCGTCCCAGCTGGTCAAGCTTCCGTGCGAATAACAAAACAGACCGGCAGCGGGAACAAGCGGGGCATACATCATCCGGCCTGATCTCCCGATGTGGCAAGGGAATCATTCCGGTGTTGGCAGAACCCGGACAGGTGCATGATGGTGGCTGATCACGGACTCATCACCACGGCAGGCTATTCAGCATTGCAGGGAAAAGAGGATTTGTCGGCACGCCACGGTACGGCAGAAAACTACCAGGATTTTTTCCTGATCTTTCTATCATACTTGAAACTGAAGGTCACGGTTGATCCGGGGAATCGAGTCAATTCGGACCGGATCTCCTGCAGGATAGCATACCTTTTAAATAGCTGTTCAGTCTCTTTGTTGAGAAACGTAACATTCTCCATGATATTTGCACTGCTGATCATGCATTTAAACCGCAGATGCTTCTTGATGCCCTTATGTTTTTCAAGCAGGGTCCGAAGCATGTCCCGTATCTCCCGCTCCATTTCGCCGTCAACCACCATTGAATCGCATTCGATCTCCATATTTGCGATAAGAACGCCCTTGGAAGTATAACAGTAACTGGCAGTGACATAATGCTGCAGGGCAGAAAGCCGCAATGGAAAAACAGCAGTAAAAAACAGGGAGAGGAACACCACTTTATGCATGGCAGGCACGGGCTTCGCGTCCATAAGGAACACCCCTTCGTGTTGTTGCCCATGGATCCGGATGCAGGGAATTGATCCTGCTGATCAATAATTACATATTCACATGAATCATTGTCAACAATTAGTGAAATAAAAATGAACTGATCGACTGTCGGCCGGTTCAGAAAGCGCCACGGTTATCATCATTATGTAATTGATATTGGTATGGTTAAATAACTCTCATGCCAGACGGATTGAGTGCCGGCATGATAGCACGTACCCTGTCCTTTGCCCTATGCCTGTATCGTCTGGCTGCTGTTGCCAATGACAATTCGTTCAAGGAGTTCAATTGAATTAATTTCCCTACTGCCGTGGCAATAATATTATTTTATTTTTCTATGGCGGAAAAATACTTTTAATACGTCATGCTGCAATTTTGTAAAGAATTATTATTAATAGACGATGCGTGAATTCTTATACGTTTAATTAGAAATCAAATAATTACTTTTCAATCAAACTGTTTGGAGGATTCTCATGGACCTTAAGCAATTGGAAGTCTGGTTCGTTACCGGCAGCCAGCACCTGTATGGGCCGGAAACACTGAAAACGGTTGCGGAACACTCAAAGGAAATTGCCGCATTTTTCGACAAATCAGCAAAAATCCCTGTAAAAATAGTTTTCAAGCCGGTCATGACCGGACCGGAGGAAATTGCCGCCCTCTGCATGGAAGCAAATACCGCTAAAAAATGTATCGGCGTCATCACCTGGTGCCATACCTTTTCCCCGTCCAAAATGTGGATCAACGGATTGAAAATCCTGCAGAAACCGCTTCTGCACCTCCATACCCAGTACAACCGTGATCTGCCATGGGGCGAAATCGACATGGATTTCATGAACCTAAACCAGGCAGCGCACGGCGACCGCGAGCACGGGTTCATCATGACCCGTATGCGCATCAACCGCAAGGTGGTAGTGGGCCACTGGCAGGAGGACGAGGTGCAGGAACGGATCGGCGTCTGGACGCGCGCTGCGGCGTCATGGGCGGATTTCCAGGGCGCCAAAGTGGTCAGGTTCGGCGATAACATGCGCGAGGTCGCGGTCACCGAGGGCGACAAAGTCGAGGCCCAGATCCGCTTCGGTCTTTCGGTCAACTCATACGGGGTCGGCGATATCGTCAAGGTCATCAACGAGGTTTCAGACGCTGAAATAGATAACGTGGTCAAAGAGTATGAGGCCATGTTCCAGATTGCCGACGCCGGAAAAAAAGGCGGCGCGCTCCACAATAACGTCCGTTATCAGGCAAGAATCGAAATCGGGATCAAATCGTTTCTCGAAAGCGGCGGGTACAAGGCGTTCACCACAACCTTCGAAGACCTGCATGGTCTCGAACAGCTCCCGGGCCTTGCCTCGCAGCGTCTCATGGCCGCCGGGTACGGGTTCGGCGCAGAAGGCGACTGGAAACACGCGTCGCTTGTGCGCGCGCTCAAAGTCATGGGTCAGGGACTCAAGGGCGGCTGCTCGTTCATGGAAGATTATACCTACCACCTGAATCCCAAGGGCATGAAGGTGCTCGGCGCCCACATGCTTGAAATCTGTCCGACCATCGGCACCGGAAAATCCAAGCTCGAAGTGCATCCGCTCGGTATCGGCGGCAAGGCCGATCCTGCGCGTCTTGTGTTCGACGTGCCCACCGGTCCGGCAATCAACGCGAGCCTCATTGACATGGGCAACCGGTTCCGCATGATCGTGAACGCGGTCGACTGCGTTGCGCCCGACGCCGACCTTCCCAAACTGCCGGTCGCCCGCGCCATCTGGGTGCCGCAGCCCGACCTCAAAGTGGGAGCAGCGGCATGGATATACGCCGGCGGCGCGCACCACACCGCGTTCAGCCAGGCCGTCACGGCCGAGTATATCGAGGACTTCTCGGCAATGGCCGGGCTCGAGTACGTGGTCATTGACAAGGACACCAGGCTGGTCGATTTCAAGAAGGAACTGCGCTGGAACGAAGCGTACTACCAGTTGGCGGGGAGGATCATCTAAAACGACCCGCTGAAATAAAAACAGGAAAAGGAAGGGGGCGCGCTATGGCGTGCCCCCTTCTGCTTTGGATCGTTCTATGGCAGCTTGACGGAAAAAATCTTGTCACATTACAGCACGTACCTCGCCGGCACATTGACTCCCTTGGGCACGATAATGATCCCGTCCCTGATCACGATGCCGTCGCGTTCGGTATTTTCAAGGTTTCCCCGGTTGATGAGCACGGCGCCGTCACCGATGTGCGCGTCCTTGTCGATGATCGCGTTGCGGATATGGCAATTCTGCCCGATGCCCATGCGCAGCCCCTCCTTGCTTTCAAACTCGTAGGTGTCGGCGCCCATGAGGATCACCCGCGACAGGTGGCTTCCGTCCCGGATGATCGAACGCACGCCGATCACGCTGTCCGTGATTTTGGCGTTTTCAATCATGCACCCCTCACAGATGATGGAGGAGTCGATATTCGAGCCGCTGATCTTGGCAGCCGGAAGATAGCGCCGGTTGGTGAAGATCGGGTTTTTCGGATCGTAGAAATCGAACGGCGGGTTCCGTACCGTCATTGCCATGTGCGCGTTGAAAAACGACCTGATGGTCCCGATGTCCTCCCAGTAGCCGTTAAACGGGTAAGCGAACACACGGTAGTTGTTTATTGCGGCCGGAATGATCTGCTTGCCGAAATCGTCAAAGTCATATTCTGAAAGAACGTCAAACAGCACCTTCTTGGAGAAAACGTAGATACCCATGGAAGCGACGTGCGTCCCCTCCTCCCCGTCCTTGTATTTCCGGAGCGCGGCAGGGATCGCATAGTCGTCTATGATTCCGTCCACTTTGGGTTTTTCCACGAAATCCCGCACCCGGTAGTCATGGTCCATCTTAAGCACGCCGAACTCCGTCACGCGCGACCGCGGCACCGGAATGACGGAAAGCGAAATATCGGCGTTATTGGATTCATGGAACTGCAGAAATTCGGAAAAATCCATGCGGTACAAATGATCACCGGAAAGCAGCAGCACGGTGTCGCCGGCCTGGTCGAAATTGGCCAGGTTTTTCCGCACCGCATCAGCGGTCCCCTGATACCACCCCTTGCTGTCGGTGGTCTGCGAAGCGGCAAGCACGGTTACGAATCCGCCGGAAAACGAGTCCAGTCGGTACGACTGGAAAATATGGCGATGCAGCGATTCAGACGCGAACTGCGTAAGCACCCACATCGAACGGATACCGTGGTGCAGGCAGTTGCTGATGGGAATATCGATCAGCCTGAATTTGCCGCCGATCGGCACTGCCGGCTTTGAGCGCGATTGCGTGAGCGGATGCAGACGGCTCCCCTGGCCGCCGGCGAGAATTATGGACGTCACGTTGGACGGCATGATGGGTCTCCTTGGATACCAGCACACCTCGCCCGAGGGGCCCGTTTCCTGATTTCGACTGCGCCGGTTTCTCTTATTTGAGCGCCGGCGTATTCCGCTCCTTGATGGCGATCAGGTCCTTCATGACCCGGGAAACGTCGATGGAACGGTTGACGCCGCCGAAGCCGTCATGCAGCAGACGGTAGATGGCGTACAGTTCGTCGTACACTTTCTTTGCCCTGGCGTTGGGCGTGTACTTGACCGGTTTGAGCGAGGTCATCTTCTTCTGCGCAAGCGGGAACGAGTCGTACCCGCCATTTTTCTTTCCGGCGACCACGGCCGCCGCGATACAGGACCCAAGCGCGCAGGTCTGCGAGGAGCCTGAAATGAGCATGGTACAGCCGGTAACGTCGGCATAGATCTGCATGAGCATGCGGTTCTTTTCCGCAATGCCGCCGCAACAGACAATCCGGTCCACGGGCACACCGTAGTCCTTGATCCGTTCGATGATCGCGCGCGCGCCATAGGCGGTTCCCTCGATGAGCGCGCGGTAAATCTCCGCGGGCGTGGAGTACAGGGTCTGGCCCACGAGCAGGCCGGATAGTTTTGGATCAACCAGGATGGTGCGGTTGCCGTTGTTCCAGTCGAGCGCCACCAGGCCGTTCTGTCCCGGCGCGAGCTTTTCCGCCTGCCTGGTGAAGGTGGCATGCAGCGAACCGTTGTTGTTGCACACGACCTCAACAAACCATTTGAAAATATCACCCACGGCCGACTGTCCGGCCTCAACGCCGAAATAATCAGGAAGAATGGAGCCGAGCACCGTACCGCAGATACCCGGGATCTCACCCTTCTTATGCTCCTGCGAAACGACCGTGCAGTCGCACGTCGAGGTACCGATAATCTTGACAAGCGTTCGCTCTCCCACGCCCGCGCCGATGGCTCCGTAGTGGGCGTCGAACGCGCCGATCGCGATGGGAATGCCGGCCCGCAACCCGAGCCTGGACGCCCATTCAGGACAGAGCGTTCCCGCCGGCGTCTTGGCATCGTACGCGATCGAATAGAGCCGGTCGCGCAGATCAGCGAGTTTCGGATCGAGCATGCGCAGGAACTCCTTGTCAGGCAAACCGCCCCAGTCATGCGAGTAGATCGCCTTGTGTCCCGCCGCGCACACGCCGCGCATGACCGCGGTCGGGTCCTTTACTCCTGCGAGAATCGCGGGGATGAAATCCGCCAGCTCAACCCATGAGTAGGCGGCATCAAACACTTTGGGCGCAGCATTCCGGCAGTGCCATACTTTTGCCCAGAACCATTCCGACGAATAGGTGCCGCCGTACCGCTCAACGTATTTCGGCGCGTACTTCTGCGCGGTATCGGTTATTTTGGCCGCCTCCTCGGCCGAGGTGTGGTCTTTCCAGAGCCAGGCATGGGCGGCCAGGTTCTTCTTCCATTGCGCCTGGAGCGCGAGCGGGACATTGTTACGGTCCACCGGGATCGGGGTCGAGCCGGTCGTGTCCACGCCGATGCCGATCACCTTGTCCGCGCTGAACCCTTTGTGCTTCTTCGCCTGCTTGAGCGCCTGGGTGACCGACACCTCGAGGCCCTTTATGTAATCAGCCGGGTTCTGCCGCGCCAGATGGTGGTCATTTTTATCCAGAAGAATCCCCTGATGACCGGATGGATAGTTGTAAACAAATGATCCGGCCTCCTTGCCGTTCTGGGTGCTCACGACCAATGCGCGCACCGAATTGGTCCCGTAATCAACTCCGATGGTAAATCGTTCGGCCACGTAATCCTCCTGGTTGACGTTTTATTGGATGGTCACGACCTCTTTTTCTGTCCATAATAGGCGGTAGCGCCGTGCTTGCGGAAAAAATGCTTTTCAAGCAGCTCGCGCTGGATATAGGGCGGCTCGTTTTTCAGAGTGATCGCGAAATAGGCCATCTGGGCGACCAGCTCGACCGCATAGGCGTTTTCAACCGCTTTCACGCCGCTCGGGCCCCACGCGAATGGTCCGTGACTGTGAACGAGAACCGCAGGAACATCGGACGGCTTCAGGTTCCTGAACCGCTCCACAATGACATTGCCGGTTTCAAGTTCATATGCTCCGGTAATTTCCTTTGGTTTCATTTTTCGTGTAACCGGAATTTCCCCGAAAAAATAATCTGAGTGCGTGGTGCCCAGACACGGAATCGGCATGCCGGCCTGCGCAAAACCGGTGGCATAGGTTGAATGGGTATGGACGACTGACGCGATGTCTGAAAAATGGCGGTACAGGCAGCAATGGGTCGGCGTGTCTGACGAAGGATTGAGGTCTCCTTCCACGCGCTTGCCGTCCATATCAACAAGCACAATATGCCCGGGCTTCAGCTCATCATACGAAACGCCGCTCGGCTTTATCGCGACGATGCCGCTTTCCCTGTCGCAGACACTCACATTCCCGAAGGTAAGATTAACAACGCCGTATTTGGGGAGAAGCATGTTCGCTTTATAGGACTCCTCTTTCAACTGTTCGTGCATGAAAAGAAACGCCCTTCCCGTATATATTTAAGCAACAAAACCACTCCTTGAAAAAAGGAGCGGGGAAATCGTAAGGTTCTTTTATTTTTTTAACTGGAAAACAGATTAAATAATATACTATTCCGCTTGAAGCTGTGTCTAATCCATTGAGTTCAACACTATGGGAGCATGGCCGAACGGTTTGCAGAGAAATTGAAGATATAACCGGTAAAAGCCTTCTTCGGGAACTGCGGTGCAAAAGAATCCACTAATAGTAGGTAGAGCGTTTCAACGCTGTGGTGAAAAAACATCGGTACGTGACTGGTCATGCACCATCAGGGGCATTGCCAAGGAAGCGGCATTGAGATGAAAAAAACGCAACCGGATTCGTTGGCATCAGGACAGTGTGGCAGCAATTCTTTCTCATCATCGCACCGTGGTGTTTGTTTTTTCAAGAGCGGCCATCTGCCGCATCTTGCCGTGGCAATGCTCCTTACCGTAGTACCGTGCAATGCTCTGAACAAGATAGAAATCACCATCGACCCCCAGCATATCGCCTATCTCGACCAGAATCCCTTTTATGACACATCATTCGCCGGAACCTTTTCCTGCGATTCCACGGTCTACGCGCCAACCAAATTAAACTACCGCGGTTCCTACACCATTTTTAACCAGATCAAGTACAAGCTTCTTCAACGAAATTGGAAGGTGAAAGTTCCCAAAGCCCAGCCGTACAGAAATTACCGTGTGTGGAACTACAACTATGAACCGTTTCTCAGCCACAACCTGGCCTATGAACTCATGGGGAACGCGGGCGTGCCGTGCGCCGGTATGCGCCAAGTGAAGTTCTACGTGAATGGCGCACTACACGGTCTGTACAGCGAGTTTCCGGATCCCGACAACAAAAAATGGCTCAAGGCGGCATTCGGCGATACCTCCGACAGCTTCGTCGGGGATCTCTTCAAAGCTGCAACCGACAAACCGAATCTCACGCGGAAATATTTCGCGGATCTCACCGTTCTCGGTGCAAACGACTCGGATTATTACCTTCATTACAATAAAAAATCCAACGATTCGACCGACCAGGCGGCTGGGGACTACCGTTCTATTCGAAGCTTCATCAAAATTCTTAATGAAACACCCGACCATCAGTTCGCCGATACCATTGACAAGTATTTTGACGTGGTCAGGTTTCTTAAATATCTTACCGTGGCAAATTATATGGATTTTTGGGATGGATACCCGAATCGCGCTAAAAATTACTGGTTGTACCTCAACCCGTATACCGGCAAATGGGTCTTTATACCGTGGGACATGGACGCGACCTTTGATCCGGTGCGTGCGTTCTACAACAACATGGGAACCGAATGCAGCTACCTGTTCATGTACAATGAAACGAATCTCAGCAGATACTACACTTCGCTGTACCAGACCAGCGATAACGGCAAATCGGAGATCAGCCCGCGGCCGCTTTTCACGAGAATAATGAATATAGTAAAATACCGGGACCTTTACGGGCACCTGTACAAGGAAGCGCTTTCAACCTACCTCAAGAAAGAAATCATTTTGGCGAAGCTTGATTCCCTGAGCGCCGTGGTCCGCCAAGCCGGGCTCTCGCGGCTGGATTCGCTCAAGGTCGACACGTCGCGGACCACAATCGAGACGTTCATCCAAAGACGCTCGGCGAGCCTCGAAACGCAATTAAGCGCCATTTCCACGCGCCAGCCATTGATTTTGGACCGCCGTCCTGCCGGCGAATTTTCCCTGAAGGTGAACAGTTCGACGGTCCATATCACCAATCTGGCGCTCCATCCTGTCAGTGTTCGATTGTATCAGGCAACCGGGCGCTCGATCGCGAAGGCAAACCTGCCGCCAGGTTCACATTTTCGCGCCACGTGCCCGGTTGTTGGGATTCTTCTCTACGAGATCAGCACACCATCGGGAAGTATGTTTTCCACCGGTACCGTTGTCCTGCGCTAACCGGAGAAATGGTGAAGAGCGCTTCTATTCATGATCGCCAAATAATTCCATCTGAAAAAAAAAGCAATTTTGCCATAAAATGCTTAAATTTGAAAGGTAAAGTAGCATACTTCGAGGGAGAGGCGAGGGTATCGGTCTACGAGTGTGGTATTATTAAGCCATTAAATCGCTTAATGTAAAACTCCAAAGGATCGATCATGGATTATATTCCTCTTTCCCCCCATGTTCAGGCACACCCCTTTGCCTCCCTGAATATTATTCTCAAGTTCGAACACCGTTTCTTGCTGCAACCGGATATGACAATTCACCACCAACAAGGGAACCCTTTATGAAAAAAATTCTTGTCTTCACAATGGTCTTTGCCATCGGTTGTATGGGAAAAGCAGCGGCCTCATCCGTTGAACCGCCGGACAAAACAGTCAGGGTGTTTTATGTCCTGCCCAGTGATGTCGCTTTCGATTCCGCCTATCCCAAGGGCATCGGGAAAGTCATGATAGCTTCGCAGAAATGGTATTTCCAGAAATGCGGATTCACCTTTAGATTAAACAATCCGATCTGCGAAGTATTGAAGTCACCGCAGCCCAGAAGCTGGTTTGCCAGTGTTGATGATTACTCGACGATTATTTTCCATGGGTTAGACGAGGTCAACCGGGTATATCCTGCTATCAAAGCCGATACCCGCAGAGCGCGCTGGAAAATTGTCAGTTATGTTGATGCAGAAAGTCCAAGGTGTGGCGGCGGTGCCGTGCCCGGATGGGTCGGCCTGCCAAAGCACGACGCCGACGGAGCAAAGGGGTACCCGAAGGACACCGCACGCTGGTGCGGGGGAATGTGCCACGAGCTCGGACACCTATGGGGTTTGCCCGACGCAAGTGGCGACGACGGAACCATTATGTCGGCAGCACTTTACATCTGGCCGAATTGTACGTTTCCTTCGAACCTGGTAAATTCTATAAAGAACAATTCGGCCAACAGCGGGTTCTGGGCCGACGAAATTACCGGTACCATAAAGGATTTATATCTCGACATGACCCCCGAGCAATGGGTACCGATGATACACGGTAACCAGCTCCATGTGCTGCTCCCTGAGAAAGAATCCTTTATTACGGCCATTGTTCTCTACGATCTATCCGGGAAAAGGGCGGCATTGTTTTCTCCTGCCACATTGGCAGGCACCAGCGCCTCATATTCATTTCCCCTTGACCGTCTGACTGCCGGTTCATACGTCTGCGCGGTTAAAAAAGGGAATACCGTTATTGCCAATAAAATCGTTGAAAAAGTCAAATAACACCTAACAAAGGAGTAGGGCCATGTGCAAAATAAAAACCGCTTTCGTATCTGGTGCTCTTTGCGTTGCTGCATGCTTAATGATTACAGCTTCCGCCGCGATAGCCTCCTCAGTGGATCCGCCGGACAAAACGGTCAGGGTCTTTCTCGTTGTGCCCAACGACAGGACCGCGGATTCCTCCTATCCTAAAGGAATCGCCGGGGTCATGAAATCGTCCCAAAAATGGTGGCTGGGTCAATGCAAATACACCTTCAGATTGAACGAACCGGTCTGTGAGGTTATTAAAGGCACCCATCCGCACAGCTGGTACGCCACTCCGGACAGCTACTGGACTATTGTCAACCAGGGGACTGACGACCTTTACAGCATTTTACCCACGGTAAAGGCCGACAGCAGGCGTGCGCGATGGAAGCTCGTGGTATATGTTCTTGCCGAAAGCCCCAAAGACGGCGGAGGCGGCGGCGGCGGATGGGTCGGTCTTCCAAAACACGATTGCGATGGAGCCAAAATATACCCCAGGGATTCGGCCCGCTGGTGCGGCGGCATGTGCCATGAACTCGGACATTGTTTCGGCCTTCCTGACGCCTCGTCGACAGATGGCACGGTTATGTCGGCATCGTTTTACGGTTGGCCGAATTGCATTTTTACCTCGGCCATGGTAACGACCATGAAAAACCTTTCTGCCAATTCCGGATTCTGGGCCGACAATATCACCGCGACAACAGAAAACCTCTATCTCGACATGACCACTCCGGAACAATGGGCTCCCCTGGTGCGTGGAAACCAGCTACGGATACCCCTGGCTGCCCCGTTTATCGACGCCGTTGTCCTGTATGATCTTTCCGGAAAACGGGTTGCCGTATTTTCACCATCACGGCAACATAACGGGCATACCCCGGGGATGTTCGATATCGGCGCGCTTAATGCAGGGACCTATATGTGCACGATCGAGCATAATGGAAAGGTCATGCAAAAAGCCATGGTAAAAAGCGTCCGTTGATGTAGCGCGCGGCCATACCTTTGTCAGTCATCCGACATACCGGTCCAGAACGAATTATATTCCTTTCCTGTTCAAATCGATCTGAACAGGAAAGGATTTTTTTACATGAGTGACGGCTCTCTCTCAGCCATCATTGTCGCTGCCGGCGCAGGATCACGCCTCAACGCAACCATGCCCAAGGCGTTCATGCCGCTCGGGGAAAAACCGCTGTTCCGCTACTCGCTCGAAACGTTTCTCTGCCACCCCGGCATACGTGACGTCATTCTGGTGGTGCCGCGCGAGCTTGTTGCCCAGACGCAATCGATCATCGCCGGACTGGCGCCGGGAAAGAGCGTCCTGGCGGTCGCCGGCGGAAAAGAGCGCTGGCAATCGGTGCAGAACGGCGCTACCGCCACTGATGCTGATTGGGCGCTCGTGCATGACGCGGCCCGGCCGTTTGTCACGCACGCGGTCATAGACGCCGTTCTGGCAAAACGCAACGTCTTCGACTGCGTGATTACCGTCACCCCGGAAGTGGACACGATCCGCACCATGTCGGGCCGGCTTGCCGGCGACATCGTTGACCGCTCGAAACTGGTCAGGGTCCAGACCCCGCAGCTGTTCAGACGGCCGGTGCTCATGGAAACGTTCGCCGCGGCAACCCAGCTTGCCTCCCCGCCCACCGACGAGGCGGTTCTCATGCAGCAATGCGGGGTACCGGTCGCGATCGCATGGGGCGATCCCGCGAACTTCAAGATCACCACGCCCGCTGATCTCAAAATTGCGGAGGCTGTTGTTGCGCACCGTCGTTAGATGTCACTGGGCCGAGACCGATCCTGTTTACATTGATTATCATGACAACGAGTGGGGCGTTCCGGTCCACGACGACCGGAAACACTTTGAAATGCTCATACTTGAAGGGTTCCAGGCCGGCCTTTCCTGGCTCACCATTCTCAAGCGAAGAAGCGCGTTCCGCAAAGCATTCGCAGGGTGGGACTGGGAAAAAATCGCGCGTTTTAACCGGCGCGATATCATGCGTTTGATGAACGATGCGGGCATCATCAGGAACCGCCTGAAGATCGAGGCCGCCATCAACAATGCCAAGCGGTTCGAAGAGGTGCGACGCGAGTTCGGCAGCTTCGACCGCTACATCTGGGGATTCACCGGCCACAAAACGCTGCGCGCCCGGCGCCGCGTCGCCACGTTCAAGGAGCTCCCCACCCGCTCGCGCGAGTCCGACGCGCTGAGCAGGGACCTGAAAAAACGGGGATTCTCATTTGTCGGGACCGTCATCTGCTATGCGCACATGCAGGCGATCGGCATGGTGGACGACCATCTCAAGGGGTGCTTCAAGGCGTGCGGCTGACCTGCGATTAAAGATGCTTCGCGGCTCCGCCATCACCCCTGGGCGCTGAAACGGAGCTTCTCCACTTCGAGGATAAGCTTTTCAGAGTGGAACGGTTTGATGAGAATGCCGCTGACAAAAGGACGGTTCGGCAGGACCTCGATATTACCTCGGTATTCCGAAGGATAACGGACCACCTCCCGCTCCTCCTTCATGAGCACGATCTCGGTCTCGAAATTGCGACCGTACAGCTCGTTGACAAGATCATATCCGGTCCTGCCCGGCATCATGATGTCGGTGATGACCAGGCCGAACTTCCTGCCCTCGATTTTCGAGCGCATGAGAATATCGATCGCCGCCCCGGCCGAGGCCGCGGTGACGATCCTGCTCTCGTCCAGGTTCATGAACAGGGCGAACGAGGAGGCGCAGAAGGAGCGCATTTTTTCGTCATCATCCACGATCAGCACATGATTGCCGCGCGAACGCCAGTCATAGGTGCATTTATGGAGAAAACGGCGCTCCTGGCCGTTTTCGCGCATGGAGAACTGGAGCCGGTCGCCGCACCGGATAAAGAGCACCGTGCACTGCCCGTTCCCGTCCTTGAACGGGCACTCAAGGCCTGCCCGCTTTGAGCGGCGCACACGGTCCTCCATTCTCCGCCGCATATCAGACCGGTCAAGCCTGCTCATCATGCGGTACCGGTGCGCGTAGTCAGCGGGAGAAGGCGCGATGACCTGCTCCGCCTGCTTTACCGGGATGCTGTTTTCAGTGGTATCGCCCAGCGATTTCTGATCAAGGTTTGCGTGTTTTGTCTCGCCGGGATCGATCGGCGGAACCGGCTGATTATGAAGACGCTGCAGCGTCACCACGTCGGAAAACAGTATGGTCCTTCCCGCATCATTACGGATCTGGCTTGCCGACAGTTCAAGCCTGCCGCGCAATGCGTCGCCCAGACGAAGCCGGTAGTAATCGTTGAGCACGGTAGCAGGTTCCATGGTTTCCTCTTACCTGTAAAAATAAACCATTTCAGGCGCATTTGCCAGGAAAGCCCGGCGCGCCGCACCGCGATAAAGCACAAGCGGCCCTGCCGGCATGCATTCAATGGGTGATCTGGGGAGTCCAGCCGGGCACCTCGGTAAGCCCGGAACCGGCATCACGCGCCTCTGTCTTCCACTCCTTTACCGCGGGATCAAGCACCGCATTGCGGATATGGGTATTGTCGCAGAGCGTGGCAACCAGCTTCCGCGGCGACACGGCAGCCGGCTTTGTTATCAACGCGGGAACGTTGTAGGTATAGAGAAACGACCGGTAGAAACGGGGATCCTTCTGCGGAAGAAGCACCGGCTTGGAAGCGTTCCCGGCGCTGTCGATATGACTGAAATAGAAACGCGCGTTGATGCCGTCCATGGCCTTGCCGGCAAACACGAACCACCTGCCGTTGCTTGACCAGACCGGGAAACTCTCCGGCTGATCGCTGTTGACCGCGCACTTTTTAAAGCTCCGGTCGCGCAGGTCGAGCAGACAGATATCGCCGCCGGGCCGGAAAATGGTGAACGTTCCCCAGGGCGCCAGCGCGAACAGGACAAACCGTCCGTCCGGTGAAATATGCGGATACGCTACACTGCCGCCGGACTGCTCATGAGGCAGTATGGTTTCGATATCTCCCCATGAACTGGAATCAGCATGGTACCTGATCCTGACCAGATCGTAAAAAATGCGCTCCTGACAATCCGGCGTACTGTCGAAATGGAATTGCGGCGCGCGGCAGAAGTAAAGGTACTTCCCGTCCGGAGACCATTCCGGCTGCGTCTCCATAAAATCGGGACTGGCCACGGCCGGAGTTGAGGTGATCATGTTTTTCGCGATATCGTACAGCACAATATCGGATACCCGGTCTATTCCTTCGCGCGTACTACCGGTGGCGTGGAAAAACTGCCGCACCTTGTTTATGGAAAACGCGATCAGGTTGCCGTCCGGATGCCAGGCCGGATTTCCCGTGGCCCCGGTAAGACCGGTAACGGTATTGACCTTGAACGGACGGCCCTCGTGCATGACAAAGGTGCCGTTTCCCGGACCGACCCGCATATGGGCCACCATGTAGTCTGGATCGTTGTTTTTGAACGTGTGGCAGTTCATGCAGTTGTGGTTCGTCATCCGGCTGAGCCAGAGTGGTTTTTCCCTGAATGTCGCAAGGTCCCGTTGATAAATACCCATTCTCCCGGACGTGGTGTAGACCGGCGGCATGAGGCGGTACACCAGGTACCGGTCTATCGGCTCCGTGGCCACGTAATTGTAAATGGGGGCATATCGCTTCCAGAGGCCGTCTGCGGTTTTGACCGCGACAGCAACGTGCAGACGCTCTCCCCTGTTTGCATCAAGCAGCGCACGCCATTTCACGATCGGAATGGTCACCTCAGGCCTGCGGGACTTACCGGTGATGGCGGGACCGTGCGGCCCGCGGATCACAACCTTGAAATGCGTTCCCGTGTTCCCGATCGCAAAATTAAGCGGCGCGCAGTTCGGCGGTATGGTAACGGAGGTGTAATCAGGATCAATGGACGGAGCAACGCCCATCTCCTGTACGCTGCGCTCCGGAGGTCCGCCGTCGCAGTTGAATCCGCCATACACGGCAAGTATAAGCAACAGTGGCAAAAGGGTTCGACGGCTGCAATGCAATGTCACGGCCCCGTTGCCTCCTTCTGCAGTGTATACAGATAATAAAACCAGAAGGTGGAGCCGAACCGCTTGGACAGGATATCGAATTTTTTCCCGGCATCGCCGGCATAGTGCTCCATGACCCGGTTGAAATCGTTGAAATCGTCAATGATTTGTTGATCCATCCTGCTGTACAGATTGGAATCACGGTCCTTTTCAAAAGACAATCCGAGCAGCACGGCCTCCTGATACAATCGGGGGATCCCGTAAAACCCCTGCTTCCCCTTTTCGGCAACGAATGACAGCACCTTGCCGACCTCTCCGTTTAACAGATACGACGCCAACAGATAGTCGGACGCCATGCGCGCGTTTCCGGCCCGCTCCAGTTGCCGCTCCAGATCAATAAAGGGCTTTCCCATGCTCTGGACAATGAAATCCGCTACCGGCATCGACGCGCTTATCTCGCGCAGTTCGTCGTCCCCCGTAATGACCGTGCCATTATGCAACGCTTCTCGAAAAGATCTGACCCATTTCCGCTCAAGCGGCATTTTCTCAAGCGCCCCCAGACATGCACAACAGGCGGCGCGTTCGCCCTTGAGCGCGTGAATCCTGGCAAGACGCCTGAGCGTCCATGGCGTTTCGCCACGCACTGAAATCGACTCGTACGCCCACTGCTCGGCAAGCGAGACAAGCCCGAGCCGGAAATAGAGATCGCTCCGGAAATCGTACACAAACGATTCCATGCCCTTGCCTGCCTGCTGGTCATGCGGGATCAGAAAAAGGCCGCCGGCATTGCCGGGCCATGGATACCTGAACAGATCCGTTGAAAGCCGGCCCGTGAAATAAAGGGCCTGGCCAACGGCGCAGCTCACCAGCGGATTATGCAACCGGACCCTGGCTGCCTGCGCAAGCACGGCGCTCCACTCGCCGTTCATGCTTGATTGACATATTGTCAGTGACGCCCTCCGCGCGCGGTCACCGGAGGCGGGCAGCAGGCCCACGGCGAACACGATGACCGCCGCCATGCTCGCCATCATGCTTGTTATTGAAAACAGCCGTCCGGACACCGGCGCCCCCTCCGCTGGGGCCTGTCCGCGAAGCTTGAGCAGCACCGGTACAAGCAAGGGGAAGAATCCATAGAGCAGATGCGGCAGGAAAGGCACTGCATACCCCTGTAATCCCAACGGCAGGGGATGGAGATAGGCCTGCTTCAGCGATACGAGGAACAGGAACTGCTGCGCGCAGAGCGGCATGAGTGCCGCTGCGACCAGCATGCCTGCGCTCAGCAGATACCGCCTGCCAATAAACAGCTCAAGAAGCAGCGCCATGACCGCGAACAAAAAATAAGTGGCCCCGATGCAAACGTAGAGCAACAGACTGATCGAGAAAAAGCAGATACCACGAAGAGTTGTGTTCCCTGACAAAGCATAACGCGCATAGGGATTCACCAGTACCAGCAAAAGCGCCAGGCCCAGGGTCGCGGAAAGCGGATGGCCATAATTGGCATGGAGCGCGGCGATCAGCACGGCCGGGAAAAGGTGAAGATGCAAATACCCGGCCTTCGGATGGAGTGCGCGTACCAGTCTCCGTGATGAAAAGGATATCAGGGCGATAAGAAGGGTGATTATTCCGGCTCCAGCAATCGGGCTTCTGAAAAATTGCATAAGAAACAGGGAGCAGTAATCAGCGATCCCGCCTGGATAGCCTGCATATTCAGTGAAAAACCGGTATCCTGTCTGGAACGCGGTTTCCTGCACCGGCACCTGAAGCGACGGATTGATAAAAAGCCACAGATAAAGGAAAACACCCGTATGAAACAGAAGGGAAAAAAGGCCGGACATACAGTCCGTTTTCTGTTGTGAAGACATTTATATACCGATCATCCCGGATTTTGTCCGCTCAGATTCCAACCCCCGCCTTTTTTATGGCGTTTCAAGCCAAACAGCAGCAACGTATGGATGTTCTTCCAAAATAAATAAGGGGTTTTAAATGAAACCACTATACGTATGGAAAATAGCGTTTTCAGGGTATCAGCGTGAAACAGTCGCGGCATAAAAGCCACTTTTGATAATAAAAACAACAAGTTACATCATAAGGAGTCTCATAAAATAATTTAATAGTAATATTGTTGAATTATTCTAAAATAATTGAAAAATCCATGATTTTATGATTATATTATACGGTGAGAGGGGCTAACGATTGGGCAGAGCGCTCAAGTGTGTTTCATTCTTTTTCTTTGAAGGAGGGGCCCAATGGTCCACAATCTCAATAGTATGCTGTTCTCGCGGTTATGGCTTTTTATAGCCGCAATGCTTTTCTCGCTTGGCTTCAGCCAGGCGGTGGGGACCTATTCCAGCCATACCCAGAACGGTAACCAGATCGACATTACCGTGTCAAACGGCGTGGTCAGGGTATATGTGTGCGAACCCGGCATCGTACGCGTCAGTTTTGACACACGGAGTTCCAGCCGGTTCAGCTCCAGCCAGGACGTGCTCGGCATGGCGGACCTCAACCGCACCTGGCCCGCGGTCTCAGGAGTAACCGTGACCAACGGAACCAGCGCTCTTGAGATCACCACCTCTGCCCTGCGCATGAGTATTGCGAAAAGCCCTTTCCGTATCAGTTACTACAAGGCCGGCAGCAGCACACCGCTTGTAAGCGATGCAGCGGCAATGAACAACAGAGGATCGTCTTCCGGCTCCCCGACCTTCACCTTTACGCAGGGCTCAAGCGAGCACTTTTTCGGCTGGGGCAAGGCGTTCCAGTGGTTCAGGTGCAATGATGGGGGTTTTTATTTCTCCCTGGATAATAAAAACCAATCCTATGCCAAACGCCGTTCCACAGGAGCGTACATGTATTCCACCGGCGGCTATGGCCTTTTCTTTCTTTTTGGAGAGCCGTGGCCTAACCAATCCCAATGGGGCTCCATTTCACTTGGCGCCGTTGGAATTGGTTATGACCTCAGAGGCAGTACCCAGAAATATTGGATGAATAGCGAATATGTAATGAATTACTCAAGCTACTTTTTCATTCTCGGCGACTGGAAAACCGCAATATCAGGTTACACGAAAGTGTCCGGCCGTCCGCCCAAGCTGGGAAAAAAGTTTTACGGCATCATGCGCGACATGTACTACCGTTCAGGAACGACCATCAACACCATGCGCGGCTGGGCGGACATGTTCAGGAACAACCGGTTCAACATGGACTGGGTCAGGTTTGACAACTTTTTTGACTGGACCAACCTCGGGTATCTGCCCAATGTGCCAAACCGTGGGTGCTGGAACGATGACGTACCAGCTACCATTACGTATTATAAAAACAAGGGATTTCTCTGTGGCGGCATGAGCGCAGGATGGAGATTTTACGGCTGCTGCAGCGCAGGCTGTACCCAGAACCTTCTTGAAACAGCATCTGTGTGCAAAACAGCAATTGATCATGGCTTTGACTGGGCATGGTACGATGCCATGAACTTTCACAGCCGGCAGCAGGCAAAAGAGCAGTGGGACGTCTGGCTCCAGGCGCACGGCAATGATCAAAGCAAAGTCTATGTCTCACGAGGCTGGCAGGCGCTCAGCTCCCAGGCATGGCCCGGCAACCATATGGGCGACTACCTGAACCAGGAGTGGAACGCGTACAGGAAATTCGCCATTGTTCCTTCGCACATCGAAGAGGCGCTGGTCGGCTACGCGCACAGCCATACCGACCTTGGCGAAGCTTATGATTTCGGTTATATCGCCTTCTCAATGCGTCCCATGATCTCGATCCACATGGCAGGCGGCGCTGGCGGCGATGCCCAGAACTTTGAAGAGTGCGGACGTATCGGCGGCTATGCCTCAGACCTCAAGCGGCTCATGAACAAATGGGACAATGTCCACTACCGTTTCATCCCTTTCTTTTTCACCTATGGCATGATCGCCAATGAGACCGGCGTGCCCATCATACGCGGCATGATGTGCCAGAATGGAGGCGAAACCGACAACAATACCTACGGAAAATATATGCAGTACTATGTCGGAGAAGAGATCATTGTTTCACCATACTTCAACGACTGCAAGGAGGACGGGGGCGGTCCGAGCTATGCCAACAACCAGGAAACCAGAAACGGCAACGGCGCCCGGCATAATATCTACCTCCCGTCCGGCGTGTGGTATGACTTCTTCCCCGAAGGCGCACCCACACTCAAATATACCGGCCCCACAACCATTGCCAGCTATACGGTCAACCAGAGCAACAGGACCACTGCGCGGCTGCCCATGTTTGTGAAAGCCCACTCCATTATCCCATGGATGGACAGCCTGCAGTTTATCGGTGAACGGCCGGAATCAGACATTACGCTCATGTGCTGGCCGACCGATGGAACGCAGGCATCTCCTCAGACTGGATCATTTACCTTGTATGAAGATGAAACGCCGGTCAAGACCGTATTCAACATGACCTACATTCCCGGCACCAACACAACGCGGATCCAGATCGGCGCCTTTGCAGGGTCAAAATACTGCCAGACCGCATCCAGCCGCCGCTATCGCATACAGGCCCACGGCCTGAGCTCGATAACCGAGGTGACCTGCGGCACAACGCGGTATACGACGCCCATCACCATGGCGCAGATCAACTCCTGGACCGCCGGCTTTTATCACTCGACGGCCACCGGCGGCATCACGTATGTCAATGTCGGGACCTCCAACCAGAATGCCGGGGCCACGGTCTATATCGGGCCGGTCAACGACAATATCAAGACCACTGAGCTGACAAAAGTCATGGCCCAGAAGGTAATGGTTGCCCGAACGAAAGGCGCGCTTGCGGTCACGGTGCCCTACCAGGGTAACCATGTCGTCGAGCTGATAAATGCCCAGGGTAAAGTCGTTACACGCCGTGCCGGCGTTAATGCAGCGAATTACACCATCTCGCTCGACCGGCAAGCACCGGCAATGTACCTGATCAAGGTGAAGGCGGACGGCAGGAAGCCGTTTGTGAAGAAGATGGTGCTGTAATGTAACCGTAATGGTTTAGTTGAAAACAGCAAGGCCGCTCATGGGAAACCATGAGCGGCCTTTTTTTTATCAATATCGGAATTATGGCATCTTTTACAATCTAACACATATAATTATTCATCCGCGTGAATTATCTCCCTATCTTTTGAAAAATATAGCATACCATTCCATGTGTATTTCATTTGTAATCCTTTGTACTTCTTTATTAGCACAAAATATCCGTTTACCATACGGCTGCTTGTGTGTAAAACCGCCAACTCTTTAACAAGGTCTTTTTTGATATTTTTTAAGTGTGGCGGTTCCCCAATTGGTAAACATGCAATCGGCAAAAGCACTCTCAGCTATAAAACAAAATAGACTACTTAGTAAAAAAGTTCGTATACACATTTACGTTTCCCTTACTTTAAAATCGCCTTTTTTGTGGCAACATTGGGCATTACTGATTGCAATTGCTCTATAGTTAATATTTTTTTAATACCTTCCACCCCTTCTCTTTCGCCTTCTTCGCCGTCTTTATCATATCCCTGTTCACCGCCCCTTTCCGGTAGTCCTTGAGCCGGTCTTTTTCGCCCAGTGCCGCCTTTTTGCCCTGCGCGTCCACGAACTCGTCTCTTGCCGCATGGACGTGGAATATGCTTAACGCTTTTTCAAGTTTATCGAAAAACCAGCCGTCTATTTTCCCTTCATATGCACCGACTGCGGCAAGCAGTTTCTGGACATCGGTTAAACCTGTTCCGGGATGATACTTTTCCCCTCCTCGCTCGCCATGCTTGTTGCGTACCCCGTTGTCGTCATAATCACCTTTCCGATACTCAGGATCAGGCTTGACCCGGTTGTTCTGAAGCCACAGGGCGATCATGTTCTCTGTTTTTCGTCCATGACAGTTATACGGCTTAACTTTTATTCAGAAGTCTCACAATACCTTCAAATCCCCGTTTCTTCGCAATCATTAGAGCTGTTTCCCCATACTCATTTTTAACGTCTTTTTTTGCACCATGTTTAAGGAGCAGTTTCGTCAATTCGATATTATTGTGATTTATCGATGTAATAAGAGGATACAGAGTCCGCTCGCCACCGCTTTCGCCGACACCATTCGCATTTGCGCCTAATGAGATTAATAAATTGGCTATTTCAAGCGCTTCCAGATTGTTCGGAAGATCACAGGCTAAGGTGAGAGGTGATTCCGCATCTTCATTGTAGGTCTCATTTACAGATGTATACATTCTGTTTTTTAAAACGAACTTGATTAATTCAAGGTTTCTGGAGATTAAAGCAGCATATAAAATATCATATATATAGGTTTCGTCTGTTAGGCATCTTTCAATCGAAACGCCTTTTTTAATCAGGTTCAGAATGTTTGCGGTATCACCGCTAAAAACAGCTTGACCCAATTTTGTGGCATTGTAGCCTTCAATGGGAATATTAAAATCTGTAAGGCTTGTATCATGCACCACATTCATCGATTTTTCGGGTGCAATACCTGATACTGTATCAAGTTTTATTTTTTGTTCTTGAACAGGGTCTCTTTTTTCAGAACAATTACAAAAAAAGGCGATCGCTATAAGACAAATAATGAGGTTGTTTCTACTGCTTAATTTCAACATGGATGCATGGCTCCTTTGCCAACCGTTTTATTTTGCCCGAATTTTCAATATCTTTCATATCATGATAAATTTTTTCTACATTATCGTCTTTGGACAATTCTTTAATAAACTCTTTAACCTTTTCCGAAGGAATATCGATATCAACTATATTCAGTTTTTTATATTCTGTAACACTAACGCAATGCTTTGATACCCGTTTACCCTCCTTTGATAATAAATTGATCTTTTCAACCATCTTTTTTATCGTTGTTGCCTTGTCTAATTTCTCTTTCACACACTCATCGTATACTGCTGTTACCTCCATCCCTGGTGCTGCGTAAGAGAGTCGTTTGCCTTTTGAAAGATTAGTATACATTGCTTCGGCTTGCTGTTCAGGATACCGGATAGTACTTGTGATTGTGATACTTTTATATCCTGTTCTTTGTGCGGCTCCGCCAATGATTTTCCTGCTTTTATCTGAAAGCACTTTTTGCCTGTCTGACTTAATACTTGGTGAAAATTTAACAAATTCCGAATAATTCTCCACCTTCCACCCCTTCTCTTTCGCCTTCTTCGCCATGGC
>JAFGDP010000136.1 GCA_016932075.1 Chitinispirillaceae bacterium | reverse complement strand
TCGATCTGCCGCGCAAGCTCGCGCGTCGGTGTAAGGATGAGGGCTCTGGGAAGGCGCGGCGTCCCGGGAGTGGTATGGCCCTGCAGGCGCTCAAGCAGGGGGATGACAAATGCGGCGGTCTTGCCGGTGCCCGTCGGTGCGCAGGCCATGATATCACGACCCGCCATCGCATGAGGAATGGCTTCCTGCTGGATCGGGGTCGGGACCGCGTAGCCGGACCCTTCAATTGCCTTAATGATTGCTTCGGACAAACCGAACTGAGAAAAACTCATAGAAACCTCGTATCGCGCGGCCGGGTTCATCCATGTACGGAAGAAAAACCGCTGCGGTTTATTGAAGAAAAGATGACTCGCTGCGAGCAGATGAGTATGAGCAGGAAGAAGACCTGACGCCTGGACTAATATGCATCGAAGAGCGGGTCGTTTGTCCCTTTGAGAACCCGATTGGCCACGAAGGGAGTTGTTGCTAAGTTGAAAATATATGTTATTTACGTTTGAAAAGTCAACCGGACCGGCTTTCAGCTTCGTTGCCCAGACGAACGGGAAAGATCTTAAAAACGGAGCAGCACCCCTGCTTCATTCCGTTTCAATCCGAGTGCGCAGTAGAACTCGGGCCTGATCCCCGCCTCTGCGACCAGCTTCCGGTTGAACCGCCTTGCGCCGCGATAGGAGTCGATAATGCCGAAGACGTACGAACCCGCGCCAATAAGCACGGCGCAGCCAAGGGCTATTTTGTCTCCCGTTGGCAGGCCCACCTGTTCGTCTTCGTCACGCATGATATAGACGGCTCTGTTCAATCCGGTCGGGTTTCCGTTTTTATCCAGTTCCTGAAAGTAGAGAGTGTCGGTATTGATCCTTACCCATTTATGAAGAAGGATTTCAGAGGTAAAAAGCCCTCCCCAGAAACCAATACCGGTGAGGATTCCGCGCACATACTCTTTGTTATAAACCTGGCCTGATCCCGGTATGGTTGCCGAAAAAAACGCGGATGCCAGAGGGTCCTTGGGTATTGCATTGAAATTATACGTTGCGACATCGGGTCGAAGTACTGAAGTGCTCTCCGCCTCCTGGGCAAAGAGCACTTTCGTATGTATCACGGCTAGGGCTGCGATTAAAAATAGTGCTGCATTTTTCATACCGCTCCTCTACAGATTCTCGGTATCGATGACGTCCCCGTCCGCATTGTAATAGGTCGCGCTGCCGGTGCGCTTTTTTTCGTCGTACTCGAACTCCACCAGCACCGGTCCGTCCGGCCCGCCTTTCTGAATGGTGCCATCGCGTTTATAGAGGGGTTTGAAATGGACGGTGAAATAGAGGTCTTCGCCAACGGCCCGATCCAGATAGAAGTTGATGATCCCTTCGTTGTCCTGGTACCGTTCGTACGGTTTGCTCTCGTCAAGGCTGTTTTTATGGATCACCTGCATGGTGAAGTCAAAGCTCTTGGAATCGCCGTCATTGTTGCGGCCCGTGTGCGCGTCGTAAAAATGGCCTTCGCCGTACTGGACGTGCGCGGCATCGTCAAGCGAGTCCAGGACGAACGAGGCGGTGTCGCCGCGTCCGAGCGACTGGGATTCGCTGATGTTCTTGCCCCAGGCCGTGATCAGTCCGGGTTTGAAATCTTTGACCGCCGGGTCCTGGAACACGATTGTCACGCGGACTGTGTCGGTGACGCCGCTCCATGACTTGTACTCGCGGCCCACCATTTCAAATGAGAGTATCTCGGTGATGCTCGCGGCATTGATGGTGCTTATGTCCGGGGTGCCGTTATATTTGAATTTCACTTCAGCGCGGCCCGTGACCTTTTTATCGGCATCTTCCTCTGAAGGCTTGCTGTTGACCTCTTCCCAGTAACAGAACACGCCGTTGCCGCTGTCGGCAATGCCGCGGTCAACCAGCCAGGGGTCGAGAGCAGGGCTGCTTTTCGCAAGGCGGTCGGTCATATACATGGCAGCGGTAACGGTTTCCTTTGCGCCCTCTTTGCTGGTCTGTTCGTCATTGATCTGGGAAGGCTTCTGGATCGCCTTGCCCAGGTGCGCGAAAATACTCAGACCGCTTTCGCCTGGACCGAACGGGCTGAGACCGCAGCTTGCCACAAGCAGGCTCATACTGACCGCGGCAAGAGCGGTGTAACGCGAGCTGTTTTTCATAGATCCTCCTTTGAAAGGTTGTTGTCTATGAAAAATCATTTCAACTATCGTGCCATTGAGGGGCAGGGCTAATAGTTCGTTGTTTGATAAGGAATTATAAATTAGAGCAGAGAAATATGCCAGAAATAAGTATCAGCGGGGATACGGATTGAATAAGGGACGTATCTTTTGCGATACAGTATATAGAAATTAAAATCAGTGTCGAAGCATCCGGAAATACACAGGATTGCTGATGGTTTTATAAGGAAGCGTAGGCCGGTAACATGCCTGTTTTGTCAGACTCATACCCTGTTTAGTCGGCCCAAATCCCTGCTACCTGACCCCCATCCCCCTGTTAACTGGTCTTAAAGCACTCCATAACCCTGTCCTAGCACCCCCTGGGGGGGCACTTAGCAGGGTAAATGGCGCACTTAGCACCCATTTTTTATGCTCCTAGCAGCCATTTTAGCAGAATTAGCATGCTATTGGGTTGAGTTAACAGGTCCATGAGCTTGCCTTAGCACCCTTTTTTTATGACTTTTCAGGCCTTTGGAGGTGAGTTAGCAGGGGTAGGCAGCTGTCCTAGCGCTGTTTTTTCGTGAATTAGCAGAACTTCGGCCGCTGCTAGCAGTATTTCATGGTGACTTGGCAGGGCCGAGCAGAAATTGAGCAGGCCTCCGGTACATTTGCTCGACTCCACGCATGCGCGTGATGCAGGTACTCGGATTCGTCGTTCATCGTATTGCCAATCCTGCAAAACCGGCGAGAAACAGGCCGATAAGCGAGAGCGTAAGGTAGGCGGCCGATCAGGTACACGCCGCCGATCAGGAGCGCGATGATCGAGGTCTCGCCGGTGCAGCCGCCCCGGTCTCCCAGCACAAGTTGCGAAATAAGATGCGACGTATCGCTGAATTGGACCACGAGGGCGTCAATGCCCTGGTTTTTTACCACGGCCAAGGGCGTTGCCGTGGTGATTGCGTCGAAAGAGACAAATGACCGTACCGGCGCGGTATAGGTCGCGAGCGTGACCGGGAACACGGCCATGCAGAACGCCCTGCCGGCGAGCGCGGGATTGAATAGGTTCTGTCCGAGGCCGCCGAACAGGCTTTTGACAATAACCATGGCGACGAATGATCCGACAGCGCACACGTACCAGGGAGTGAAAGGCGGAAGGTTGAAGGCCAGGAGGAGTCCTGCAAGGAAGGCGGAACCGTCACCGATACGGATCTGTTTTTTTATTGCATGGTCGTACGCCGCCTCGAACAGGACACAGAAACCGGTGCACCAGCATACAATGACAAGCGCGTTCAGCCCGAAAAAGAACCATGCGGCGAGCAGGGCCGGTGCGAGAGCGGCGCTCACTTCCCACATGATGTGCGGGGTGTAAATGTTCGCGTGAATATAGGGGCCGATAACCGGGTGCAGGGTTGCCGTCTGTTTCACTGCCGGACGCCTTTCATTGCCGCCTCCTTGAGCTTTTTGATGATCTCGGTGTTCTGCCTGCCTCCCGGGCAGACGGCGCTGCACAGGCCGCACTGGCAGCAGTCGAGCACGCCCTCGCGTTTTGCCTCGTCGATGAGATTCTGGTTGCCAAGCTCGACAAGCTCGGCCGGGTTGAGCCCGAGCGGGCAAGCGGTCAGGCATCTGCCGCAGTTGATGCAGACGATGTCGTCTTTTGCATAGGTTTTCCGGGAAGGCAGGACCAGAATCGCGGGCATGCCTTTGATCGCTGGCGTGTCGAGTGTGTCAATCGGCGTGCCCATCATGGGACCGCCGACGATGACCGAGACCTGTTTGTGCGTCATGCCGTGGCAAAAGGCGACCAGGTGGCTGACCGGCGTTCCGATGCGAACGAGCAGGTTCTTGGGGCGTGCGATCGCTTCGCCGGACACGGTGATTACGCGTTCGTAAAGCGGTCTGCCCACGCACACCGCCTGGTACACGGCCTCGGCAGTGCCGACATTGTGCACGATCACGCCGGCGTCAATGGGCAGCCTGCCTGACGGCACTTCCCGATTGAGCAGGGACTTGATAAGGATCTTTTCCGCGCCGTGCGGGTATTTGACCTCAAGCGCACGCACGGCAATGGCGCCGTCGCCTGCGACGGCTTTTTCAATGGAGCGGATCGCGGCGGTACTGTGGCGTTCGATGCCGATGATCGCCTTGGAAACGCCCAGGACCCGCAAGAGGATACGGATGCCGGCAACCGCCTCCCTGGCGCGTTCGACCATGATGCGGAAATCGGCCGTGAGATAGGGTTCGCATTCGGCGCCATTGATAAGGAGGATATCGACCTTTTTTTCCGGCGGCGGCATGAGCTTGACTTTCGCGGGAAACGCCGCGCCTCCCAGTCCCACCACGCCCGCCTCGTCGATGCGCGACAGAAGCGTGGCGGGTTCGGCCCGGTTCCATGGATCGACAGGAGTGTAGAGCACCTTTTGGTCACGGCCGTCGCTTTCGATGGTCACCGCCTGCGATTGTTGATTACCCGGCAGCCCGATGTCGCGTATGGCTGAGACGGCGTCTGACACCGACGCGTGCACCGGCGATGAAACCGGACCGTTGGCGACCGCGATGATCTGGCCGGTCAAGACGCGCTGGCCAATGGTCACGCAGGGCTTCGCAGGGGTGCCGGCATGCTGCCAGAGCGGGATGGTCACACGGGCGGGCAGGGGAGGCGATTCGATTGCGGCAGTGCGTGAAAGCTCCTTTTTCCCGGGAAGCTTCATGCCTCCCGCAAAGGTGGCTGACCGTCGAAACAGGTTCATGGCCGCACCTTGTTTTTCAGGAAAAGCGCCGCGCTTCTGACCGCATCTTCGGCAAGCGCTCGCGAGGAAATGGTTGCGGCGGTCAGGGCCGTGATGCCGTTTTTTTCTGCACCCTGGGTAATGACGCGCAGCGTTTCAGGATCTTTGCCTTCAAACTGTCTGAGGAACTCCTTGTCCCGGAGTCTGGTGCCGAACCCCTCGGTTTCGGCTTCATGCACCATGCGTACCGCCTTGATGGAAAAGTCAGGATTTATCCCGACAACGGCATGAATAGTGCTTTGATACCCCTTGCCGAATCCGTGGATCGCGTATCCACGTACCGCAGGGCCGGCCTTAACAAGGAAATAATCTGCGGTGCTGTCATGAAAGACCGTGCTGCCGAGTTTCTCGAATGATGTTGCCGTTGGAAAAAGCTGCTGCAGGAGCTGTTCCGTTTTTGCATTCTCCGCGACTTTTGCCGCCTGCAGCTCCTCCCATGCCGCAATGTGGGGCCCTGTCCATATGTTGATCCCGGCAAGGAGCAGGCTGAAAAAGAGAAACAGAGCAGCAAGCGTTATAAGCGAAGTGTTACTGGTCGGCTGGTTCATACGGTTGCGTTCCAGAATTTTCAGGCACCAGCTACACGGTACCGGAGTCCCTGTCGAAACGGAAGTGGTATCACGGAAGAAAAAGACGGAACCCGGTACCTATATGGAATCGTGCTGGAAAATCAAGAGCGGTGTTCGGATTGAAGTGGGTGTAGGTGATGGTGCAATACGTCTCGGTCGCGCCGGAAAGCCGGTACACGGCTTGGGCGCCAAGGTCTGACTTGACATACAGTGTTTTTTTGACGAACTCATTGGGCAGGTCCCAGAGCGCCCTGCTCCATAGTTCCACCCCGAGTTTTTCACGCGGATAATATAGGCCGCGGATATAGTAGCCGGCCGTGGGGAACACGCCGCCCAGGGTCATGTAATATCCCGCCTCTGCCGACGAACCGTTAAACCAGGCTTTCCGCAGCGAAAAGTCGTACCGCTGCTTAGTGACGAGTCCGTTGAGCGAGAGGACCGCGAGTCCTTTGGCAAGAAGCCCGTATCCTATGGTACAGGTGTTTCTTAGGTAGAGGGTATGATACATGCCGGTTATGGCATAATGGGCGTTTGTTGTGCTGTCGGCCGTAAACGCCTGGCGGAAATACTGCTCCGTGAGTTTGAATTCAAACGCGTTATTGAAGATGTTCGCATCGCCAAGAAACGTGAAGAAGTAGTCGTAGCTGTCAAACTGAGGCAGCGCATTGATGTCGAGGAGCATATTGGCGCCCAGCACTATTTTCATGCGGGTTTCAGGCAGGTGGACACCGGTGGTCAGAAACGTGCGCGTCCATGAGTTGGTTACCGGGCTTTCGTTCACATACACCATCCGGTTGAGCATGGTGTCGATGGCCCCCTGGGTGACCACATGATGCAGCTCGGCGTTAAGAATGAACCGGTCGTGCGTCAGCTCATAGCTGCCTTCGTATACGTGACGGAACTTTTTTTTGTAAAAAAAGCCGTTCGTGCCGGTCGGATCGCCCACGTAAAAATAGCGTTCGATATACGGGAGGTCGAGCGGACGGTTTTTCGCATAGGCGATGTTGCGGTACCCGAGGTGAAAGCCCTCATAGCGCAGGCGGATGCTGCCGTCGTTTGACGTGGGGACGTTTTGCTCCGCCGCGGCAAGCTCTTTCTCCCGTCCGGTTGCATCGTCGGTAGCGGCCCCGAGGCCGGTAAGCGTCGATAAGGCGTTTTCTACCGTCAGATGGATATCGGAAGGAAGTATGAAGGTGCCGTACAGGGCTCCTCCGAGACCGAAAGCTGGCCGTACCGGCACCTGTCCTGCCGCCGTGTCGGAAAAACCGAGCAGGAATCCAGTGGTGGCGTCCAGTTGCAAAGCGGCATGACTGCTCATGACCGCCACCAGAGCGGCCAGGCATGCGGCGTGGACATGAACGGACCTAGCTGATCGCGTCATAGGGGCACACTTTCACGCACTTGCCGCATTTTTTGCATTTGGCGGGATCGATAATCGCTTTGTTGTTGATGATCATGATCGCATCGCCGTCGCAGACGCGTACGCATTCGCCGCACCCGACACAGAGCCCCGGTTCAACCGTTAAAAACGCCTCGTTATTCGCGACATTGGTCGAGCAGCCGGCCAGCGCAGCAGCGCAGCTTCCAAGGGTCATGCACAGAAACGAGCGGCGGTTCATAAGCGCGGGGCTCCAAAGCTGCAGGTGACCACGCACATGCGGCATCCGATGCACTTCTCCCGGTCAATGACCGCTTTGCCTTTTTCCAGGCTGATTGCCATGGCCGGGCAGGCCCTGACGCAGTCGCCGCACCCCACGCATTTGGTGCGGATAATGACCGGTTTGCGCATTTCGTCCTGTGATTTGAGGATTGCTGCGCAGGCAAGCAGTTGCATAAGCGACGTGAGGAAAAGGCGACGGTTCATTGGTACTGTTTCAGCGTCCCTTGCTTTCAGGACCATGCCGGTGACGGGGCGCATCAGTTGCTTTTTGTTTTTCAGGCTCAGACGGTTCGATTGCCAGAGTATCGGTTACTTTTTTCGGCGGTACGGCCCAGGCAATCGCCTTTGACGGACATTTTTTAATGCATTCGCCGCAGCCGGTGCATTTCCTGGGATCAACCACATAGGTGACGTTCTTTCCCTTTTTAATGATCTGGATTGCTTTAACCGGGCAAATTTTCGCGCACGTACCGCATTTAATGCATTTAGCCTGGTTGATAAGCGCTGTTTTTTTAACCGTCTTATTCGTTGCGTCAGTGGTATCGGCACCGCCGTGGGAGGCAAGAAAAAGTCCTGTGAGAAGCATAAAGACGGTTGTCAGAACTCGTTTCATATGAGTACCTTCTCATAGGAATAAACGTGAAAATAAAATATATAGAATTAATTCGTTAGCGCCATAAAAAATAAAAGGACCGGGGCTTTTTCAGAGCGATGATGGCTCGGCATGAATCAGGGATGCTAGCGGATGACCGCCTTTCTGATCGTCGTTGTTATATCAGTGCGGCGGGCGAACGGCTGGAGGTTGATTTCATTGGTAAGGTTATCGGGCGACGTGCCGTAGCGGAGCGTCTGTTCTGTTCCATTGTTATAATAATCCCACCATGTAATAGAGGCCGTCGTGGCGTAGGCCTTCCCATCGATGATTCTGAAGCGTCCGGAAGCCGATGTTACCGCGGTAATTTGATTGTAATCCTGTGAAGCAAGCCAATAGAGTGCGGCAAGAACAACTGCAAAAGAAACGAAAACCATTACGCGTTGAATCATTCTCCGGCTCTTTCGTTTTAGCGTTTAACCGTTACTTCCAAAAAAATGAAAGGATTTTTTGTCCCGTTTTTTATGCCGGATCGTCTATCACCACTGCAATAAGGGCCAAAGGCCTTGTTTATAAAAAATAAATAACGAAACGCATAGCTTTTCCCGGGCATTTGAATACCATCGGTTGTCCCGGTTTAATCCTTTATTCTTTTTGTATCAGAACAGTCTTTTTTACCAACGGTTAACGAATCCAGCAGCGAAAGAAGCTCTTTATGGTTTTTCCTGTTTAATTCCCTGTACTTTTTTGCTATGAAACCTTTTTTATCGATGATGACGATTGACGGCGTTCCCGCGATTTTAAAGCTATCGGCCGATTGTTCTTCAGGATCAAGAAGAACAGGGTAGCGGATACCTGCATTGGTCACGAACTCTTTCACCTTTTTTGTATCGTTTTCTTCAAGATGGATGCCGAATACTTTTACCCCTCTCAAAGCATACTGTTTATGGATCGCATGAATTTTTGGCATGTCCTCCCGGCACACATCGCACCACATGACCCAGAAGTCGAGAACAATCACCGCCCCTTTGAGATCCTCAAGGGAGACCGTGTCGCCGTCGAGACCGGGCAAGGCGAAGGAGGGCGCCTTCTGGCCCGACGCGGTCATCACGAAAAGGAGCAGTGAAAGGATGGTTGACTTCATGATCATATTCCACCTGCGTCAGAACGCGCACCGTATTCCGGATTGGATCCAGAAGCCTCGATACCCGTCGTTTACGGGCCAGTAGTTGTAATGGGTGTCCCGGACCACGGGATCGCTTGTGCCGGATCGCATCATATAGTTGGCCCCGATGTCCAGCGAAACCGGGAAAAGCGCGACATAGGGAATATCCAATGGTTTCATGAAATGTTCCAGTTCGAACGACAACGTTACGCCTGCGCTGTTTGTCCTGAGCATGCCGAGCCTGAAGTCGGTGGTCAGATAGTCCGGCACCGATGCGTAAACGTCGCTGTAAAAGAAAGACGCGCTCTGTTTGTAAAACCGATACGTTGGACTCACAATAACATTGCCGGCAAACCGGTAGTTGAGGCTTACCGCGAGTGTATGGCTCCGGATGTCCCATGAATCCTCATAGTACCGGTAATTCATGACAACCGAGGCGCCGCGTGCCGCTGGAATATACTGCGTCAGCTGCAGGGCTCCCGCAACGCTCCTCTTTTCCTGAGGAGCGCTTTCAGGGTAAAAGAGCGCAATGGTATCGCCCGTAGCAGGGTCAATGCCGGTAATGCCGTATACATGGTATGGCCGGCTCAGATATCCCCGGTCATACGCATACTCACTTGTGAGGGTGACGAGGGTGGTTGCAGAGAGCACCTGGGAAATGCTGCCCGAGACCCGGTCCGTTATCCGTTTGCCGTTGCCGAGGAAATTCCACCCTTGATCAGCATACGGAATAAACCGCTCCGCGGGACGGAACCGGTCATTGCTTCTGCTGAGAAGAACGGACGCGATCGTGGTTTCGTCAAAAAGCTCCTGCGTCAGTGACACCAGGGCGGTTTGGGAACGGTAATCCGGTTCCGTTCCGTAAATGCCGCCGATGGTGACGTCCGTGTGGTTACCTGATTCTTCCATGCGCGGAAGCCAGCGGATCAGACGGCTTTTCAGGGAAAGCTCCGCGCGTATTTCGTGCCTGCGTTCCGTGTCCGGAGAGGCGGCGGTAATGCCGTCGAATCCTTCGGCGCCGCGGATGTCCCTGCGGGACGCTCCGGTGATACCGTCGGTCGTATAGGTGCCGGTGAGACCCATCCATCTCAAAAGCGTTGCGCCAAACGAGGTGGTACTGGTCAGTACCTCGACGTCGTTATTGTCACTGAAATACTGGAACCGGGTCTGGATATAATCGCCCGTTTCCGTACCCCTGGCCGGCGCGCCGGCCATGAAAAGAGACATCGTCAGCAACAGAGCGATCCGGCCTAGCACCCGCACCCTCCGCTCGTGGTCCCGGTGCCGCCGGAACTGCCTTCACGCCGCTCGAAGATGTGGTTGTCAAGCTTCTTCCCCTCGCTGCCGCGGTCGGGCTGCATGATGGGATCGTTCAGATATTTCCGTTTGACCTGTGCAAGGGAGCCGCATCCGGCGCTACCAAGGACAAAAGAGATGACAAAAGCCAAAATCAAGATCGTGGACAAACGTTTCATCGCGTTCCTTTTTCCGCGGAGTATTCGTTCAGATACCGGTCGGTGGACATGCATCCTTTCATATTGGAGCACTTTTTTTGAAACCGGTCATAGATATAGTAGCTTTTATCAAAAAGCGCGCCGTGATTGAGCGAGTCTTCTTTCCGTTTTCGAAAAGAGATGTCGATCCGTTTGTTCAGGTGCGCCGTTTCATCGGAACGGGGGATTATCTTGCCGTCAATATCGACCTGGTACATGCCGAGCTGCGCAATGGTGTCCAGCGGATTCATCGGATCGGGAATTATGGCGACGCTGCACTTGACCGAATTGACATGGCATTCATAACAGGTAAAAAAGAGCTGTTGCACATGCCAGTTATGGATATGGTGATCCGGCGGGTGACCGTGGCATTTGATGCACTGCCGGAAATTCAGATCAACGGCGCCGTTCGCGTGGAGTGTCTGGGTGACCGGATACAGACCCCCATGCGTTTGCACCATCCGGTCGTGATACACCTGCTCGCCGGCTCCGGACGTGTCGGCGGGCGTGCTGTCCGCCATAACGGCGCCCCAGTGGCAGGATGCGCACGTGGTGCTCTCCTTCCCCTGTATGGGCACCGTGGTGGTCCTGCAGAAATCAGAGCCCGGGAAGGCGTGACACTCATTGCACGAGGCGGCCACGATCGGTTTTGTGCCCGGCTGTTCCGGGTCAATGCAGCCGCAAAGAGCCGCAATTATAGAGCAGGGGAGAAGTACGCGGTACATAGCGTAAATATAGGTGATTCTCCGGTAAAAGGATCAAAGTTGCGGCCGGTACGCCCGTGTGGATGTCAGCCGGCTCAAGCCGTCGCTGTCATCGGATGAATCTCTCTTTCAATCCTTTCTTCAAGCAGGTCTTCCGCGATGTCCAGTTCATAGTCCATTTGCAGTCCGAGCCAGAATTCAGCGGACATCCTGAAGTACCTGCCAAGCCTGAGGGCCGTGTCCGCTGTGATCGCCCGTTTTTTCAGTATTATTTCGTTGATGCGTCTTGTCGGAACGTGCAGCGCCATGGCAAGTTTGTTCTGGCTCATGCCAAGCGGCTCAAGAAACTCGTGCAAGAGGATCTCTCCAGGATGCATTGGCTCCATCTTTTTTGTTTTCATACTCTATCCTTTGTGATAGTTCACGATTTCAACCTTGAACGCATCACCATTGTGCCATTCAAAACATATCCGCCACGCGTCGTTGATCTTGATTGAGTATTGCCCGGCCCGGTCCCCCTTCAGTTTCTCGAGATGGTTTGCCGGAGGGACCCGCAGATCATTAATATTCAGGGCACGATTGACCATTCGGAGCTTCCGCAGTGTTATACGCTGGATATCGCCAGGCAGTTTTTTAGAGTGTTCCCGCCGGAAGATCTTTTCGGTTTCCCGGTCCCTGAACGTGCGGATCATATATTGAGAATATACGCCATCTGACGTTTAACGTCAACCGTTAAATGGCCGCGTTGTATTGGTTTCGGCAAAACGGCATGCCGGGCTCAGCCGTAGGAATGCAGCCCGCCCAGGATCATGGAGGCAAAAAAGGTCAGGAGCGCTGCCAGAAAACCCGCGATACTCAGGATATGAATTGCACTCCCGTTTTTTGGGCTGATTGCCCTGAGGTGCAGGTAGGCGCAGTAGATGATCCATACCACGAGCGAGCTGGTCTCCTTCGGGTCCCAGCTCCAGAACGAACCCCATGCGCGGTCCGCCCAGATCGCGCCGGCAAAGAGCGCGCCCAGCGTAAAGAGTACGTACCCAGGAACAATGCACCGGTAGGCGACCGTATCAAGCTGTGCGAGCGGCGGAATCTTTGCATGCAGACGCGATAGACGCGCATGCGGCGGCAGCAAGCGTTTTACCAGGTGCAGAACGCTTGCCGAAAAACCAATGGCAAACAGTCCTTCGCCGGCGGCCGTGGCGCTTACGTGGATATGGAGCCAGTAGCTTCGCAAGGCCGGCATGAGCGACGCGGAGCCCTCTTTCGGGAGCAGGGACACGATCAGCATGAGCAGGACGATCACGACAATGGCGAACGTGGAGACCACACGGTTTTTCACCAGTCCCTCGAGCGGGAAATAGCAGAGCGCCGCGCACCATGCCAGGAAGAGCATATACTCGTACATGTTGGCAACAGGGAAATGACCGAATTCAATGGCCCGCATGACAAGGCCGCCGGTATGGGAAGCCACGGCTAGCCCCATGCACGCGAGGGAAATCCGTGCGAGCGTCCTTCGGTCAAATGCGCTATCCGCCAGCGAGACGGCCAGCGCGCACCCGTAGGCGGCGAAGGCGATGTACAGGAAGTCCGTGCTGAGCAGCGTCTCCATGACTCATGACCTTTCCCGGGGCCGAAGCAGGAACACCAGCACCAGACCAATACTGACAAGCGCGAAACCGCTCCACACAAGGGGGGTTCCCGCTTTCTTTTGTATCTGTATGCCGCTGTAATACGCGGGCTCGTATGAAAGGACCCGGATGGTATACCCCTTGCAGGCGCCGGAGTCCGCAGGACGGTCACGAAAGACCCATCCGGAAAAAACAGGAGCGCCGTTTTGCCTCAGGGTGATCCGGAAGGCGGGATTGCGATGCCGGTGCGGCCGTGAGGAGACCTGACCACCGGTGGCCAGTTTCCGGACAAAATCGCCCTGGAACCGGTCGCAGAGCAGGACCATGTCCCTGGCGGCAAGCCGGACCGGCTTGTTGAACGGGACAGGCCCGTTATGGAGCGTGTCGCCCGAAGGATCGATAACCATGCAGGTGGCTTGGCGTATGACATCCGGAAGGCGGCCGAACATGGTCTGGTAGAAGTGGCAGGTCCGGTACGTGAAGGGATCGTTGACCCGGGTGGTTCCCCGTACCAGGCTGTTTCCCTTCAGGTCATGGAGCTCAAGGACGCTCTGGTAGTCGGCAATGCGGCCCTTGCCGTCATGGGTGATTGCAAAATCGCGCAGCGTGACCTGAAAGGAGAACGGCAAAACAGGCTGCCTGGTCTTTTCAGCCAGCACGACCGTTTGTGTGGCGCCGAAATAGTACTGCATGATGCCGCTGGCAACGAGGAACAGGATCCCGGCATGGAGCATAAGGGAGCCGGTCACGGTCAAGGATGACCGTGACACGGACGGAAAAAGTGTCCACCAGCTCCTGCACCGGACACCGATGCACGCGACAAGATTCAGGCAGAGCAGACCGAGCGGTATGATAAACCATGGCGAGGAGAAGACGCGATCCCATCCGCATGCCGTGACAACCGCGGCAAAAAAGGCGCCGTAGTGCGACAGGTAACGGCCCGGATCGCCGCCCTGGGGAATGATGATCCCGATTATAGACACCAGGCACAGCAGCGCGAGCAGGAGCAGGAGGAAGCGTATTGACGAGAGGAATGAAAGGAGCATTCGCATCCGCTGGGCTTTCTGTTCCGGTGGTTCCGGCTATGCCATTCGCACCTTGATGCCCCGGTCGCGCAGATACTCCTTGATCTGACGCACCGTATACTCGCCATAATGCAGGACCGAAGCGACCAGTGCCGCGTCGGCCTTGCCTTTGGTCAGGACGTCGTACAGATGCTCCGGCGCGCCGCCGCCGCCCGAGGCAATGACCGGTATGCGGACCGCTTCGGAGATCATGGCGATCAGGTTGATCTCATATCCTTCTTTAGTCCCGTCGGCATCAATGGAGTTTATCACCAGTTCTCCGGCGCCGAGCTTTTCACCGCGCTTTGCCCACGCGAGCGCGTCAATGCCGGTCCTGGTACGGCCGCCATGGGTGACGATCTCGTACCCCGAAGGCGTTGCAGGGGAGGGGCCGACGCGCAGCACGTCCATGGAGAGCACCACTGCCTGGCTTCCGAGCGCCCCGGCCGCCTCGGCGATCAGTTGCGGTCTCGCTACCGCGGCCGTATTGACGTTCACCTTTTCAGCGCCGGCAAGCCGGACCGCCGTGCAGTCCTCAACGGTACGAAGGCCCCCGCCAACGGAAAAGGGGATAAAGACCTGGGAGGCGACCGCGCTCACCACGTCGATCATGATGTCGCGCTTGTCGCTCGATGCCGTGATGTCGTAGAACACCAGCTCGTCCAGTCCCTGGTCATAGTACTGTTTTGCCGCCCTGACCGGGTCGCCGATGTCCTTTGTGTCAACAAACCGCACGCTTTTTGCCAGGTTGCCGTTGCGTACGTCAAGGCAGGCGATGATCCGTTTGCTCAGCATG
>JAFGDP010000011.1 GCA_016932075.1 Chitinispirillaceae bacterium | reverse complement strand
GTGCAGAATAAACACTGGTACTGGATGATTAAATTCAGCGGTAATTTTTAAAACCCATCATTATAGCTTGAATCAGGAAAGGGGGTTCATGGTGGGGAGAGGGGGTAATCAGGTGACGGTTCTATTTACTTTGAGAAAGGGAAAGGTGAGTTTATGAGACCCAAGGCAGAAGCAGGATTTAAAATTGGTGTGCGTGGAATCGTTGTAGTGATTTTCGCCTTGATGCTCGTGTATCCGGCCGGAGTTATCGCGGAAAATCCGTGTATCCCCGGCAGCATCAGCACGGCCGATCCTGCACCGTCGGTATTCAACGATACGCTCTATCTGTACTGCACGCAGGACAATAATGCTGACCTACAGATTTTCAACATCCGCTGCTGGTCAACAACGGATATGGTCAACTGGACAAGCCACGGAGTCGCCTTAACTGAGAATAATGTTCCTTGGAGCAACCGGAGCGGCTGTTTATGGGCGCCAACGGTCGTATATTTTGGGGGAAAGTATCATTTGTATTTTCCGGCGAAATGGACCACCAATGGCCGGTTTTACAACGGCCACGCAACAGCGGACCGTCCTCAAGGACCTTTCACCGCTGATGCGCAGCCAATGATGATCGCGGGTTCACGTACAGGATCGGTGCAGGATGACGGTCTTGATCCTTATGTTATTATGGATACCGGCGCCGGAAGCACAAACACAAACTATCTTGCCTGGTGTAAAACCGGCAGAACGCCGAATTTCAACTATATTGGAGCATTGAACGCTGCAGGCGACCAGGTTACCGGTACCGTTACTACGCTCGTGAATTCACAATTTTACCCTGACGGCCAGCACTATGTAGAGGGACAGTGGTGGATCAAACCCACCGGGAGTAATTTGTGGTACCATATTTATGCGGCCTATTATCCCGGCGGCGCTGAACAGTGTGGTTGTGCCACGGCTTCCGATTTAAAGGGGCCATACACATTCCGCGGCTGGCTTATGGGAACTAATCGGGCTTCTGCGGCTGGTACTTTACATCCAGGGTGCGTGTATTTTAAAAATAAATGGCATTTATTCTGGCATTGCGGAGGAGATGAGTACGGTGGGACATTACTTTCAGCCTCATACTTGCGGTCGACAGGGGCGGAATATTTCCAGTTCAGTGGTACAAACCTTGTAAGCCCGATCACCCCGACCAGGAACTGGTCGATACCGAAAACATATAGGGGCGTGGGAGTACCCAAGGTTGGTGACACCATCCATGTAGACCGTTGTTCGCACACTGGAACAGGAAATGCAATCAACGGCGTTGGTATTGCCCGCGTTGACGGCGGCGAGCCGCTCGGACATATGGTCACGGATATCGGTAACAACGGCTGGGTACGGTATGATAGCGTTGATTTTTCCAGGGCCGGACGTGTAATCGCCCGTTATGCCTCTACCAATGCAAGCAACTCTATGCAGATACGCGTCGGATCAAATACCGGCACTTTGCTTGCGACAGTTCCACTTGCAAGTACCGGCGGTTTGACCACTTGGAGGACAACCGACGAAGTAGCGATGAGTGCTACCCAGACCGGTGTTCAAAACTTAGTCTGTGTGTTTACCGGTTCGGCAAGGACCATGAAACTGAACTGGATAAAATTTATCGCAACTACCGATGTAAAGGATGGTTCTGCTATTTCGCCGGCTTCTAAAGCTATGGTATCATACAAGCGTCTCAACAAAACCACCTTCCAGATCGCGCTTGACCAGACATCCAAGACCCCGCAGATCAGGCTCTTCAACATGCGCGGCCAGGAGGTTGCAGGTGCGGTCACAAGCAAACTGGTTGACCAGGGTGTTCAGGTGTCTATCAACGACAAGACGCTTTCGTCGGGCTCCTATGTGCTGATGGTAAAGAACAGCAACGGCGCGCAGGAGATCCCGTTCGTGTATTGATCTTGGCTATGAAGTAATTCATTAGCCTCTCTCAGGGGGCGGTTTCCGTAAAAGGTGGCCGCCCTTTTTTTACGAGATAATGATAAGGCAGGGGATTGAAGCCGGATTCGATAATACGCTTGAATTCAGGGTTGATGGTGTGCCAGTCCGGAACATCGACCCTGAATGGAAGGTCTGATTCCGAGAACATAATAATTATCCTGTTCATGACTTTTTTATCGATGGGATGCTGCTGTTTGAGGACAATATCCAGGTCCGAATGCGGTTTGGCCGATCCATCGGCCCGGGAACCGAAGATGGAAATTATCGCACCAGGTGCGGATTCCGTAACGATCGATTCTATAATACAAGGAAGACCGGATAAGGATATATAATATTGTATTGCAATTTATATATTGCCTAAATTATAATACATATTATGACCACTGAACCTCTGTCACCGCTGCAGGTGCGTGAAATTTTCCACTTGGAATTTCTCCGCAGGCTCGTGCGAGAGACCAAGCCTTTGACCATTGCGCTCAAAGGCGGTTCCAACATTCGTTTTTATTTTGACAGCCCCCGCTATTCCGAGGACATGGACCTTGACTGCGTCAACCTGCCGGTTGTCCGGCTTCAAGACATCGTGATAAAAATCCTTTCGATGAAGACATTCCTCGATTCACTCTCGGTTTACGGAATTAACCGCATCAAAATACCGGATATGCGCGTTTCAAAACAGACCGAAACGACCCAGTGGTTTAAAATCCACCTGATGACGCGTAATGGTCTCGATCTGTTTACAAAGATTGAATTCTCCAGACGCGGATTTTCAGATATTCCCGTGGTGCAGACCATCGCTTCAACAGTGCTGCAAAACTGGCGTATTGCGCCGTTCATGGCGCCGCACTATCCTGCCCGCTCCGCGTTGATCCAGAAAATAACCGCGCTCGCCCAAAGGAGTGCCGTGCAGGCTCGGGACATTTTTGATATTTATATCCTGAGGCCGCACGTTACTGATGACCTTCCGCCGATCGCAGTGGACATGGCTGACAAAGCCCGAAGGAATATCTTTGCAATCGACTATCAGCGCTTCAGCGACACGGTTGCCGGTTATCTCGCCCCTGACGACCATGCACAGTATGGAACCCACGCCGCGTTTGAAGAGATGCAGCTGGTCATTGACCAGTATCTTGCCCGGGTTGAAAAAAAGGATGCCTGATGGGATCAGTACTTGAGGCGATCATCAGGCTGGACCGACCGGTATTCGCCACGCGCGAACTGCATGTGCTCCGCGGCGGTTCGCTTTCCTCGCTGGTACAATCGCTTCGTTTTCTGGAAAAACAAGGGGCCATATTACATCTTCGTCGCGGCCTCTGGATGCTTGCTCTGGGAGGCGGCAATGAACGATACTATCCCTATGTCCTGGCGCACCACCTCATTCAGGGCGGTCCGGCATATATTTCGTTTACCAGCGCGCTGCATTTGCACGGAATCATCGGGCAGATACCGCAGTCAATAACCGTTGCGTCCACCACGCACACGCGGACCGTTCGCACCAGGCTCGGCACGTTTTTTGTCCATCGCATAGCACCCTCCTTTTTCAAGGGATATGAGTGGTACCGGGGACCCGGTTCTTTCCTTATCGCCACGCCGGAAAAAGCGCTCATTGATTGCCTCTATGTTTCAACCCGCAGGAACAGGAATTTCACTTATTTCCCTGAGATGTCGTATCCGCGCTCCTTCAGCAAACGCCGCGCCCGCGAGTGGGTGCGGCGGATCGAGGACAAACGGATCAGGGCGGGAGTTTTAAAAAAGCTTGGGTCGGTGTTGTCAGGAGGTGCTGAGGATGGATGATGAATAGCCTCTCTCAGAGGACGGTTCTAGAAGATTGAGCCGCCCTTTTTTTAATGAGCAACCCAATAAATCATTGATAAAAAATTTACAAAGAGATTTTAAGAATAATACCCCTTGATATAACGATTATTGGCTAGTAATCACCGTATCAATAGGTTGCGCAGGGAGGACAACTCTTATACCCATTCCAAAGGAATCGCCGTTTTTGGAATAATTGGCGCGATAAAAAGCGGCGAGTGCTTCTGGTGATCCGAGAGGATAGCTTCGATAAATTATCCCATTCACATTATCCTCACCTACCGGATCGGTCAAAGGTGTTGTACCTGTAAAATACTCCAGTGGTTTAAGAGGAAATGATGCGGAGGTAAGATCGTTGCACATGGTAGCGAGATTACCCACCATATCGTATAATCCAAAAGCATTTGGTAGTTTTTGAGCGACAGGATGCAAGTCGCTTCCAGCATTACCCCACCACCATGCGTTATTGTTGGTTTTCGATGAATCTGTGGAAGTAACCGGGTAATTTGCATCATAATCGTCGCCCCAATAGTAATCTGTTGAGCCGTTTGCGCGATAGGCGAATTCCCATTCCGCTTCAGTGCAGAGGCGGTACCCGATTCTGTCATAATGAATTTCCAGATCATGTAAAACAAGGTCTTCCGTATATCCCGAGGAACCATAAAGTTGCCCTGTGCGGCTTTGGTAGCTATAGACGGTATCAAGGCCGGCTGCTTTGCTGCGAAGGTTGCAATAATAAATCGCATCATACCATCCCATTTTCCATGCCGGATAATTGCTACCCATAGACCAGCTTTCATAGAGCCAGGGCCATGCAGAGGCGAGGGAGCTGTATGTTTCTTGCGTGACTTGCGTACTGTCCATATAAAAATTATAAGTCAGTGTAACGGGATGCGCTGGCGCCGCGGAAAAATAATTATTGAATCCCATGGTGAATGTCCTTCCTAGACTCTGGATGCGTTTCATTATCACTGGTACTTGGAAAAACGTTGCTTTGACACTGTCCGGCGTAGTGACATTAGTAAAAGAAACAGTCGTTGCAGGTGTGATCGGTGAATTGCCTTTGAATAGCTTTGCAATTACTGTCCGGCTTTCCGGAACAACAGTGAAAGTTTGGTTTTGTCCCATCAGAACGCACGGATTTACAGGAGAAATAGTTCCGCTTCCGGTCCCATAGGTAATAGTGCGTATACGATTGCCTACTTTTAACGTTCCCTTATTGCTTGTATCCGGCATTCCGAATTCGTTTGAAACGACGCATGTGAATGTATCATTATCGTTGCCATTACCGGGGCCAATGGAAATGGTTCCGGTTGATGCGCCTGATCCGGTATAGGCTGACCCATTCCGCAGCCACTGATACGCGATGGTTCCGCTTCCGGTGGCGGTCACTGCGAAACGAGCGGAATCGTCCGGTATGCATAATGTGTCGTATAGCGCCGGATGAACAGTTATTGCTGCCTGAGAACCTGTTCTGAAATACCTCACCACGCTCGTCCCCGTATTCACCCCGTCGCTCGCCTCGACGCGCCAGTAGTAGGTGGTGCCGTAGTTTATGCCTGTTGGCGAATAGGAATCAGAGGTGAGGTTCTGCGCCACCGGCGTGGTCGGCGGCGGGTTGGTGGTACCGAAAAAGACGCTGTAAGACGCAATCGCGTTGTCGTCTGATCCGCTCCATGACAATGTGACCGGAATATTCACCGCGGTCGCGTTATTCGCCGGAGAAGTAAGCGTCACGGTTGGCGGGGTAACATCATTCACCGTGAGCGTTGCCCAGGCAGAGGTGTCCCTGCCTGCGGAATTGGACACGATCACCCGGTAACTGCCCGCGTCGGCATAGGTTGTCGCGGTTATGGTATGGGTTGCGTTGGTTGACACGGCGGTCGCGGTGCCCTGCTTAAACCACTGGTAGTCAGGGGCCGGATTGACGTCGGTGTTCAGGTTCACGGAGAAGGAGGCGGATTGGCCCTTATTGACCGTTACATTCCCGGGTTCGGTTTCGATTGTCGGTGCGACCAATGTATTGGCCACGGTAATTCTGATTTTTGCCGTGTCGCTCCAGTACCCGTCGGTCACGCGGACAAAGAAGCTGTCAACGCCGGCCCAGTTGGTTGTCGGTGTATAGGTAACGGCAGGAAGCGTTCCGGACACGGTCCCGTTCGCGGGTGAGTTCAGCCGCGACCAGGTCAGGGGATCGCTGTCACCTGATTGCACGTTCAGGGTCCAGGTTTTGGCAACGTTCCGGTTTGTTGACACGGTAGTGTCGCTCGTTGCCGGGGGCAGGTTATAGTCAAGGACAACAACTGCACTGTCCCGGTTGCGCCGCGTTGACCCGTCAATGGCATGGATTACGATGCTGTTTGAACGAAAGGTGGTGAGGGTGTCGAGCAGTTCGTAATTGGTGGTAGAGCCGCTCACGAGCGTCATGTCGCCGGCGCGCGTACCATTCAGGGTCCAGTACACGGAGTCGATGCCGCTCGGGTCAATGATCGAG
>JAFGDP010000135.1 GCA_016932075.1 Chitinispirillaceae bacterium | reverse complement strand
GTCGCAGAAGATGGAGGCCATCGGCAGCCTCGCGGGCGGCATCGCGCACGATTTTAATAATCTTCTCTCCGTGATCCTGAACTACACGGGATTCGCGATTGAGGATATGCGCGAGGGTGATCCAGTAAGAAATGATCTCCTGAAAGTGAAGAACGCCGGTGAGCGCGCGGCCGTGCTGACCCGCCAGCTCCTGGCCTTCAGCCGCAGGCAGGTTCTGCAGCCCGTAGCGCTGGACCTGAACCAGGTCGCCACGGATCTCGACAAGATGCTCCGGCGGACCATCGGCAAAGACATCGACTTGGTCCTGGTGCTCGCGCCGGACCTCGGCGTGGTCAGGGCCGACCCGGGCCAGATCGAGCAGGTGCTCATAAACCTCGTGGTCAACGCCCGCGACGCGATGCACAAGGGCGGCAGACTCACTATCGAGACCTCCAACGCTGAAATCGACGAGGAGTACGTGGCATGCCACATGGCCCTGAAGCCCGGATCCTATGTCCGGCTCACGCTAACGGACTCGGGCTGCGGCATGGACGAGAAGACCAAAGCCCGGCTCTTCGAGCCCTTCTTCACCACCAAGGAAAAAGGCAAGGGCACGGGTCTCGGCCTCTCCATGGTGCACGGCTTTGTCAAGCAGAGCAACGGCGATATCCTTGTCTACAGTGAGCCGGGCCAGGGGACCACGTTTAAAATTTATCTGCCGCGGGACCTTTCGGGCACCAAAGCGACAGTCATCAAGCCCCCCACGGTCCCGAAACAGACCACGGGAACCGAGACCATCCTCGTGGTTGAGGACGAGGAAGAGTTGCGCACGATCGCCGGTAGGATCCTTGAATTGGCCGGCTATAAGGTGCTGATTGCCGCGGACGGGGATGAGGCGCTGAAGGTCAGCGCGGGACACGCGGGCGATATCCAACTTCTCCTTACCGACGTTGTGATGCCGCGGATGAACGGATGGATGCTCGCTCAACAGCTGAAAAAGACGAGGCCGGCACTCAAGGTCATCTATATGTCGGGCTATACCGACGACGTAATCGTCCGCCACGGTGAGTTCGACCCGGGGATACCTTTCCTCAGCAAGCCGTTCACTGCGGAAGCCATGATGCGAAAGGTGCGGGAAGTGATGGACAGCGGCATCACCGGCCTTGCTGGCAGGCACGAAAAGACAGTCAAGCCCGACACCGGGATGACGGAGCACCCGCTTGACAAGGATGCGCTCCGGGCGCTTCCTCAGAGAGTCCTTGGCAAGCTCCGAAAGGCGGTGATTGCCGCGCGCTACGACGAAGTTATTGATCTCATCGAGACCATTCGGATCACGGACCCGAATGTGGCCACTGCTCTTCGGCAAATGGCGGACCTCTTTGACTACGGTGGTATCCGGGACCTCCTGATCCGGGGAAAAAAGGAACAAAGTGACCGATAACGTGCAAGGCAGCAATATTCTCATTGTTGATGATGTCCCCGAGAACCTGCAACTCTTGGCCACAGTCCTGAAACGCGGCGGTTTCGCCCCGCGACCGGTCACGAGCGGCAGGCTCGCCATAGAAGCGGCAGCGGCAGACCCTCCGGATCTCGTCCTCCTGGACGTCCAGATGCCGGAGATGTCCGGCGTTGACGTCTGCAAATGGTTCAAGCAGGACGAGCGGCTGCGGAGCATCCCCATCATCTTCCTCAGCGGGCTCCAGGATGTGGACGACAAAGTCGAGGCCTTGCGTGTCGGCGGCGTTGACTACATTTCAAAGCCCTTCCTGGAACAGGAGGTGCTTGCACGCATCAGGACGCATTTGCGCCTGAGTCAGCTTCAGGCGGAGATGATGTCGCACAACCTGCAGCTCGAAAAACGGATCGCGGAGAAGGTCAAAGAGGTCACGGCATCCCAGATGGCGACCATCTTCGCGCTCGCCAAGCTCGCCGAAACCCGCGATGACGAGACCGGCCGGCATATCGAGCGGGTCCAGACCTTCAGCAGGGTGCTGGCCGAGCAGATGCGGGAGATGAGATTGCACGTGACGCAGCTGACCGGCGTGTTCGTCGAAAACCTGTATCTGACCGCCTCTCTTCACGACATCGGGAAGGTCGGCACTCCCGATGCCATCTTGTTGAAGCCCGGGAAACTGACCTCGGAGGAGTTCGCTGAGATGAAGAAGCACTGCGCGCTTGGTGCTATTACGCTCGCCAAGGTTCTGGAACGGCATCCTGACAACCAGTTCCTCCTCATGGGCGTGGACGTGACGTGGTCGCACCACGAGAAGTGGGACGGCAGCGGCTACCCTTACGGTCTCAAGGGCGCGGCAATCCCTCTTGCGGCACGCATTGTCGCCTGCGCCGATGTCTACGACGCGCTGATGTCGAAGCGCTGTTACCGGCCCGCATTCAGCCACGAGTACGCGTGCCGGATGATTCAGGAAGGCGGCGGGAGCCACTTCGACCCTGATGTCGCAGCGGCATTCAAGACCCGGGAATACCGGTTCAGGGGCATCCAGCAGGAGATGCAGAATCAATCGCTGCACTGATCAATTTTATTAAACTTATTTCCTATGAAAATACCGCCTCTCCGCCTTACACTTACCATCGGGAGTAAAATACTGCTGGGATATGTTCCGATCCTGGTCCTGATTTTCGGTATTTTAATATTCACCCTTCTCCGCCTTGATCTCGTCAACCGCATCAACAGTGAAATCGTCTCCGTAGACATCGTGGTGAACAGAGTGGCCGGAGATCTGATTGAAATACTGCTGGCGCAGGAATCCTACGGTCAGCGGTGCATGATTCTGAGAAGCCACAATATGTTTTCGCTTTTCTGGAAAAGGGACGAGGAATTCCTCAGTGCCTGTAAAGAAATCAGAAAATTGCCGGTCGAAAAATTGCCATCCTCCTTTCCGGAGATAGAACGGCTTCATTCCTGGTATCATGCATATTTTAATGACGGCGTCTTCTCACATCTGAGAACACCCGGATCTCGATCGTACAGCATAGCGGACTCGCTGCGAAAGCATACGCTTGATCAGCAGATTACGCTCCTTAAAGAGCTGGCTGTTTCGTCAAAAAAGAGCCAGATGGATAAAACCCGGGAAGCAGCGGAACTGGGCAGTTCGACGTTCCGTATTGTTTCTATTATGTCTATATCCGGTATAATTATCGCGATTTTCATCGCCTTGATAATCATTAGCGGGATAATCCGTTCAATCAGGACGCTGAAAATGGCCACCGATATTGTATCGCAGGGGAATTTCAAGAACCTGCCCACGGTAATAAAGAGGGATGAACTGGGTGATTTGTCGGCGGCATTTAATACAATGGCCGCACGCCTTGTGCAATTGGAAGAAATATACATGGACTCGAGTCCCCTGACGAGGCTTCCCGGCGGCACTGCCATTGAAAATGCGGTGAAAAAAAAGATTGAAAGCTCGCAGCCTTTTGCCTTCTGCATGTTCGATCTGGATAATTTCAAGCCTTTCAATGACCGGTACGGCTACAGCAGGGGAAACGAGGTTATAAAGAATACCGCTGCGATAATCCAGGAATGCAGTCGCGATGCAGGGAATAAGGCTGATTTTATCGGGCATATCGGGGGCGACGATTTCGCCTTGATCACCTCACCTGACAGGTTTGAGGATATATGTACAGCGGTCATAAAAAAATTTGACGAGCAGATAGTGAATTATTATAATCCTGAAGACAGGGAGGCCGGACAAATTTCCAGCGTAAACCGCCAGGGAATCACCATGACCTTTCCAATAATGACTGTTTCTATTGCCGCCGTAAGCAGTGAAAAAACGTATCTTGAAAATTTTATTCGCGTTGGTGAAATTATCGCGGAGCTGAAAAAGTATGCGAAATCCTTCTGCAAGAGCAATCTTGTCATTGACCGCCGTGGCGGCAAGAAGAAGGAAAGCATGGAGAAACCATGAATAGAGGAACTGCGGTCAGGTGCTCTATTTTTTACGGCGTGCTGTTCATGGCTGCAAGCACCGCGTTTTATTGTGCATCGCCGGGTAAGTTTACACAAAAAACAAGTTACGACAAAGCGGAAGTGCTGGCGGATTCTCTTGCAAAAACAAATGTTCAAAGACGGCGCCAGGGGAAAGATGGTGATGAATGCCGGAAAATCCTGGATAGCTATCGACAGCTCAGTACCCTCAGAGACGCCCTGGAAAGAGAGATCGAGGATGTCCGTGAAAAAAACACGGATCTGCGCTCTGCCGCACGAAAGCAGATCAGGCAGCTCGACAGCCTTTCCAGAATTATTAATACCCAGAAAGAGGCATTGGAAAAGCTGCAGGAATTGGATATAAAACAGGAGCAGCAACGGCGTAAAATTCAGTGATCCCCCGGCAGCCGGTTATTTCTTACAGCAGTATCACATGAATATCGCGCGCGGGCGGCCATAGTGTCAGGATTAAAGGCAATCGATCACCAATCGTATTTTGCCGCAATCGGAAATCTCCGGCCCATGCCGAACGCCTTCGGGGTGACCTTGAGGCCGGGAGCGGCCTGGCGCCGCTTGTATTCGCTTCCTGCGATCGCCCCGCAGACCCATTTGACTGTCTTTGCCTCGAATCCCTGTTCGATGAGTTCGCCGGCCGAAGCGCCCTTTCCCACGATCCCTTCAAGGATGGCGTCGAGCACCGGATAGGGCGGCAGGGTGTCCTGGTCGGTCTGGTTCGGCCGCAGTTCGGCCGAGGGCGGCTTCTCAAGCGTGGAGGACGGAATGACCTCATGTCCGGCAGAAGTATTGACAAACCGCGCAAGCCTGTAGACCATCTCTTTGGTAAGGTCGGACAGTACGCCGAGACCGCCGTTCATGTCGCCGTACAGCGTGCAGTACCCCACGGCCAGCTCGCTCTTGTTGCCGGTCGACAGAAGCAGATGCCCGAATTTGTTCGACAGGGCCATGAGAAGCGTGCCGCGCACGCGCGCCTGAAGGTTCTCCTCCGCGATACCCCGGACGGTCCCTTCAAAAGAAGGAGCGAGCGTCTCCAGAAAAGCGGCAAACGGTTTTTCAATTGAAATAACAGAAAATTCTATTCCGAGGTTCTCGGCGAGTTTCCGCGCGTCGTTAACGCTTCCTTCCGACGAGTAACGCGAGGGCAGCGCCACTCCCCAGACGTTCTCCGGGCCGAGCGCCTTTGCCGCAAGGGCCGCGGTCAGCGCCGAATCAACCCCTCCGGACAGTCCAATGAGCGCCTTCGAAAAGCCGCATTTTTTTGCATAATCGCTGACGCCGAGCACCAGCGCCCCGTACACCGCCCCTTCCGTGTCGAAATCCGGCAGAGACAGGGGCTTTCCGCCCGCTTCGGTGTCGATGGCCACCACGGCCTCGGTAAAAGCCGGGCAATGAACGCGAAGGACGCCTTTCGCATCGAAAAACATGCTGTTGCCGTCGAAAACCAGTTCGTCGTTGCCGCCGACCTGATTGACATAGAGAAACGGCACCGCGTGCCTCTTCGCATGTTTCCTGGCCAAAGACGCCCGCAGGTTCTCCTTGCCCATATGAAACGGAGATGCCGCGATATTGATGAACAGCGTCGCCCCTCCTTCTGCCAGCTCGGCGACAGGGTCTCTTTCGTACAATCGGCCCGTCCAGAGCTCCTCATGGTTCCACGCGTCCTCGCAGATGCTTATGCCGAGCCGTTCCCCTTTGAATCCGAACGCCTTCACTTTGCGGGCAGGATCGAAATACCGCGTTTCGTCGAAAACGTCGTAGACGGGCAGGAGGGTCTTCGGCTGGCTGAATTTTATTGCCCCGTCGATAATAAGCACCGCCGCGTTGTACAGCCTTCTCCCGCGCGGCAGACCGCTGGGCAGGACCGAGCCCGCAAGGATGCCGGTCGAGGGAAAACGTTTTGAACATGCGGCCACCGATTCAAGCGCTTTCTGGCTGCTGCGCAGGAACCAGCGCTGCTCCAGCAGGTCGCGCGGCGGATACCCCTGAATGAACAGTTCCGGGAAAACGACAAGGTCCGCCTTCTCCTTGGATGCCGCCGCAGCCGCGTCGCAGACGCGCCGCGCGTTCCCGGCCACGTCGCCGACAAGAGGGTTGAGTTGACAAATAGTTATTTTCATGTCCTGCCCGCAGTCATCCTGAAACGAGGGACCTGCCGGTCATATCCACCGGCTGCGGCAAACCGAGAAGTTCCAGCACCGTCGGGGCGATGTCGCAGAGCTTTCCGCCGCTCCGGAGCTTGACGGGCCCGGCGCCGATGACGGTCAGCGGCACAGGGTTCACGGTGTGCGCCGTCATGGGCGAGCCGTCGCCGAGCTTCGTCTGCTCCGCGTTGCCGTGGTCGGCCGTCACGATGCAGACTCCCCCCTGACGGCGCACGGCCTCGACCACGTCGTGCACGCAGGCGTCGACCGTTTCGACCGCCTTGACAATCGCATCGAACACGCCGGTGTGGCCGACCATGTCGCCGTTGGCGAAATTGCAGATTACCGCCCCGTACTTCCCGCCGTTCACGGCCTCCACAAGCCGGTCCCGCACTTCAAAAGCGCTCATCTCGGGCTTCAGGTCGTAGGTTGAAACCTTGGGGCTCGGCACCAGCACGCGATCCTCTCCAGAAAACGGCTCGTTGCGCAGGCTGTTGAAAAAAAACGTCACGTGGGCGTACTTTTCGGTCTCGGCGCAGCGGAACTGCCGTATGTTCGATCCGGCGAGCACTTCCCCGAGGATGTTCCTGTTCTCGACCTCGGGATACGCCTCGATGAAATTCCCGTTGTCATAATAGTGCGTCATGGCCACGAAATGCCGCACCGTGAACGTCCTGGCAAAGTGCGTAAACTGCGGCTCGACAAGTGCTTTTGTCAACTGGCGGGTGCGGTCAAACCGGAAATTAAAAAAAATGAACGCGTCGTTTTCCGAGACCCCCCCGTAGCCGATAATGCGCGGCTTGATGAACTCATCGCCCTCTCCCGCCGCATAGGCATTCTGCACCGCTTCGCGCCAGCTCCTGACCTTTTCTCCCTCCCCCTGCATGACGGCGCGGTAGGCGCGCTCGGTACGCTCCCAGCGATTGTCGCGGTCCATGGCATAGTAGCGGCCCGTGACCGTGGCGATGCGTCCGATACCGGTCTTGTTAATCCCTTTCTCGAGAAGCGAAAGGTGTTTGTCCGCGGACTTTGGCGGGGTGTCGCGGCCGTCGGTTATCGCGTGGATAACCACCCGGTCGAAACGTTTTTTCCTGCAGATCTCAAGGAGAGCGACGCAGTGGCGCGTGACGGCGTGAACGCCCTCTTCCTGTATCAGTCCCGCGAGGTGCAGGGTGCCGTGTCTCTCATCGGCGAACCTGATGGCGTTCAGAAACGCGGGATTTTCAAAAAAATCGCCGTCTGAGACCGATTTGTCGATGCGCGTAAGGCTCTGATACACGATGCGGCCGGCGCCTATGTTGAGGTGCCCGACCTCGCTGTTGCCCTGGTACCCTTCCGGCAGGCCGGCGCTCAGGCCCGAGGTCTCGATGAGCGTGGTGGGAAAATCCCTTTCATACGCATCAGTAAATGGCGTTTTCGCCATAAAGATCGCGTTGGACGGCTCGTCCTTTCCCTTTCCCCATCCGTCCCTTATAATCAGACATACGGGCCTGAGATTCATGATAATTTTTTATCTTTTCTGCGCTTTGGAATAAAAATCCCACGAGTCAACCCTCCCGGTCCCGTCGCAGGCCCAGCATTTCCCTGTGCCGCCGCAATACCTGCACACACCCCTGCCGCCGCAGTGAGGGCAGGTTTCCTCATATGCTGACGCGGCGATCCCCTTTGCAGGAAGGCCCGGAACAGAGACCTTTCTCTTGCCGGTGCCGTTGCAGAATTCGCACTTTGTTGAGCCGTTGCAGTAGCGGCAGACGCCCTTTTTCAGCGGACAGAAAGGACATTCATGGGGGTCATAGCGGCTCGCCCGCTTATTCTCCCGCGCGCAAGAAACAAGCGCAAGCCCTGCGGCAGCAGCCAGAAATTTCCGTCGGTTCATGGACACTCCTCCCGATCACGTTCCTGATATTGCCGGTGTTCCAAAGCCGATAAATATACCTCAATTCATGGCCGTGTAAAAAGGATTCCGGAAAACCCCAAAGGAGTTTTCCGGTTTGACCTCGGCCTCCGGACGCGGGGCCATGCTGAACCCGCTGCCGTGCACGTGGCTGTTTACGCATACTGCAGAATCATTACCTCTGTCAAACTCCTGTGGCCCGGTGTATTTTATCCGTCGGGCAAAAAATGCGTATGAGGGGCCATGAGTTATTTCTACCTTGAAGTCACCCGCGGAAAAGAAGTCGGCCGACGCTATCCCCTGCCTGACGGGGCCGTCAGCATCGGAAGGAGTTCGCAGAACACCATAGTCCTCCACCCTTCCGAAAAAGGCGTTTCCGGACACCACACGATCGTCTACAAATCGCCGGAACGCATCATGGTCCAGGACCTTCAGAGCACGAACGGCACGTATATCAATGAGGTTAAAATCACCGAAAAAGAGATCGCCACGGGCGATGAGCTCGGGTTCGGCAAGTCCGGCCCGCGCCTCAAACTGGTCTGTTCGGAATTCGAGCTCGATCTCTCCCCCCCTCAGGCGGAAAACATCATTGACACCGGGCTCGTCACCCATGAAGACATGATATCCCCGTTCATGAAGAAGGCCGTCAGAGAGGCGCGGCAGAACAAGAGCCGGGACCCGGACGCTTCAGGCGTTGCGCAGGGAGCAAAGGACGGCCCGGATGATACCAGGCGCTCGTCGTTCACCATGGAAGTGGAACAGAAACTCGTTGACAAAAAACTCGACGCCGGCGACCTCCAGAAGCTCATGAAGGACGGCAAACGGCTCGAAAGGGTCATTGAGCGCGGGAGCCTCGGCCGCACGCAGACCAATATGCTGAGAACAATGTACAGCGCGAACCGGAGCACGAGGCACAAATGGCTTTATGCGGTCGGCGCCATTCTTGTCGTTTCTGCGGCGGTCACCGCTTTTTTTATCGTCCGGGCCTTCCAGTACCAGAAACTCATGGAAAAAGCGCAGACCATCAGGAAAGACCTTGACGATTACGACAAACGCATCGCCTCGGCCCGCAGCAACCCGGAGGCGAACAAAGACGACCTTGAACGGCTCATCAGGGAAATAGAGGCAAAGGAAAAGTCGCTCTCGTCGCTCCAGAGCAGGCTCGACCAGGATGATTTCGGAAAATTCTATTCCGATCCCCTCGAGCGGACCATCGACGAGATACTGATGCGATTCGGCGAGTCGGATTACCATATCCCCAAAGAGATGGTAAAACGCGTCAAACATCACCTCGGGGTCTATTCCGGCAGCCTGCACGAGGTGATCGGCAGGTATATAAAACGCAAAGACAAATATTTTCCCATGATCCAGCGTACGTTCAGGGAAAAAAAACTCCCCGTCGAGCTGGCGTATGTGTCTATGCTTGAAAGCGGCTTCAACCCCATGGCCCTGAGCTCGGCAGGGGCACGCGGCCTGTGGCAGTTCATGCCCGCCACCGCCCGGCAGTTCGGCCTCAAACTCGAAGAGGGGATTGACGAAAGAACCGACCCGGTGAAAGCGACTTCCGCCGCCGCTGAATATTTCAAGGACCTCATCGGCATATTCGGCGGCAAAAGCTCGGTCATGCTGTGCATGGCCGCCTACAATGCGGGCGAAGGCCGTATCATGGGCGCTTTGCGGAAGATAGACGACCCCATACGCAACCGCGACTTCTGGTACATTTACCGCATGGGGTACCTTGCCGAAGAGACCAACGAATACATTCCCCGCGTCATCGCCCTGATGATCATCTCGGAAAACCCCCGGAAGTTCGGCTTTGATATCGGCCCCGCCGAAACGGCCTCCCTGGAAAAAGCCGACGATTTTGTTGACCTTCGCAAGCTTGACAACAAGTAACCTTGCCGGCCGGCACATGACGCGACACGCTTCGTATACGTATCTGACCGGCAAAGAATGGGACGAAAGGATAGCGGCGCTTGACCGCATCGCATCGTCGTGCGAACTCTGTCCGCGGCGGTGCGCGGTCGACCGCCTGAAAGGCGAGCGCGGGTTTTGCGGCGCGCCGGGCGGGCTCGTCATTTCGAGCATTTTTCCCCACCACGGCGAAGAGCCGCCGATTTCGGGAAGCGGCGGTTCCGGCACGGTGTTTTTCACCCACTGTACGCTCAAATGCGTCTTCTGCCAGAACTATCAGATTTCTCACCTGTCCGAAGGGACGCCGTGTTCACCTTCCGGACTGGCGGTACGTTTGCTCGCCTTCCAGGCCATGGGCTGCCATAATATCAACCTTGTCACACCCACCCATTTCCTGCCGTGGATCCTGCGCGCGCTCAGAGAAGCTGCCCGGAAGGGCCTTTCGCTCCCTGTTGTTTACAATTGCGGAGGCTATGAACTTGCGTCCGTGATTGCCCTCCTCGCCGGCATCGTGGATATTTATCTGCCGGACATGAAGTACGGCAGAAATGCTCAGGCACAACGCTACTCGGGTGCGCCCGACTATGTCGAGATCAACCGTGCCGCGGTCCGCGAGATGTTCCGGCAGGTCGGCCCCCTGCGCCTGGACAGCGACGGAATAGCATACCATGGGCTCTGCATTCGCCATCTTGTTCTTCCGGAAGGCGCTGCCGGCACTGAGGACATATTTGATTTTCTGACATCGGCGTTCGACCCGCACGATCTTTGCATCAGCCTTATGGCACAGTACCGGCCGCTGTACCGCGCGTACGTATTTCCCGAAATAAACCGTTCCGTGACTCAGGAAGAGTATGAGCCCTTACGGCAGAAATTCGTTGATGCCGGGTTCGGCGGGTTTTATCAGGACCTGTCACTTATAAATAATAATTTTATTATTGATTTTAAAAAACGAAAGCATGAAAGGCTAACTGAAGATCAGTAGAATTTCAGATGAGTTTTACGCGGTATGTAATTACCACCGTAAGTATGCAATACTACTATTATAGCGAGTTACCCTATCGAGCTTACCATCTCAAACATCGGCAGATACATTGCGATAAGAACCCCGGCAATAATTACTCCCATGACCACGATTAAGGCAGGTTCAAGAATCGATGTCAAAGCGGTTACTGCGGTATCCACTTCGGTGTCGTAATAATCAGCGACTTTTACAAGCATTTCCGACAGGTTTCCGCTTTTCTCTCCCACATCAACCATCTGTATAACCATGGCCGGGAATACTCCAGTTTCCTTAAGCGGCTGTGCCAGTGTCTGGCCGCTTTTGATCGCTTCAAGTGCTTTATGGAAGCTGACTTCAAGCATGCGATTTCCAGCCGTATTCGAAGTGATTTCGAGCGCTTCTGCAATCGGCACTCCACCGTTGAGAAGAGCGCCAAAGGTCCGGCTGAATCGCGAAACCGCGCTTTTTTTCTGCAAATTGCCGGACAGCGGAAATCTGAGGCTTAACGCATCTATTATTATCCGCACTTTATCATTCTTTTGGTAGAGGTATATTATCGAAAACACAAGACCTACAGTTAAACCAAGTATCGGAAATATCCAAGTCTTTATAATAGCGCTTGCTCCTATTACGATCCGGGTCGAAAGAGGCAATTCTGCCCCGAGTTCATGAAGCATGGATGAAAAGGTGGGCACAACAAATGTCATAAGGGCAATAAGCGCACCCACAGCAACCAATGCAACAAGGGCAGGGTAGGCAAATGCACCACGGATGCGGTTCCTGACAGCTACTGTTTTTTCCTGATAGTCGGCAAGTCGCAGGAGAATATCCGAAAGAATTCCTGCGGCCTCGCCAGCCTTAACCATTGCGCAATAAAGCCTGTTGAACATTTTTGGATGACGCGAGAGGGCTTCAGCCAGCGATACTCCGGATTGTACGTCGATTGAGATTTGGCGGACCACATTCTGCAGCGTTTTATTCTCTGCCTGTTCCGCAATGGCATCAAGGCTTCTAACCAAGGGTATGGCTGACGAGTTCATGGAGGCAAACTGCCGGGTAAAAGCCGATAGGTCTTTCAGCCGTACACCGCCGAAAAAATTGTGAAAAGACACCTCGTTTTTCTTCTTAATAGCGGTTATTCTGATGCGCTCTTTGCGTAGCAGTGATTTTGCATCATCCTCGCTTGAAGCTTCGATAGCTCCGGAAATACGATTACCGTTAAAGTTGATCCCTTGATACTGGTATTGGGGCATATTTCTTTCAGCGTACGGATAGTTGCTATCTGATGGTCACCACGGAATATCCTTTACTGTGGTATTTTTCTCGAGTTTCTGATTCATGTCGGCACCCATGCCAGCTTTATATTTGCCAACGTCTTTTTTAAGCTTGGCAATGACCACCACGCCGTCCGGTCTCTCTACGGAACTGTAGTCGAAACGCGATTCCCCTTCCGGAAGGTCGAAACCGATCTCATCGTTGCCATTCATAATATTGCCGGTCTTTGTGACATAGGTCTCGTGCTCATCATAATAGGCCTTATAAAGCGTAACGGCCTGCTTGAGCACAGGTTTGAACTCAGAGAGCTTGGCTTTGGTCGTAACGCCCATAAAACGAGGAATCGCCAGTCCCGCAAGGATACCGATAACGACGATTACCACCATCAGTTCGACGAGTGTAAAACCACTTTTGTTTTTCATATAGCACTCTCCCGGTCATTGTTTTTCAGCCAATTGCTGATTCAATCTCTGTTATCGTTGTTATCCCCTGAGTCACAAGCTTAATTGCCTCCTGATGCAAGGTAGCCATACCCTGTTCAATCGCCTTTTCCCTGATTTTCGGGGTTGATGATTTAGCAGCGATAAGCTCCTGGATTTCAGGGGTTATCTGCATCATTTCATAAACTCCGATTCTTCCTCTGTAGCCGCTGCTAAGGCATTCTCTGCAACCCTTTCCGGTAAAGACCCTTTCAGCCTTACCGCCCATTCTCTCAAGAAATTTCTGTTCTATGGTATTTAGAGCTCGATACTCTCCGCACCCTTTACACGAGGTTCGTACAAGCCGTTGAGCGATTACAAGTGTTACTGTGCTTGCAACGAGGTAAGGCTCCATTCCCATTTCCAGCATGCGAACAACGGCACCAGGAGCGTCATTGGTATGAAGGGTGGATAGAACCAGGTGACCGGTTTGCGACGCTTGAATGGCATATTTGGCGGTTTCAGGGTCACGTATCTCTCCTATCATTATTACATCCGGATCTTGCCGAAGGAAGGTCTTTACTGCCGCAGCAAAAGTATAATCAATAGCCGGGTTAAATTGGGTTTGATTGATACCTTCAAGTTGATATTCAATTGGGTCTTCAACGGTGGAAATATTTATTTCCGGCGAATGGATCGCTTTAAGCGCCGCATAAAGTGTCGTCGTTTTGCCTGAACCGGTAGGCCCAGTAACGAGTATCATGCCATGAGGTTTGCTGATAGCATTGCTGAACAGCGCATGATTCTTGCCTTTCATGCCGAGCACGTCAAGATCAAGCTTCTGCATGGTCTGATCAAGGAGCCGCAAAACGACTTTTTCACCGTTGATGGTTGGCATGCTAGAAACCCGGACATCAATGGTCCGGTTATTGCCTTCCAACAATATCCGGCCGTCCTGCGGTCTTCGTTTTTCCGCAATATCCATGTGCGCAAGAATTTTTAACCGGGAGATCATTTCGTTCTGCTGCGCTTTCGGGATAGACATTATCTGATGCAAAAGGCCGTCAAGGCGGAAACGAACTTTTAGATCGCTCTCTGCAGGTTCCAGATGTATATCACTTGCACCGACCTTTGCGGCCCTTGAAAACAACTCATCAACCATTTCAATCACCGACCCACCAGAGTACCCTTGAATGTTCTGTGATGAATCTTTCTTCCCCGAAGATGACTCCTGCATTATTTTTGCCTTGAAGTCTTCATGCTTGGTTGAAGAAATACCGCCTTCTCTATGTTCCGGCCAGGTTTTTTTAAAAAGCGAATCAAAAGTATTTGTGTCGACTTTGACCAGCCGGAAATCTTTTTGAAGAAGAAACCGCAGCTGGTTATATTGTTTTATTTCAAACTCACGGTCTGTAATGAGCAACAATGGAGTATGTTCAACCGGAATGACCCCCATGCTGCGTGCCGGCTCATTCCCGAGAATCACTGGACTTCCCGTTAAATTCGCGATATCCACGCCCGTGTCTTTTATATCAAGATACATTGCATTCATAATATTTCCGCTATTTCACGAATACCATGCTGAGAGTGTCGTTGTCCTGGCCCCTGCAAACCGCCCGCCATGCCATCCCTGCTTTTTCTTTGCGCTTGGAGCACATTACTGCACATTGCCAGACTGAAATGCCGCCACTGCTGTCAACCATTTCAAGAGAAAACGAATCGGCTTCTGCCTTCCATCGCACTATTGAATCCTTCAATTCAAGTGCATTATCGCGATAACTAAGCTCTGCAATCTTTGCTTTATTCTTAAACGCTTCCCATTCATTGTTCGGTTTTTTCCTGATTTCATCCGCTTTTGAAAATAAATGCTGAATCTTGAGATAGTTCAACCAGACTGTGTTGCTCACTTCCATCCGGCAGTTGTAACTGTTCCATACGCGAATAGCGGCGGAGTATGCTCCTAGAATAAGGGTTACCGCAATCCCGGCGATAAATATAGAAACAAGCAGTTCCAATAATGTCACGCCCTTTTCATTTTTAACAATCATCCAACACCTAATCTTTTATAGAGACCGGTTCGTAAAGCAGCCCATTTATACCGGCAATAAATTTACTGTTCTTCTTCACTTTCATAGACCAGGAAACCATGTCGCCGTCTTTATTGTCAGTCCTGCACGACAGCGAATACACTATGCCGTTGATGTCCATAGACAAGCCTTGAGATGGAACTATGCGCTTTTTATACATGATTTCAGCCTCACCGCGCAAAAGCGCATACGCAATGCGCTGGTCGTCCGTTTTTGAGGCTTTTGCGGCTGTAATAGTGAAAGACAATAGCGGAACTGCTATAATCATAAGAATAACAATGCCGACCAGCACTTCAAGCAATGTCATACCTTCTGCTGATTTTACGGTTCTTATCATAAAGCCGCCTGAATTATCTGTAAATACTGCGGAACAGACTCTTTCGGAAAAAGAAGCGGCACTGTCATGTTTGAAATGTCGTTATAGGTAACAGAAAGCTCCTTGAGCCAGTTCTCATAAATGCTTCTTTCCTGCCGGTAAATGATACGGTCGACAAAGGCACTTCCACTTATGCTCCCATACAGGGAAACTGCTGACGGACACATAAGAAAACCCTCAATGCGGGACCTGCCAAGAAGCATAAAACGTGCATTGTAAGGGCTGCGGATGAATCTGCTGGTTGCAACAATGCCTTTTACCACTGCATTGCCCATTAAAACAATTGCTCCGCTGCCCGCAGGATTAAAGGACCTGTTCGAGGATAAATAAATAAAAGATGGATAATCAAAATACGCATTGTCTTTAATGACTATTGAATCAGCGCCGACAATATTTCCTCGCACATAGGCGCGATCACAAAATGTCATATTACTGAACGAGACAAGAGTTGAATGTTTGACCCGGGCATCACCTTTGACGATAATATTTCCCAGGACAAATCCTCTGCCATTCTTCAGGCAAGCGGCATTGCCAAGCATCAAATCTCCCCGGATATAAAAGAACGCACCCCTGCAATCGACAGAATCCGACAACAGAGTAACGCTGGTGTCTATAAACAGCACACTGTCGTTATGAGTAAAATCCAAATGCCTCTCCATCGTAGAATACTGCGAATCCGCGATATATCTGCCGGATTTCCTTTCCTTGAAATAGTTATAAGCCAAAATCAGTTCGTTCTCAATAGGTTTTTCATCGTAATTGAAGTTTCTCAGATTTTTTATACTGCCGCTGAAAAAACCGCTCCCCTTAATCTGGATCTTCCCGCCAGTTGTCCCGATATTACCCATCACCTTTGCCCTATCTGTGATTACAATATCAGCCGCTGACGACTGTATGTTTAATGCGTTATCAGTAAAGGAAGGCGCCTTCTGGCCAAGAACGCCATTTAATACAATCGTATCCTTTAAAAAAATCCCTCTGGACTTAACCCGAAGCCACCCTGCATCATGAAACGAACTGATGACAAAAAGGCCATTTTCTCCGACAATGCGCTTTAATTCCTGGGTTTGCCAGCCAGGCCCGCGGCTGTCATAGCCTGCTGCAAACGCCTGCGCAAGGTTCAGGCCTGAATAAGCATTAACATATGCCTGAAGCTTATGAATATCACGCCTTGAGCGAACCGTGCTCGAATACTGGGATGTGATGATTATTTCTGCATAAAGCCCGATGACGAACACAATAACCAGCACCAGATAAATAACAAAACCGCTCTCTCCTTTAAGATACCTTCCCTCGTTTGCCTTTTTTATTATACATCTTAACTGTTTCACGAGATTGTTTACCCGCACAGGCCAGAAATTATTTACCGATAACAAATTTCTTGTTTTTATAAACGACCTCTACTGAGTCCCTGTTTATCTTTTTAATCGTTATCGAGTCTATGACATCCCCCTGTTTTGCATAAAGCGACTTAGCGCCGATGCGAAACAGTATCATTGGATTTTTTTCATTATAGACAATACCGCCGACACTGCACTGCGGCAGGGAAACCTCTGCTTCTGACTGCTCCCCGGTTTTCTTCCCTTTCCCATCATGCATGAATTGTTTGCAGAAAAAGGGATCCCTGAAATCTCCTTTATATACAAATGGCTGAACAGCAAACAGATTTTTATCTATCTGATTTTCAGTAAAAGTCTTATTATCATCCGGCACACCTTTAAATATCAAAAGAACATTTCGACCCCAGACGCATAAGGCAGCGATTATTAAAACAAGCAGTAAAACTTTTTTTGTGTTCATTTGCCTGACCTGTAAAAAGCAACTGTCATTTCTATCTTCAGCAGATTATTTAAAGCAGAACTCGTCACCGCACGCAGGGATTTTATCCCGCAGACAAAGGGGCCGTTCTCGAAATCGCTTACCAGTCCACCCATGACATGATAGGTCCCCTGATATTCTATCGTAAATTCATTCTTTATCATGCCTCCGGAAGACTCTTCGGCCCCGCCCCTTATCCTGACAGCCTGGATGCCCCGGTTTTTCAAAAACTCCTGCACG
>JAFGDP010000134.1 GCA_016932075.1 Chitinispirillaceae bacterium | reverse complement strand
GCCGCTGGTTGTCGAGACTGAAATACCAGGTGTTCGGCGAACCGCCGCCCACCCCGTTGTTCAGAACGCCGCCCATGTTGACTTCGCCCTGCCAGGTTTTCGAGAACAGCCCCCGCTCCGCGAATTTGACGATATAGCCGACCCGGCTTCCATCGATGTACGTGATGCGGTTCAGCATCTCACCGCAGCCGGCGCAACCGGCGATCAGCAGTGTGACGACGAGAAGCACGAGAAGCGTTTTCCGCATGGCAGTTCTCCTTTTCCGGTTGTTGATGCAAAATACAATACGATGGAGCGCGACCGCATCGGGAGTGTTCAGAAAACGGTTTCCGCAAGGGTCCTGACATGGGCGAGCCCTGCGGCCGCGATCCCTTCCGGCTCGTAGCCGCCCTCAAGGGCGGAGATGATTTTTCCCCTGCAGGTCTCATGCGCCAGCTTCATGACCAGCTTTGTTATGCGGCAAAACCCCTCATCGGTGATCGAAAAATCGCCGAGCGAATCATGTATCCTGCTGTCGAATCCGGCGGAGATGAAAATAAGGTCGGGGACGAAATTCACGGCCTTGAGCCCGGGAAGCAGGTAGTCGCTCCACGCCGCGGCAAGGTCTGCGTCAGTCACTCTCCCGTGCGGCCTGCCCGGGGAGGGCAGGGGCACGTTGCAATTGTATCCTTTCCCCGCCCCGCTGCCGGTACGATGCGGATACCCGGTCCCGGGATACGCGTTCAGCCGGTGCGTGGAGTAATAAAAGACCGTCGGGTCGTCGTAGAACGCGTCCTCGGTGCCGTTCCCGTGGTGATAGTCCCAGTCGACGATCAGGATGTTTTTGAGTCCATGCGCTTTCTGGGCGTAGCGGGCCGCGATGGCGACGTTGTTGAGGAAGCAGAACCCCTCTCCCTGGCACGGACCGTCGTTGTGCGCATTGTTGTGGGCGTGGTGTCCCGGAGGCCGTACCGCGCAGAAGGCGTTGTCGGCCGTGCCGGAACAAACCGCGTCAACGGCCGCCATCACTCCTCCCGCGGCGCGAAGGGCCGCGGTGCCGGTTTTCCGGCATGCGCGCACGTTTTCGATGTGCTCCTCCGTGTGTATCGCGGCCGCATGTCCGGCGATGGTGTCCTCATCAGTCACGCTTGCGACGCGGACGAGCTCCTTAGCCAGCCCGGACCCGTCAATGGCCGCATGGAGCGCCGCGAGCCGCAGGGGAGATTCCGGATGGAACGGCTCAAGTTCGTGTTCCAGGTACACATCGTCGTAGACGTAACCGGTGCGGTTGGGCATAGGCGCTTGTTTCCCGGTGAAAATATACTATAAATTGTCCGGTGATACCCGGTTAACGGTGGATTGCCTGCGGGGGAAAACGGCATAAATTAAATTAACGAATCAATTGACAATTTTTATCCAATAAAGTAAACTATGCTTCTGCAGGGAAACTGCAGGGTTGACTGACCAACAGACACGGGAGTGCGGCTATGGCGGTAGAGAGCGGCAGTGGTGCGGATGTCAGTGTAAAAAAGGAAGATGCGGCGTCCATCGTTGAGCTCAAGGGCAGGATCGCCGATCTTGACGTGAAACGGGTGCAGCATCGCCTCGAGCAGCTTTACAAAAAGAAATATCCGCGCATCATCATCGACGTCAGCAAGGCCACGTTCCTCGACAGCCACGGGCTCGGCGCCATCGTCTATTTCCATACGCTCATGCAGAAGGACGGCCGGCAGCTCCTCGTGCTGAACACCAACGGCGACCGCACGGCATACATCAACCGTCTTTTCGAGCTCACCAACCTGGACAAGGTGCTCAACATCGTGCAGCAGCTGTGACGTATACCGCATCAGGCGAAAAGGGCGGAACCGCAGGCATTGCAGTGAGAAGCCACTCCAGCTTTCGTCCTCATATTGCCTTCCTCATCGAACAGCCATCACCCGTTCCGTTTTCACGAACCCGCCGGCTTTAAAGACCTGTACATATGCGCCTTTCGCCATTCCCGACACCGGCGTGACGAGCGAATAGTTCCCCGGTCCCTGCACGGTGTTGACCGGCGAGGCGACCAGACGGCCTTTGATGTCGTAATAGTCAATGCTCACCCGGCACTGCATCGGCAAGGTGTAACGGAGGATCCTGGAAGAACTTTCACAGACAACGGACGATTGTTCAGGGCGCTTCGGAGTGATAACGCCGGAAGGGGGAAACTGGCTCCATCTGGCGACGAAAATGTCGTCATTTCCTGCCGAGGTCAGGTTGAATACTCCCGGACCAGGGTCAAAATCAACCGCATTATCATCGAAACTTCCCGCCAGATACAAATCGCTTTTCGGGCCGGCAATCTTTATAATAGTCACTCCTGTTAGTGAACCTGGTCCGCCGAGGCGTACGGCCCATGCGAAGTTAAAGGAAGAGTCAAATTTCAGGATAAAATTATCTATCGTACCGGCGGGCGTCATAGTATAAACACCGGGTCCCGGGTCGAAATCAACAGAGCCTGTAAAATAACCCGTGAGGAACACATTTCCTGAATCATCAATTCCTATGGATCTGCCCCCTTCAAAATCCGCTCCCCCTGTTGCTGCCGACTGAATGAAATTTCCCGAGGAGTCCAGTTTCACCGCATAAATATCCGCGCCTCCTGCCGAAGTCATAAAATAAGCGCCAGGCCCCGGATTAAAATCCGCCACATCCTGGAATCCTCCGGTGATATAAATATTTTCCGACGCGTCAATGGCCATTTCTTGAATCACGTCATTATAAGAGCCCCCGATTTTATTCGCCCAGATCATGGCGCCTGAAGAATCCAGTTTCATTATGTAACTATCGGTATAACCATAGGCGGAACCCGGCGAAGTCATTATAAGCGTGTCAGGGCCGGGATCAAAATCTCCGGTCCCTTCAAAAGTTCCGGCTATATATATGTTACCTGACCGGCCATTAACCGCTATTGAAGACGGGGTACTTCCCCAACCTCTTCCCCCGAAATTTTCTGCCCAGAGCAGATTGCCGGAAGAGTCCAGCTTTGCAATGAACTGCTGACCTCCTGCCCAGTTAAGGTTAAAGGTGTCAGGGCCAGGGTCAAAATCCACGATCTCATAAAAATATCCGGCCAGAAAGATGTTTCCAGACGAGTCCAGGGCGATTGAATTCCTGCACGCCGCGGTGCCTGTCTTACCGCCTATCTGTTTTGCCCACACGAAATTGCTGGAAGAATCAAGCTTTTGAATGAAGATATCGGGGTTGTCGTTTGCAGACCCAGCTCTATGAGAGATCAAAATGAATGTGTCAGGGCTAGGGTCAAAATCCACCGTATCATGGAAATATCCGGCTGTATATACGTTGCCCGACTGGTCAACGGCCACAGTTGCCCCGTAATCGCCGTAGGAATGCCTTCCCCCCATGCTTTCCGCCCATTTCAGATTGCCCGAGGAGTCCAGCTTCTGAGTATAGGCATTGACATTATTCCCTGCCGCGGAAAGGTTAAAGACGCCGGGACCAGGGTCAAAATCCACTGTGCCGATGAAGCCGCCGGTCGTATAAACATTGCCCTCACCGTCAATAAAAATGGAACGGGCCCCATCCGCATTGGTGCTTCCCATATTTTTCGCCCATAACAAGTATGGCAACTGCTGAGCCCTGCACGGGAGAGCGCTGAAAAACAGATAGACTGGTACCGAAAAATACAGCAGCCATTTCATTTTAAACTTCTCCTGAACACGACCCATTTTGTAGTAATTGATTACCTGGCAATTATTCGTCCGCTTTCCTGATAATTTCCGGCTTTAAACTTATACAAATAGATTCCGGCGGGTAATTTTCTGCCATCGAGTTTTATTATGTGTTTTCCCGCGGGACAGCTCGCCTTTTCAAAAAGCAGCAGCCTTTTACCATCACCGGAATATAGGCCGATTTCCACGGATACAGGAGATTTAAGAGTGTATGACAGAATAATATTTCGATAAGAAAAATTAATAAGGCATTGAGTATGCGGATGATGTTCGCTTTTTTCCGGAAACTTTACCGCCGTCATCTCGGTAATCGGCCTGCGCCAGACATAGGAATCGTATGACCCGGCAAAAACATAGACGCTGCTTATTAGAAGAGCGCTTACGGTCTCATTCGACAGCCCGGTGCGAACATTGACCCATGATGCGCCGTTATCGGTAGAACGGAATACCCCGCCTCTGGGCGATCCCATGCCCGAAAGTCCATAACCTGCAAAAACCATGCTGTCTTTTGCGGCAAGGGAGAAAATTGCTGTTTCCGTAAGCCCGTTATTGGCGGCCGTCCATGTGTTCCCGCTGTCCAGGGAGCGGAATACGCCTCCGCCGTCAGTGCCGGCAAACAAACCGAAAGGGCCCGCGGCAAGGCACAATATGTCCCTGTTTGTCAGCCCTGTGTTGATCGCGGTCCAGGAGGCGCCAGTATCCACAGAGCGGAATATCCCGCCACCGTGCGTCCCGGCAAGAAGATGGCTATCGTGTGTCGCCAGAGCATAAACACTCAAGTTCGTTAAACCGTTATTGACCGGGACCCACGCGGCAGAGGCGTCCGTATAGCGGAACACGCCGCCTCCAAAAGTGCCGGCATATACATAAGTCCCGTTTACGGCAAGGGTAAATACATTCATATTTGTCAACCCGGTATTGACGGCGGTCCAGGAGGCTCCGTTGTCCGCTGAACGGAATACACCCCCCCACGTGCCTGCATAGAGAACGCCGCTGCCCGAGGCAAGCGCACCCACATCCCGGTTTGTCAGACCGGTATTGACGGCGTTCCACGAAGAACCGATGTCATTGTAAAGAAATACGCCTCCTGTACCGCCGGCTGGAAGAGCAACGCCGGCAAAAATGCCGCCCGCATTTTCAATCAGTGAAGATACATGCGTGTTTGTGAATCCAGGACCGGCGGTGCGGACCCACTGCGCGTATGAAGCGGTGCTGAAAATCAAGAGCGCAAGGGTGATCACAAGAAAGGCGCTGTTTCTCCGCATTGGCAGCTCTCCTTCCAGTGGGAGTATCATATTGATTAAATATAAGCCATACTGATGAAAATTGCCTGAGTTTTTAAGAATTCTGTGCGGATGTGAAGTCATCTCATCAGAACCATCCGCTTAACATTATAAAAATTACCCGCTTTAATTCGATACAGATATGATCCCGACGGCAAAGCTTCCCGACTATTTCCCCTGCCGTCCCACGCAACCTGGTAGTAACCGGGAGCCCGCTCGTCGTTTACCAGCGTTTTTACCACTCTGCCGTCAAAACGCAGAATTTCGATGCACGTTCTCACCCTTTCGGTTCCGGGTATCTGGAACCGGATGTTTGCCGTCTGCCTGAACGGATTGGGATAACTCTGGGACAACCCGAACTCCATCGGAAGCCGCACTCCCTCTGCCGAAGCGGCCGCTCTCTTAGCAAGGTTCTCACCTCCCGCGGGCTGTGCCCCTTCTACCGCGCCCATGGAAACAGGAACGTCACGGGTTTTGTTGAAAAAGTCAACATTGGGGGTACATGTTCCGCTCAGGCCGCCGCAGGCGACCGCAGGCAATGTCGGCTTCATGAAATCAGAACTGCCAGATTCAGTCGTATCGGTTGAAGCAAAAAGCGGATCGCGCATCAGGGTATCATGGAAACTGAGGCACTTACCCGCGTAGACAGGCATGATAACGCCTCTTGATAACCCATGGAAATCGCTGGCGTAAACCGCCATCATGCCGTCTCTCAGCCGGCAAGACGCGACGAAGAAAGCGTATCCCGAAGAGGAGTTCATGACGATATTATTGGTGAAATTATTGCCGTTCTTGGGGCCCGGGTTCCTGGAACAAGAGATTCTGCTTCCGCCGCCCAGGGTCATGGCGTATCCGCAGCCGTAAAAGGTGTTATTGATAATTAATAAATTTGACGGTACAGTCCCGCCCTTGCCCGCTGCGATACCGGCATCGGCGAGACCGTAGAAAATACAGTTTTCAACGCGAAGGAAATCCGCTCCATCGTTCGCACAAACGCCACGCGCGAGTTTTCTTTCTTGCGTCCCGAGGAAATAACAGCGTCTTATTGTGGCATTATCGGCGTTGTCGTCGATAACGATCGCTTCCTTTACCAATGAAAGCATACCCGCGTGACGGCCACTGCAGTGACCGCTGTCCGCAGATGCCGCCATGAACCGTATTCCTTCCACCGTCACATAATCCTCGCCTTGGATTTCAAGGCACGACCGGCCGTTCCAGCCGAATGCCGCCCACAGCGGCATGCTGTCCGCAGCAGAATAGCGCGGCATGAAGCTCAGTCTCTTGTCCGCACTCCAGTTGCGCCTGGGATTTTTCAACTTCACGTGCTCGTCGTATTCGCCCGGAAAAAGCGAAATCACCCATGAGTTGACGGGATTGGCGGGAAGCCGCGAAACCGCTTTGCCGATGGTTTGATATGGTTTTTCCCTGGAGCCGTTACCGGTAGTATCGTTGCCGTTATCATCAACGAACAGGTAGCTTGCCGGTACGGTTTGACAGGGTGCGCTTCGATTTCCCATAGAATCGTACACAAAAACGGTATAGGTCGCACCAAGCCCTGCAGCGCTGCTGTCAACATAGCGTGTCGCCGATTTGGACAGCGAGGCAATCTGAACAATCGGGCTTGCGGTCCTGTAGACCGTGGTTCCCATTGCATCAGACGACGAGCCTGCGTTCCACGTCAGAACCGCATCGGTCCCTGAAACAGAAGATTTTAAATTCGAAACGGCAAATGGCGAAGTGCAGTCGATGGTCCAACTCTTTACCGGCGGTGTCGGCAGTTCGGAGAAATTAAACGACAGCTGCGATATCGGATTGCAATTGAATGTTGTTTCTAAAATGTTGTAATCATCCGCAAGCGGAGGAATGTTATAACCAGACCTTCTCGAAATTATTGCATAAATTGTTTGACCGCACATAAACTGTTTAATCACTATCCTGCTTACCGGCCGCAGATTGCAGTCGGTTACTTCGCTTACCTCGACCGAGCCGTCCGGAAATCCGGAAATGGTTTTCGTCCCATCAAAAAACTCTACGATGCCTGTTCCAGGAATTCCAGGGACTGTCACCCTGACATTACAGAACGCGGACGATGTAATTACCAGATTCGCTTCCGTGGAGGTGATGTCGGTGTATCCGTTGGTATGGTCGTCTATAAGCGAAGAGGTCGTTACCAGCCGGAAATCGTTGTTGAGAAAATCGACATAATCCGGGGTCGCAAAATAGAGGTTTTTCCCACTCCCGGACGTTCGTGAAATCACTTCCGCCTGAGTAGTTACATAATACGGATCGTCGCCATAAGGAGGGAAACAGGAAGTGCCTAGTATCATATAATTTCTGGCGCCGTCCGGACCTGGTCCGAAGTTCGAATTGGAAATTTTTTTTGTGCCCCTGCACGTGTCTTCCGGGCCATGGACCTGATAGATGGGGCCGTCTTTGCAGTCTGACCAGTCGCATGCGTCCACCTCCCATGCGTTCTCATGAATTTTGTAATCGTTCAGCATCCAGTACGGCGAGTTGAAATTCTTGAATACACAATTCCTCATTGTCCCTTTCCCCGCCGAAGCCGATATCTCCCATGCCAACGACTGTTGATAAACCGGGTTGCCGCCGTTGTCCACGGCGTCGTTTATGAACTCGACGTTTTCTATTTCAAAAGCAATCCCCTGCTCATACCAACCGCCGGTCGCCACCACCATACGACTGCCGGCTTCCTGACCGGTTTGTGCGTTGCGGAACACTATATCGCGGATCAAGATCCCCTCGTTGCCCCCGACAAGATTAATCGGAGAATGAGCGGCCTGACCGATCAGTTTTATTTCAGTTGAACCCCTGATCGGATCTCTTGTGCCGATAAGCGACCGGTTTTTCAAATGGAATGAATCGCTTTCGATTGTATATTCGCCCGGCCCTAATACTATCGTTTCCTCTTCCCGGCTGATCGAAATCGCGGTTGATAAATCCGGAACCATTGCTCTTATCCTCCCTGCAGCGCTCTTCGGGGCGCTCACGACAAGGATCTTCCGGCTGTTGGTGTAGTTTAATCCGTCGACCCCGTTAATTTTTGAAGCGGCATCATCAGGCAGGGCGATTGATTTATTACAGGTAACGGATATGTAGGGCGAAAGAAACGAAAGCGTTGTATTTGTCAACCCGCTGCCGGTCAAATCAAATTCGGTGTTAATCGAATGGCTCCCCCTGACAACCTGAATCTTTTGATTGGACTGGATGTTGACTAAAGCCGGTTCCAGGGTCGTATAGGTGGCAAGAAGGTTATTGCTCTGGTCTCTGACAAGCACATTCTCAGGCATTTCCGCAAGCGGCCGCCGCCAAACACCGCCTCCATAGGTACCTGCAAAGAGATGGGTACTGCTGGCCGCAAGGGTTAGAATTTGACGAGCCCGATACCCGTTAAGTCCTGTGTTAACTGCACTCCAGCTCGCTCCGTTGTCGGTTGACAGGAAAACACCGCCGCTATTTGTCCCTGCAAAAAGGCTGCTGCCGCTGACGGCAAGAGCCCTAATATCAAGGTCTGTTATGCCGTTATTCGCGGCAGTCCAGCTTGCGCCGTTGTCGGTTGAAAGGAATACCCCGCCGCCATCTGTCCCTGCAAAAAGGTTGCTGCCAATGGCGGCAAGAGACTGTATTATGAGGTTGGTCAGGCCGTTATTGACCGCTGTCCAGTTTGCGCCGTTGTTAGTAGAAAGAAAAACTCCGCCGTCCCAAGTCCCGGCAAAAATATTTGTGCCGCTGACGGCAAGAGTCCTTACATCTAGGTTAGTCAGGCCGGTGTTCACGAGGGACCAACTTGCTCCGTAGTTGGTTGAGCGAGAAACGCCTTTCCAACTACCCGCGAAGGTATTTGTCCCGATGAATGCAAAAGCGAATATTTGGTTTCCTATCCCAGAAATGCTCATTCGAGTCCAGTTTGCTCCATTATCGCTCGAACGATATACATAATCTAATGTGCCTGCAAAGATATAAGAAGCGCTGTAACTTACAGCAGAGACCCCCAGATTTCCCATCCCGGCTTTTCCAACAGTCCAGTTTGTACCATTGTTGGCTGATCGAAAGACGCCGTCCCCACCAGTACCGGCAAAAATATTCGTACCGTTCACACATAGAGAATAAATAAGTGGATTATACAGTTCGTCTATAGCGGTCCAGGTCGTACCGTTATCGGTTGAATGGAAGATGCCATGGGTATTTCCCATAAAGATATCACTGCCGTTCACGGCAAAGGTATATGCGTAAGCGTTCGGCGAACCCATGTATTTGATTCAGTTGCTCTTTGACAATTTCCAGTTGATTGGCGAGAGGTCGGCGATTTTTGAG
>JAFGDP010000133.1 GCA_016932075.1 Chitinispirillaceae bacterium | reverse complement strand
GTCCGGGCCGGCGCTGGCCCACCCCGGCGGAATATCGGCTGACTTCTGGTTGTTAAGTCGGACCGCCAGTACGTTATTGCCGCCGCGAACCACCTGGTTGCTGATATTCAAAACAAAGGGCGTGTACCCGCTGTTGTTATGGATGTCGATCTGAGTGCCGTTGAGATAGACGGTTGCCGACTGCATGGCCGCCTCAAATTCGATAAATGCCAGTTTAACGTTTGCAGGCAAAGCGAAAGATTTCCGGTACCAGCAGGTCCCGACATAATAGGCCATTTCCGATGCGGGCGCCAGGGAATCGTAGGACGGGGAGTGAGGGATATTGACGACCGCCCATGTTGCGTCGTTAAAGCCCGGCGTGTAGGCGCCGGACATGTCGCCCTTATAGAACTTCCAGTTCTGGTTGAACCCGGCTTTGCGCTTAAGCGCCTGCGCCTGGGAAAAACCGGGATACGCAAGAAACAAGGAGACAAACAGCAGAATGAGATGAGCCTTACGGATCCGCTGAAACATACCTTTCCCTCCTCTGTTTATAAATGCAGCGCGATAGCACACCATTACAGTTTCTTCGTTTTAAAAATAATAATTACACAATAATTATTGAAACCTTCCACCCTCCGGCTCAAGGCCGGCAAAAGTTACCCGGGAGCCATCAGACTCGCGTACGCTATCGATTACCTGTCAACAAGTTTCTATACGTTTGTGTTCCAATCGTTAAATTATACACATAGATTGCGTTAGGCAGATTGTCGGATAAGCGAAGGGTTATGCTGCGCTCGCCGGCACGAATAGCCCTGTTGATACTGGTTACCTGAACACCGTTCATAGAAAACAGCTGCATGGTTACCGGCATGACTTTGGCAGACGGGCTTGAGAATTCCAACCGGATCTGCGATCCCCGGATTCTTACCGCAGGCGCGTCACTCATAAACGAAACAGCCCCGGCGGAAGGCGCAGTTGCAACAAAAAAAGTGTCCGACGGCACATTGGTCAGATTCCAGTATACGCTGTAGCGCTGGTGAATCCGGTAATAGGGAACGAGCGAGACCGTTCCCGTGCTTGCGGTTCCGGAAAATAACAATGAAGACCCCGCGGTTTTCACGACGGAGGAACCATTCAATGACGGCATACTCCCGAGATTGTTGGTGCCGTACTGCCCGGCAAGCAGCTGGGCGCCGTACATGACGCCGCCTACAGCGGCGTTGTCGGGCGCCTTTTCAAAACGAAGCGTCTGCGGCATGACCAGTTCAACGGTGCCGCTTCCGCTCCAGGAAGTATTATAGGCCACGTAGGTGCCGGGCGTGTTTATCCCCGGCTGAAGCGTTCCGTTTATTCTGACCTCCATGGTTCGCCGCAGCCAGAAGGGAACGCGGAGTTTTACCGGCATGGAGCCGCTGCCGGTAATGGTAAGCCGTACCGTGTCGGAATTCGGATAGCGCGTGTCCATGCGCACGGTAATGCCCTTTGCGGTCCAGTTGAGCTGCGAGGGAATGAACAGATTGACCCACAGCGTATCCCCCGAGTAAAAGAAGATGCTCCCGCCGTACTTAGTATGATTTTCCAGTCCGGTGCCGTCGCAGCATTTGAAATCGTTCAGGTCGCTCTGGTAGGTTTTAATGCCGCCCGAGCGCATGGGCTGAAAATAGGTGCAATTTGCGTGCTGAGCGGAGCTGTCCTGCGACGCCAGAATCTGGTTGTAGAGGGCCCGCTCGTAGTAATCCATGTATTTGGGAAGCGGATCGAAGAAAAAGAGCTGGCGCGTCAATTTGAGCATGTTGTAAATGTTGCACGTCTCGTTGTTGTCGTCGGTCAGCAGGCTGGCAATGGCGTTCGGCGCGCGGAAATATTCCGCCTGACTATTGCCGCCGTTGATGTAGGTGTGGGCGCTGGTGACAATGGTAAAGAAATTCCGGGCGATCGTGGAGGAGTTCGCGTCCCCGGAAACCTCGTAAATTTTCATCGCGCCGATTATTTCGGGTATGCTGGTGTTCGCATGAAGTCCGTTGAGGGAGTCTCTGTTCGAAAGGCATGGATTGAACAATTTGTCATGGTCGAAAAAATGCGCTGCCGTAAGGTACCGCGCGGTACCGGTGATTTTGTAGAGATCGGCCAGCGACTCGTTGTATCCGCCGTACTCGCCGGCCGCCGACAGCCGGTTGTTCCAGAACGTCTGAAACTGCGCGTGGGTGTAAGGACTCAGCTTGTTATAGGTCCAGTCGGCCAGTCTTGTCGCCATGTCAAGCGCCGTGGCGTTATTGAGCAGCCGGTAACAATCAAGAAGGCCAGCGAAGGTTTTGTGAATATTATATAAAGGGGCCCATATCGACCCTCCGCTCAAAAGCGTGTTGACGTACGATTCCGGAATGGCGGCAAGATACCCCGCGTTAAAGCCGGCGGCCACGGCGTTATCCTGACATTTTTTCAGCTCGGCAACAAGGGAATCGGCTTTCGCCTTGTATCGATTGTCTCCTGTAGACTGGTATGCCTGCGCCAGCGCGCTCAGTACGTGGCCGGTCGTATGTCCCCGTATGTCCATGGATTCCCATCCGCCGTATCGGGTCGCGCCCTGGGTTGATAATCTGTGATTTTCACGGAACGAATACAGCAGCCTGTTGTTATCGAGAAACAGAAGGTAGCTGCATTTCCGGTCCATGGCGCTTTTGAACGGGCCAGGCAGAAGCGTAACCTGGTTAAGGGCGAAAGGAAACACTTTCGGGACGGTTTGGGATTGTGCTGTAATAGACCCGGAAATTACCGCAACCAATGCACATTGCAGCATCCTGAAAAACAATCGAATATCTCTTATAATCCACATTCCCCTCTTCATACCCCCCCATATTAACGGAGTTAAGAGACGCTAAACATACTGTCCTTTCGAAAATAACCGCACTAGTGTATTAGCACGCTTTCTTGGTCTAAACTTGTTATCCTATATATATAATATATAACATTAAAATAAAAAAACAACGTTTTATTGATAATTTTTAAAGCCGCAATCCGAGGAGCAGCCATAAGTATAAAAAATGATGGAGAGCCGTACACCCCGTGCCGAGATCTAAATCCTCCGCAGGGAGAACGAGAAGTTGAAGAGAGCGCCTGCAGAAGCGGAGATCGACAAGCGCTTTCTTAAAAAAATTAGAATTTTGATGCCTGAAGACGGGCCGTGGAGAAATCCGCATGATAGCGCGTGACGAGGCGGCCGGTCTGACCCGAGCGATCCGGGTTCTTGCGGTGTCCAAGGGGACTTTATACCATAAACCGCACCCTCTACTGCGCCAGATGCACCATTTTCTTGGATCGTATAACGCCGTCTTTTTCAAATCGCACGATATAAACTCCGGCATGTAACCCGCTTCGCCGTACTGATGCGGGCGTCTTTCTGATTCTGCCGTTTATATCAAACACAGTAACCCGATCATTCATTTTACCCGATTCGATAACCGCTTTACCAAAGTGAAAGGTTGGCGGCCTGTTCACAATGCCGACATAACTTTCGGGAGGAATGCTTATGATTGTGTCACGTGCCTGCGGCAGTCCCGTTGAATTCGCGCTGACGATGATCGTGCCGGCGGTTATTGTCGACCTGAGGATAATACCAGCCTTGCCTTCCGCGGCAGCACGGGTGAGCGGCCCGAGCGGGGTCACGGGCCCGGTAACGCTGAACGTGACATTGGCCGTGCTCTTGATACAGGCGTTGGCATTGTTCCGCAGCGCCGCCGTTACCATGGTGAAATCCGAGCCGTCGGCCTGTAATTGCGTGATATCCGCCGTTACAACGATCTTTGTGGCGGTCCCGGTTATTCCGGTATCACCCTCCCTGCCCGTATAGTTTTTCCGGTATAGATAAAATGCATGCTTGGGAAGGCGATACTCATCAACGATACCCATGGGAGAATTTTGATTCCATAGCGCAAAATAATCATTGAACACCCACAAATACGCTCCCGCCATCCGCGGCGCCTGGTTGGCGAGCGTCGTCCAGTAGCCCCAGCCGGCCGAACCCAGATTGTTCTCGCAGGAAGACGTCCCGCGGGCGCAGGAGTACGACCATGAATAGGAATATTCGGTTGCAACGACCTTCATGTTCGCATCGGTCACGTTAGCAAGCGTCATATAATTCAATCCTGCCACATCGGGAATCGTGGAATGGCTCTGGAACCCGTTATTGGCTAAAATCGTATGCCGGGTGTTGTCGATCGCATGGACCGTGTCGTTGATCCGGCCGATCTCCGTTGGAACATTTACCAGCAGCTCGTTGCTCAATCCCCAGAGAAAGATCGACGGGTGATTATACCCCTGGGTGACCATCTCGCGTGCGCATGCGTAAAGCCTGTTCCAGTACGCGGTGGTGAACGAAGCGGTCGAATACAGCCCGTAGCACCACGTGGGCACCTCCACCATGAGCAGAATTCCAAGCGAATCAGCGGCATCGTAAAAGGCCGGACTCCGCGGATAATGAGAGCAGCGGATGGAATTGAACCCGGCGTCCTTGATCATTTCAATATCCTTATACCAGCGTGAATCCGGCACGGCATTCTGCACCCATGCGAAAATCTGATGGTAACACGCACCCTTCAGTTGGTAGCGGCTTCCATTGAGTAAAAAACCGTTTGTATTGCTCCAGGCAATCGTGCGGAACCCGAATCTGGCGGCGTAATCGTCAACCACGTTGCCCGCAACGGTAATGGTGGTATAAACGTGGTAGAGATTCGGCGTTTCCGGCGACCAGAGCAGCGGGCTTGACACCACGGCGGAAACATTAAAGACGGACGAACCGTTGGCGGGCACCGATTGGGTCACTGTTCCGGTTGCCACGACTGCGCCCGATTGATTACGCACCGATATGTCGACTTTGCAGCTGGCAGCGGCCGTGGTTTCGTTCCTTACCGTTGTCCTGCAGTTGACGGTCCCGCCCGACGTGGTAATGAACTGCCCGCAGAACGGTATGTAAATCTTGCCCGTGGTCACCAGCCATACGTTACGGTAGAGTCCGCTGAAAAGAAACCAGTCGGGGCCGTTGTCCGTGCGGCCGGGCGGTATGTCGGCGCTTTTTGTATTGTTAAGCTTTACCGCAAGCGCCGCGGCGGTAGCGGCACCAAGTTGACTGCTGATATCAAAGGAAAAGCCCGTATACCCGCTGTTGTCATGCCGGCCGACGCTCACGCCATTGGCCCATACATCGGCGGCTTGCATGGCGCCTTCAAAATCCAGGAAATGCTTTTTATCGGTCCCGCCTGTCACCTGGATCTGTCTGCGATACCATGCCGTGCCGACATATGAGCCTGCTTCCGCGGCCTGCGTCGGCGCGAGCGTATCGATGGTATGCGGAACGCACGCCTGGGGCCATGCAGCATCGTTAAAGGTGTTTGCATAGGCGCCCGTAACATCGCCCTTATAAAACTTCCAGTTGTTATAGAGCCTTTCCACCTTTCTGACGCTCACTTCCCCTGCGCGCGTGAATGCGCAGACATTCATGGCGGTTCCCGTCATTGCGATCACAACGATAACCAACCATTTGATTTTTGTAAAAGCCATACACCCTCCTTATACGTTGATTTTTAACAGTCTCAGACCAATATCGCGGCAACCATCCGGAGGCCTTTTACCATTTAATCAATGCATCCTGCGCTTTCTGGTTCATATAACAGAGTTTAACCCAGTCTGCGGTAACAGCGTTATTGTTGACGCGGACCTCATCGATCTGACCCATAAAATTAAAAGTCGTTTTACCGTTTCCATGAATACCGATATAGGTGTCAGCCCCAAGTCCCGCATAATTGATTGGATTGACATCGGTAGCGCCGGCATATTGCACGCCATCGATATAAAACGTCTGAACTTGTGCAGCGGTATCGATTGAAAACGCGAGGAAATGCCACCCTGTTTTTGCCAGATAACGCCCGGAGCTGACTATCGAATACATCGTGTCGTTGACAATAGGGCTGTTGTGATAGAACCCGGCAGCTCCGATCCCGTAGATATCGTCGAAGCGGATCAATACTGCATCGCCTATGGAAACAATCTCCTGACCGCTCCCTTTTGACGTGTCGGATCGTACCCAGGCGCTCAGGGTTATATCTTCCGGGTTATTGAGCAGGCCGGATACCCGTATATAATCGCCATCCGTGAAATTTCTCGAATTCCCGATCATCCCAAGCGACGCGGTAGTGCCGGAATTTTCCCCATTGAAAGCATTGCCTGTCGCATCATGTATGCTGTCGCCGTTTTCGCAGAGATGCCATGCTCCGGCGAAACCTTTTCCCGTGTCAAACACTGCCGCGCCGCTTGAGCTATCGTCGGCGCCGGGATTTCCCCAGTACATGGTGATACACTGCGTGCTGTCATTCCCGAAAACCGTGTCGACCTTCGCCCAGATTTCCGCAACGCTGCCTGCCGAGTCCCATTGCTCGATTTCGTGCGGCAGGAAAGTATTGTCCGCTTTTGTAAACCGAAGATCGGCCCCGCCGGCTTTTGCCCGGGCAAAGGTGAAGGTGGCCGCTGTCAGCCTGACCAGCACGGGAAAATCATAGAGATCGCCCTGAACGCCTGCGCCTGCCGCCGAGGTATTGAGAACCAGCCGTCGTGCGTATTTCCAATCAGGATTGAATATGACCGCGGTATCGCCGGGTGTTACGAGGACCGAATACCTGATGGCCGTGGAGACCGTCCCGATGGTTGTCGAATAATAAACGCCAGTGATTGTAGCCGCTGGTACTGAATCCAAGACAACAAAATTGACGCTTCCCGAGAGCGCTTTCGCGATTGTGGTGCCGGGGATATAAGTGTAACCGTTTGCAGTATCGGCACTGCCGGGAAGCATCACTTTTATCGCACCGGGCTGTTGCAGCGTTATATCAGGAACAGTCACGGTGTCGCGTACGACCGGGACCCCGTTTACAAACGCGCGTGTCCGGTCTCCGGGGTGCTCAAACTGGATGGTATAATCACCGGATGCTACGTTTGAAAAAACATACCTGCCGGTGCTGTCGGTGGTGTCGAACGGCAGGGTAACCGCGTCTTTGAGAGGGTCATACTGCGACGGTATCAATTTCGCCAGGGTTCCGGGCGCCGGGCTGCCCGTCATAAACACGACCCTGCCGGTTATGCGGCCATTGGTCGTTTCAATGGTCCCGCCGCCGGCCAGATCTGCCAATGAGCATCGCAGGTATGCACCAGGCATAACAATAAAAAGAAAACAGAGTATGGAGAAGAACCGCTTCATGACTTTTTCTCCAAACGGGTACTTAAAGGAAAAAGCTGTACATTAAGCTGATACACTCTGCCTGTACCGCCATGGCTGTTTACCAGCTTGATAAGCGATGAGCGGAATTGACGGGCGTGTTCCCGGATTTCCGGCAGAGCTTTTTCGTCTATGCAGAGCGTGACGGTCGACAGGTCGCGTTCCTGCTTCCTGCTGCGCTCAATCGACTCGCCGGCAAGCCGGACCATTTCACGCTGATACCCTTCGACTGCGTGCGAGTGCCACTGCGGACCGGTTGTCAAATTGGTGTCGGTGGTACTGTACCTGCCATCGCCATCTTTTTTAATAAGCCCCAGCCGCAGGAGCAGCTTCACCGCCCTCTTGGCGTCCCATACCGTGATCGGCGGCAGGCATTGTTCCGCAAGCGCGCGGAAATCACCCTTAAAGGATACGCAGTTGATGATCGACCACACGGCGGAATAGTACCATTTCTGGAAAAACTCATACTGGTGCGCTTCAAGCCGCTGGGCCTTGACTGATGATATCGCAAAGAGCCTGTCGAAATACAGCTTGCGCTGCCGTTCGGTTTTGGCTTTGCAGAAGTGAACAAGCGCTTCAAAATATTCGGCCTCCGGTCCTTTTAATTCAAGAAGTTTTATGAAACTTTCGATCTTCTTCGCCGAGACATGGAGATTTCCCTGGAGCACCTTTATGACAAAGCTTGAATCCATGCCCACCCGGTGACCGATGAAACGATACGAGAAAAAAGGCTTGCCTTTCTTCTGCTCACGATAATAATCGCGCAGATATTCGCGATATTCCAGATAATCGAATATGCTGATCATGGTATATGGTTAATATAATCGATAGTTCGGGATTATTGTTTCCGAATGAGCGGTTTCCGATAAAAGTGGTGTATTTTATTTCACCACTTCTGCTGGCATATACGATTATTTTTATTCTTGCCTGGCAGGAAGCATCAACAACGCCTCACAAAAGAAGCCTGGTATTTTTTCACCACCTGCCCTTTTGAGAAATGTTCCGTCGATGGCATAATACAAAGTGCGGGATGGAGGGTTATTCATTATTTTCCTTCACGTTTGGCTTACACTACCTATACCATATATAAGCAAACTGCCTCGACATACGGACCGCTTTCCCTGGATGACGAACGAAGACTGGTCCGCCGGGCCAAAAAGGGAGACCAACTGGCGCGGAAGAAACTCCTGCTCCACTTGATAGGTTTTTTCATTTTTCGAATAGAAACTACGCTTTATCCGGCACTACGGCACCGGTTCGGCGAGGACATCCTGCAGGAATGCCTGCTTTTTGCCGAAAGCAGGATTCCCCGGTATAACCTCCGCTACAAAGACGAAAAGGGGGTTTTCAAAAAATTCTATTTCAGGACATACCTCTGGAAAGGCGTCACCGGGGTGATGTTTACGTATATCAGGAAAAACAGAAACCTTTCGAATGTGCCGCTGGTCGAATACGGGTAGGTTTCAGAAAAAAGCGGTAATGCGGATGACTGGACTTGAACCAGCACAGGGCGAACCCCACTACCCCCTCAAAGTAGCGTGTGGAATCATGTATCCTATTGATTTCCATGTTCTTACAGATTATTCAAAAATCAATTGCGTGAGATTTGCGTGACTCGTACGGGGCTTTGCCGGTTTTTATAATTTCCGCCGAACAATACGCATGTCGCTTACTCGTTTGCCGAAAATGTCAGGTCTGTAATAATTATATTCTCCTCGGAAGCATTGTCGTAACTGGAGCATTAATTCCCGGCAGTTAAATTATGGCCGATTTAAACCGCGATGAGCTGTATAAACAGGTCTGGGAAGAGCCGATGACGAAGTTGGCTCTCAAATACAACATCTCCGATGTAGGTCTTAGAAAAATCTGTATTGCCATGGGCATACCTACCCCCAGAGCCGGGTACTGGGCAAAAATTCAAGCGGGCAAGAAAGAACCGCAGATTCCGCTGCCGCCGTTCGATTCCCAGAAACACCTGTCAACGTACACAATATCATTCAAACGGAAGGAAACTTTAATCCCCGACGACGAGATTGCTGAATTTCTTAAACCTGTCGGCGCCATCGTGGTACCGGAAAAAGTGAAATCCTTCCACCCGTTAATCAGGGAGGCGAAGATATTTTTTTCCAGAATATCTCCGGATAGAACTTATGGCGTCATTGAAAGGCACCGCGGATGTCTGGATATGCGGGTATCAAAAAATCAGCTCGAAAGGGCCTTGAGGGTCTTCGATACCATTTGCAAAACATTCGATAAGCTGAGCTTGAAAGTTGAGAACGAAAAAGAGAATAAAGGAACTTTTGTAATCATTAATGTAGAAAAAGTCCGTTTTTTGATGGAGGAGCGCCTTCGACAAATGGACCATGCCCTTACTGCAGAGGACAAAATATCTTTAAAGAAATATCCCTATCATTCTCTGCCAAAATTCGATTATCAGCCAACCGGCGAATTATCTATTCGCATCGATGAATACTGTAACGGGTGCAGAAAAAAATGGCGGGACGGTGGAAAAAGAGTTGAGGACCAGCTGGAAGACTTTTTCAGGGGAGTATTCACTGTTGCCGCAGGGCTCAAAAAACGGACGATTGAAATGGAAGCCCAATCTCGAAAATGGCGTGAAGAACGAGAAAGACAAGAGGCCGAAAGGCTGAGAATTATTGAAGAGCAGAAGCGATACGGCGAGTTAGAGCGTCAAGCCGACGGTTTTCACCGGAGCAGAAAAATCAGAGATTACGTTGCCCATGTGAAAAATGTATTAATACAACAAAAAACGGACAGTGAGGAATTGCAGAAATTCGCCGTATGGGAAAAATGGGCCTTAGAATATGCTAATTCCCTTGAAAAAATGCCGCCTGAACTAAGAAATGACCGGTAACGACGGGGAGAGATATAATTCGCGCAGCTACAATTGTTCGGACGCAGATAAAATAGCATCGACTTGATTCTCACCACAGTATCTGCTCTTATCCATTCCCCTTTTATTATTTGCATAGGGTTATTGAGTCGAAATCGAATCAAGTAATTTTCATCGAATGCCCAATTACAAATCCGAACTCCCGTCCAGGGCCAATTGCATCTTCGGGAACAAGTTTATATTCCCAATGTTTTGATCCTTCAATCTTTGATGCCTGTTCCGTCCATTTTATAGCCGCTATCGCTTTTTCGCGCACTTCAACATTGTGCCGCCAACAGATAATGGCCGTTTTTTTGCCTAAAATTGGGTGACATTTAATCCGTTTAAGGTGACCCTGATGATGTTGTTTT
>JAFGDP010000132.1 GCA_016932075.1 Chitinispirillaceae bacterium | reverse complement strand
TTGTGATGCTTTGCCATGGAGCATTCATAAGATAGTATTCGGGATAAAGAGAGGGCGATTACGGCATGTACCTCCGGCAAAGGTGACGATCCGTTTTCTCACCGTGCATTATGGCAACACGCAGGTATCGAAACAGTTATTTTCCGGTCAATGACCCGCACCATATTCCACATCGACATGGACGCCTTTTTCGCGTCGGTGGAGCAGCGCGACCATCAGGCCTATCGAGGCAAGCCGGTCATCGTGGGAGCGCGGCCCGGAACGCGGGGCGTGGTGTCCGCGGCAAGCTATGAAGCGCGAGCGCTCGATACCATCGCGCGAAAATTCGGCGGCGCGGTCATCAAAAAAGGCAGGGAGATGCCGGCGCACCGGAAAAAAGCGCAGGGGGATTGACGCGACGGTCATTTTGCGCCGTGCCCACGGCCCCTGTTAGAGCCCCAGCCTGTTCAACAGATAGTTCAGCCTGCCCTTGATACCGAGGCGGTAGCCGAACCGTGCCGCAGTGCCCCGATGATCGTGATGGACATACCCGTCGAGCGGAACCTCGACCAGGACCAATCCCTTGCCCCGGACGCCAATCATGTTTTTAAGAACCGGTGCGCCAAGGCGTTCAAACCGGGGCAGCTCCCGGTAAAGATCTTTCTTGACAAGCATGCACCAGGGGTTGATGTACGGAATGGCTGCCGCATGAGACCGGTCGACGGGAAATCCGCGTTTATTGACATACTGGAGCGTGCCGGCGGCATAATGACGCGCATTCTCAAAAAGACGCGCGGCCATCCGTTCAATAAACCCGGACTGGAGCACTGCGCAATCGGAATCAAGGAAAAGCGCCAGCGGCGTCGGGATCAATCCCATTGCCTGGTGCATGGCCGGACCGTGGTGGATGTTGCGCCGGTTCCCGACAAACGTGACCTCTGGATACCGCCTGCGCACCGCAACGGAAAAATCCTCCTGTTCCCCGGCCGGACTGTTGTCAATCAGAACCACCCCAACGGCCGGATACGCTTTTCTGAAGCTGGAAAGCGCCCGCATGGCCAGATCCGGGGTCCGGTAATTGATCAGCACTGCGGTAACCATTCGGTCGTCCATGTGCGATCCCGATCAGGAAGACGCCGTGACTTTTTTCATATCCGTACAGACATGATACGGGCCGCTCACCGGAACCTGTCCGCGGCTTGTGAAGAACCGCACACCGTGCATTCGGCCGCCCCCCGCTGTGCCGCCTCGCGCAGCGCCTGTATCCGCTTTTGAGAATCCTGGTGTCCGAACACATAGGTGCCTGCGACAAGCAGGTTGGCCCCGCTTTTTGCCACGAGGTACGCGGTCTTTTCGTTGATGCCGCCGTCCACCTCGATATCGCAGGACGGATTGCGCTTCTGCGTTTCAGCATAAAGCGCGGCTATCTTTTCGAGCGATCCATCAATAAAATCCTGACCGCCGAAGCCGGCAAACACGGTCATGATCAACACCTGGTCAATAATTGCCAGATGGTCGGTAAAAAGAGAGATAGGCTTGTCAGGATTCACGGACACGCCCCTGCGCACGCCGTGTCCGCGGATGCGGTCAAGCACGGCAGGCAGGTCGTTACCGCACACCTCGGCATGCACGGTGAGGGCATTCGCGCCCGCGTTGCAGAAATCGTCGATATACTTCTGCGGCTCGTCCATCATGAGGTGCACGTCGAGCGGAATCGTCACACAGCGTCGGACCGCCTCGACCACGATCGGTCCGAAGGTGAGGTTGGGGACAAAGTGGCCGTCCATGACGTCGCAGTGGATGCGATCTGCGCCCGCGTCCTGGGCCGCCTTTACTTCGCATTCCAGGCAGCTAAAATCCGCCGCCAGTATTGAGGGGAATATCTGAATTCGCTTCGTATCCACTACCCTGCCCTTGTCATTCGGCCGCAGCTTCGCGTATGAGCTGCAGCGCGATCTCGTTGCGCTGGATCTGGTTGGTGCCTTCGTAAATCTGCGTGATCTTCGCGTCGCGCATCCGCTTCTCCATGGGGTATTCCCGCATGTACCCGTACCCGCCCATGACCTGTACCGCGTTGACCGTTACCCGCATGGCAACATCGGAGCAAAAGAGTTTGGTCATGGCCGACTCCTTGGAGAACTTCTTTTCGCCGGCGTCAATGGTGCGCGCCGTTGCGTACATGAGCGCCCTCGCCGCCTCGACTTCGGTGGCCATGTCGGCGAGCAGGTGCTGCACCGCCTGAAACGACGATATGGGCGCGCCGAACTGTATCCGCTCCCGCGAATAGTTGACCGCGTCCTCAAGCGCGCCGGCCGCTATGCCGAGCGCCTGTGCTCCCACGCCCGGACGGGAGCTGTTGAGCGTGGTGATGGTCACGACCGCGCCCATGCCCTCCTTGCCGAGCAGGTTGGCGGCCGGTATCCGGCAGTCCTGGAAAATGAGCTCGGTGGTGCTTGACGCGCGGATGCCCATTTTGTCCTCATGCTTTCCGAAGGTGAATCCGGGCGTACCCTTTTCCACGATAAACGCACTGAGTCCGCGCGCGCCCTTCGCCGGGTTGGTCTTGGCGATGATCGTATAGATCTGGGCGTTTTCGCCGTTGGTAATCCACTGCTTGGTACCGTTGAGCACGTAATGATCACCGTCGCGGACCGCGGTCGTCTTCATGCTGAGCGCGTCGGAACCTGCGTTCGCCTCGGTAAGCCCGAACGCGGCGAGTTTCCTGCCGGACGCGATAGCAGGCAGATACTCCTTTTTCTGCTCTTCGTTCGCAAAGAGCAGGATGGGGAATGTTCCGAGCGCGGTCGCCGCGATGGCAAGCGCGATGCCGCCGCAGGCCTTGGAAAGCTCCTCGACCGCGAGACAGAGTTCGAACACCCCGCCGCCGAATCCGCCGTACTCGGCCGGAATATAGAGACCGCAGAGGTCGGCCTCGGCGCATGCCGCGACAACGTCCCAGGGAAAGATCCCTTCGTGATCGTATTTTTCACGCACCGGAAGGATCTTCTTCTGCGCGATCTCCCGCGCGGTTTCGATGATCATGTTCTGTTCGTCACTGAGAAACCACTTCATGGTGTAATGCTCCTTTGATATAGGAAACGAGACCTTCACTGCGATGATTGGCAAGCGCGTTCTGCGCCGCGTTCTGCTGCGCTATTTTTTTGTTCGGACCGCGGCCTTCGCCGAGCGGCACGCCCGATATGTCGACCCGCACCGTGAACTCTTTCGCATGGTCCGGACCGGTGGCAGATAGCGTCACGTAACGGGGCATTCCCAGGCCTTCGCGCTGGGCAAGTTCCAGGATAACACTTTTATAATTGATGTTCCGCTCGTCTTCAACGATCTCACTGAGACGCCCGAACAGGAACTGCTCGAGGAACCGTTTCGCCGACCCATAGCCCCCGTCAAGGAAAATGCCGCCCAGGATCGCCTCGAACGCGTTTGACAGAATCGAAAGGCGTTCGCGGCCTCCGGTCTTTTCCTCCGAGACACCGAACACGAGATAGCTGCCCACACCAAATTCCCTCGCGATCTCCCCGAGGACCTTTCGCGACACCACGAGCGACTTGATTTTTGAAAGCTGCCCCTCGTGTCGATCCGGGAAACGGTGGTACAGATGCTCGGTCACGAGACAGTTGAGCACCGCATCGCCGAGGAATTCCAGCCGCTCGTTCGACAGCAGACCCTTCCCGTCGTCGGTCAGAAGCGATGATTTGTGCGTGAGCACCTGACGGAGCAGCTGCGGTGAGGTGAAATGATAGCCGATAATCTCCTCGAACGGTTCGGTTGATTCCACCGGCGGTGGTTTCGTACGGTCCTTATATAAAAAGGATGGCAGAAACCTAGTTATCGGCTGAAGAAACTTCATAGTTGCCACAAACGAGGCATGCATTATGACCGCCAAAACCGAACGAGTTGCTCAGCGCATACCGCACCGGCTTTTTAATTGCGGTGTTGGGAACATAGTTCAGGTCGCATTCAGGATCAGGGTCTTCATAGTTGATGGTCGGCGGAATGATACCTTCCCTGATCGCCATGACCGTCGTGGCAAGCTCGAGGGCTCCGGCTGAGCCGAGCAGGTGCCCGGTCATGGATTTCGTGGAACTGATTGCCATAGTGTATGCTTTCTCACCGAATACTTTCTTGATGGCAACGGTCTCAATCTTGTCGTTGAGGCCGGTCGAGGTCCCGTGCGCATTTATATAATCGATGTCGGCCGGCTGGATCCCGGCATTCGCAATGGCAAGCTGCATTGCCGCCATCATGCCGCTTCCCTCTGGTTCCGGGGCGCTTAAATGATACGCATCGCCGGTCGCGCCGTATCCGAGCAGTTCGCAGTAAATGGTCGCGTTTCTCGCGAGCGCATGATCGAGGCTTTCAAGCACCACGATCGTGGAGCCTTCTCCCATCACAAATCCGTCACGTTTTTTATCAAACGGCGAGCTTGCTTTCTGCGGTGTGTCGTTGCGGGTCGAAAGCGCGCGCATATTGCAGAATCCGGCAAGCGAGATCGGGCAGATAGCCGCCTCGGTACCGCCGGTGACCATAAGGTCGGCCATGCCGCTTTTTATATGAAGGAAAGCCTCTCCTATTGAATGGGCGGATGACGCGCAGGCGCTGACCGCGGCAAAATTCGGTCCCTTGAAACCGTACTCCATGGAAACGCGGCCTGCAGGCATGTCCGGAATCATCATGGGAATGAGAAACGGGGACACCCGTGCCGGCCCCCGCGCGACCATTTTGCGGATCTCGGTCTCGAGCGTATTGATGCCGCCGATGCCTGCGCCGATAATGACACCGCACCGGAACGGATCTGCACGGGACATGTCTACCTTTGCGTCGTTCACGGCCATTTTCGCAGCGACCAGGGAAAGAAGAATCGCGCGGTCGGTCCGCCGGGCCTCCTTGGGATCGACCCACTGATTGAAGTCAATTCCCTTTACTTCGGCCGCTATCTTGGATGGAAAATCCGTGGCGTCGAACAACGTGATCCGGTCGATGCCGGATTGCCCCGTGCACAGGGCGCTCCAGGTGGTGTGTAGGTCATTGCCCACCGGACTCAATACGCCCATACCCGTAATAACGACTCGCTGGGCCATAGTCACTACATTTTTCCTTCTGTAAATAGTACGATTCCCGGCCGACTACAGGCCGGAATGCGGGTGACCCCGAGACACCGTGTCATCGGGTACGAGTGTCAGGTTACAGTTTTTTCTGCAGGTAATCCATTGCATCCTTGACCGTACGCATCTTTTCCGCGTCCTCATCGGGAATTTCTATATCGAACGCGTCCTCAAACGCCATGATGAGCTCGACCTGGTCAAGGGAATCGGCGCCGAGATCGTCAACGAACGACGCCTGCGGCGTGATTTTGTCCTCACTGACGCCGAGCTTTTCGGCGATGATCTGCTTCACTTTGGCTTCCATTTCACTCACTGGATACCCCTTTCACTTATGGTTTGAACGACAAAGTATAAATATGGTTATTGTCCCACTACATGACAAGTCCGCCGTCAACAACAAGCACCTGTCCGGTGACATACCCGGCAAGCGGAGACGACAGAAACAGTACCGCGTTTGCAACGTCCAGCGCTTCGCCCATGCGGCCGAGGGCGATATTATCGGTGATTCTTTTCTTGTCCGGTTCAGACAGTTTGTCGGTCATTGCAGTGCGGATAAATCCGGGCGCGATCGCATTGACCGTAACGTTACGACCCGCAAATTCCTTTGCAAGGGTCCGGGTGAGACCGATGAGGCCGGCTTTTGACGCCGAATAGTTCGCCTGCCCTGCGTTGCCGTATAACCCAACCACGGACGCGATGTTTATGACCGTCCCGCAGCGCGCCTTCAACATGGGACGCGCGGCCTCCCGGCAGCATAAAAAAGCGCTCTTGAGGTTGACGTCAAGGACCTGGTCCCAGTCCGCCTCTTTCATGCGCATGATCAAGGTGTCCCTGGTGATGCCGGCGTTGTTTACCAGGATGTCGATGGATCCAAACGTTTCCAGAACCGAGGTGAACATCGCCTCTACTCCGCTCGCATGTGAAACATCAGCCGTGAGTGCCAGCGCCTTGACCCCGAGCTTTTCACAATCAGCTGCGGTGGACGTTATCGTCTGCGCATCGATATCGCTTACGGCCACATCACAACCTGCTTCGGCAAGGCGCAGGGCGATTTCCCGACCGATACCCCGTCCGCCGCCGGTTACCAGCGCCTTCTTGGACTGCAGCTTTAGATCAATCACGGAGCCACCTTTTGGGAAAGCAAGGAAGATATGTTGCCCACGGTACCCGCCGCAACTACATTAAGCTTTGGATTGCATTTACGCGCCAGGCCCTTGAGCACACTGCCGGGTCCCGCTTCGACACAGTGTTCGGACCCGTTGGCGCTGATGGTCAGCATTGAATCCACCCACCGCACCGGAGAAACGATCTGCCGTACTAAAAGTTCCCTGAGCGTGGCGGGATCGGTCTCCGGCTGCGCCGTGACATTTGAAATGACCGGGCAATGCGGAGCATCGAACGGCACGCCGGAAAGCAGGGCGGCCATCCCATCCGCCGTGTGCTGCATCAGTGGTGAATGGAAAGCGCCGCTTACCTGGAGCGGTAGGACTTTCTTCGCTCCGGCCGCCTTGAGCTTTTCCCCGGCTTCACGGACCGCATCGACCTCGCCGGAGATGACGGTCTGTTCCGGAGCATTCTCATTGGCTGGGACAACGTTCCCTGACGTCACGGTGGCGAGCACCTCCGCGATACGCGTCTTTTCCATACCCAGAACCGCTGCCATGGCGCCGGGACGCTCCTGTCCCGCTTTGGCCATGAGCTCGCTGCGTTTCGCCACCACGCGAAGCCCGACTTCAAACGAAAACACGGATGCCGCATAGAGCGCGCTGTATTCACCGAGCGAGTGTCCCGCGGTCAGGACTGGGGTGATCCCTTTATCAATAAGAATATCGGCGATCGCCGCTTCAAGGGTGAAAAGCGCAGGCTGCGTATTGCTCGTATGCGTTAGTTCTTCGGCCGGACCGTTAAACACAAGGCCGGACAGATCGCGGTTGAGCAGGGCGTCCGCCTCGGCAAACCGCTTTCGCACGCACTCGTAGGCGTTAAAAAGATCCCTCCCCATTCCGACACTCTGCGATCCCTGCCCGGGGAATAGAAAGACATATTCCATGATACGTTTGTATCCTTTCCGACGTATCGTTAAAAACGCACGACGGCACTTCCCGTTGCCAGACCACCGCCAAGAGCGGTGAACGCCATGACCTTGTCCCTAGCGATTTCACCCGCGTCCCAAAGATCGCCAAGCGCCAGGGGAATTGAGGCGGACGAGGTGTTGCCATAGGTGTCGACATTGATAAACAATTTTTCCTTCGGCAGTTTGAGGGTCTGGCCGATCGCAGTAATGATCCGGATGTTCGCCTGGTGGGGTATAACATAATCGATCTCTTCGAACGTGATTCCGGACGCCGTCACGGTTCGCAACAGGATATCGGACATCATGCGCACCGCATACTTGAACACCTCATTGCCTTTCATGGTCATAACACGCTTTTCGGTCCAGACCGGCATGTTGAGAATGTCAGCAAGCGACCCGTCGCTTTCCAGAGACGTGGCAAGGATGCCCCTTCCCGGCTCCTCGGTTGCCTGCACCACTACGGCACCGGCGCCGTCGCCGAAAAGGACCGCCGTGGAACGGTCGTTCCAGTCAATGGTCCGCGACATCACCTCGGAACCAATGACGAGGTAGTTCGTGCCGTCGCCCGCTGCGATAAAATTGTTTGCGACGGTCAGTCCGTAGACGAATCCGGCGCACGCCGCCATGCAGTCAAACGCCATCACGTTCCTGCATCCGAGCAGCGCCTGAATCCTGCAGGCGGTCGAGGGGTAGAACGAGTCCGGGGTGACGGTGGCGCAGATAATGCCGTCAATCTGATCAGGAGCCAGGTTCGCCCGCTCGATGGCGATGCGCGCCGCTCCGGCGCCCAGGCCGGAGCACGTATAGCCGCTCTCCTTTGGGGAGATATACCGCTGGCGAATACCGGTCCGCGTCAGGATCCATTCATCCGATGTGTCAAGAATTTTTTCAAAATCAGCGTTGGTCATGACCTCTTTTGGAACGCACGTTCCCACTGACACAATCTTCCCCCGCCTTGGTTTTTCCACGGTAATACGATCCTTTCTGTCTCAAGCAAAAATACGGTGATTCCTGTTGCGACGCACCACGGTGTCTGCCGCCAGAAGCGCACTCGCGATGGCACGCCGTGACGACCGTCCGTGCGCCTTGAGCACGATGCCCCGTATGCCTAAAAACGGCACAGCGCCGTAGTGTTCCGGATCAAGATGGGCCATCCGCTGCGCATACCCTTCCGGGAGCAATGATCCCGACTCCAGCACTGAGGTTACCAGTGCGTGAAACCCCTCTCCGGTTTTAAGCAGCACATTTCCCACGAAGCCGTCGCACACCACCACATCAACATCCCCCGAAAAAACCTGGTTTGCCTCGACAAATCCGGCATACCCCGCGCCTTTCCGCCGCAGGATCCGGTCGGCCTCGCCGATCACCGTGGTGCCTTTGACCCGCTCAATACCGATATTGAGCAGTGCCAGCGACGGCGTCTTCTTCCCGCTCATCGCGGTGACAAACTCGCATCCCATGGTGGCGAACGAGACAAGGTGCTCCTGCCGGCATTTCAGGTTAGCCCCCACGTCAAGAAGCAGCACCGGCCGCTTTCCCGTCGTGGGTAAAAAAGCCGCAAGCGCAGGTCTGAGCGTGTTGGCACGCCTTCCCAGGATAAAAAGAGCTCCCCCGAGCAAGATCGCCGTATCGCCGGCGCTGATTGAGGCATCGGCCCGGCCCTCTTTCTGCAACGCAATACAGCGAATAATCGAAGCGCTTTGCGCCTCTTTCCATACGCTGGTCCTTTTCACCTTATGCGCAGGCACCCGGCCCGGGCAGTGCACCACCTCGATCCGCCCGCCCTGGCGATCAGCCGAAACACCCTGTTCGCGCAAGGTACGCTCGATCCCTTCACTGTCCCCGCACAGCAAGACACGGAACTGTCCCGAAGATCCCTGTAGTGCATCAAGCACTCCCCTGACCGTCACCGAAGCCCCGAAATCACCGCCTTCAACATCAACAGCCAAGCAGATGGTTTCCATAGGGCTTTTATGCGGAACAGTCACGACGAAGGGAGTGTATTACTCTTCGGGAGGTTTTACCTCAACCCCTGCATAGTATCCGCAATTCGCGCATACGCGGTGCGCGATCATGGGCTGCTTGCAATGCGAACAGAGCACCGGTTTCGCCGGCTTGAGTGCCAGATGGCTCCGCCGCAGGTCACGCCGCATCGGTGAATTTCGCTTCTTGGGAACTGCCATGCTTCCTCCTGTTACATTTGCCGCTCTTTTAATTTCTTCAGCGCTTCCCACCGCGGATCCACCGCTGCGTCCTCTTTCTGTACATCAGACTCGACGGTGATCCCCTCGCACTCTGGTGTACAGAGCGGTTTGAGTGGAAGCGAGGTCAGGATCTCTTCAAATAGTACCGGTCCCAGATCTATGTCCAAATGCCTGCTGTCATAAAAAAAATCAGCATCATCATCGCCGGGCGCTTTGCCGTAATTGCTCTGCCGCTCCTTGATCACGAGCCTGGTTTCCCCTGAGACCGGAAACAAAAACTCCTTGAGGCAGCGGGAACAGCTCATTTCCAGCGTGCTTTCAAAGCGGAGACGGACATAACACTCCGAACCATTACGGTCGATGGCCGCCTCACACGACACCTTGGCCACGAGCCTGGGAAGATCGGCCGCATACTCATCAAGACCGGTTTCCTGCTTTACCACCGAATGACCGGCCGGTATGGTCCTGATATCGATAACCATCGCCTCTTCCCGCGCATGAGTTGCTCAGCGCAAAACCGTATAAAATAATTTCTTCCCTCTGCTTTTTCAAGCGCCGCCACTCCCTGCGGACGATCATGCCCCCCAGCGCAACCGGTACGGCCTCCCCCAGCGGGACCTTTCCTCCGCATTCTGCTCTTATCCTGAAGATGCTATCAGCACACTGGCTTTCTGGAATTTTTCATAAGCGTTTCGCGCTTTCTGTCTGAGGAGACGCTCGCGAAGCGCTTCCTGGTCTGAGTCCTCCGAATAGTAATATTGCCTGTAGTACTGCGCGGATTCGACCAGTAGTTCGATGCCCTCCCTGATCAGAATCATCGGCTCAGTGAAAAACGTATCGGCGGTCGAAAGCTTTTCAAAATCCTGCTTGAACGTCTCGACCTTTTTCTTGTTCTCGCTTGACCATCCCATGAGCGTTTCCAAGTCCGAGGAACGGTCCTGGAGGTCGACGTTGATAAGCGAGGTGGCCAAGGCAGTCCCCGTAGTAATGACGGTATTGAGCTTTGCCGCGAACGCCATCCGTTCCTTATTCGTTTTAAGCGCTTCCTCCTGGGACAGCGCACGCTGTTCTGCCTTGTTTTTTTCCATCTGGAGCGTTTTGAATTCCTTATCCATGCCCAGATTCACGTGCTGTACGATCACCCATACCGTTGCCGCCAGAAGGATGGTGGCCAGAAGATAGGAAAGGCTCAGTCGCACCGGACCATGTGCATTGATCGCTATCATATAGGCAACCAAAGTAAGGGCGCACATCAGGGTAATCAGCATGATATCGACGCTCATAGTATGATCCTTTCACCCTTTGTCAGTGAAGTTCAAGTCGTCTGCTCAAAACGGCAGCTCCTCGTCATTCATCACTCCCGCCTCATCAGGCGCACTCTGCTGTTCTTGCGGTGGCGTTGAATCGCCGTTAAATGACGGGGCGCCGGTCCCTGCTCCGCCCGGAGCGGCACCGAGAAACTGAATGGTATTCGCAATAATTTCGGTCCGGTATTTCTTATTTCCGTCACGATCATCCCACGACCGGGTGGAGATACGGCCTTCAATATACGCTGAACGCCCTTTTTTGAGGTACTGGTTGGCCAGTTCGCCCAGCCTGCCCCATGCAACGATGTTGTGCCATTCCGTACGCTCCTGGCGCTGCCCGTTTTTATCGTTCCACCGTTCAGTTGTCGCAAGCGTGAAATTGGCGATAGGCTGCCCGCTTGGAGTATATCGCAGTTCCACATCCCTTCCCAGATTGCCGATCAGTATTGCCTTGTTGACGCCAAGCATGACTCCTCCTCGACTATGGTCGCTCCACAATACACCCGCCCTCAACCGTATGCTCTCGCTGCCGCGTTCTGGATAGACCCGCATTGTTGGCATAACCTCCTGCGGCTTCGGAATAACCAGCAGGAGAAACAATATAAAATATGTACCCCGTAAGGTGGTAAAAGTGAAAAAGTTGCTGACCGTCGCGCTCTTTTGCCGAGGATACTACTTGCCGGCCACCTCAAACTGGAAATAGGTAACGGTCAGGCCGGCGCAGAGGAGCAGGATAATCAGCGGGATGATAATAAGGTGTCGCCTCTTTTTCTTGACGGACGCACTCGGAGAGAGGTCTTTCCATAAGGTGAGATGCAGCGTATCACCGCTGCAGTCCGCCCTGGCAAGCATCTCCTCCTTGAGCGCGACAATGATGTGGGCTTTTTGCCCCGAAATAACCATCGAAGTCGACGCATTATTCACGTCAATCGCCTTTACCGGCGCCTGAATCGTGCAGGGCATTGAATCATTAACGCGGATATGGCAATCAAAAAATTCAAGCACAACGCTTTTCGTGCCATGTTCATAATACCAGTAGTAGCGCTTGGGGCACCGGTTGAACACGAAATAAACCTGGTAGGTAACCTTCTTTTTTTCAATTATCGGCGCCTCTCTCGGTGCCACTGAAAGCAGTGTCACCTTTTCGGCTCGCACCGGAAAACACCAGAAGCCGACGGTGAACGCCGTACAGAGGAGCCAGAATGGTTGCCGCCACATCCGGCAATTGCACATCATGAATCGTTTGACAAGCAAGATGATACGGTCGTGGCTTTCAACCGGACAACACGTCATAAAGCGCATCCGGAACAGGCGATTGATCGGGCAATAAGCGTGCTGCACGGCCATACGGGTTAAACGGTAATGATTTTACGGTTACAATATAGTAAAATACTCTCGGGTCTTAAAACGGACTGTTCTCTACAAACGGTTTGCCATATATTATTATACCATTACAGACCGAAGCAATCGAACTTTATGGACTACTCCTCGGAACTCTCCTGCGCACTGGAAACCGCAAAAACAGCGGGCCGTTTCGTGTTGAGTTCCCAAACCAGCCTGCCCGGCATCGAGGTGAAAGCCGACCTCTCACCCGTGACCGCCATTGACCGGAAAAGCGAAACCATCATTCGCGAGGGCCTGCTGTCAGCGTTTCGCAGCGACGGCTTTCTCGGCGAGGAGACCCCGGAGACGCCGGGAACGAGCGGCCGGCGCTGGATCGTTGATCCGCTTGACGGCACCCGGCCGTATCTCCATGGTATTCCCACCTACAGCGTTCTGATCGCTTTGGAGGACAACGGCGAACTCGTGGCAGGCGTCATACACCTGCCCGCACTGAACCTCACCTGCTGGGCCTCGATCGGCTGCGGCGCCTGGCTCAACGGCGACCGGATCTGCGTTTCAACCTGCACCCATAGCAGAAACGCACTGGGTACCGGGCTCGGTTTTGTTGAGCGGGCGCAGGAAGATGCGGGAAAACAGCTTCTGGCGCTGATGCGGTCATGGGACTATGCGTACGGTTTCATGGACGCCTATTCCTATGTCTGCGTCGCAAGCGGAAGGCTCGATATCGCAGTCAATATTCTTGACAAACCATGGGATTGCGCGAGCGCCGCATGCATCGTGCGTGAAGCAGGAGGCGCGTATTCGGACATATACGGCGAGCGCACGGTGCACAACGGATCAATCATCCTCTCAAACGGCGCGATTCACGGGGAGGCGGTGCGCGGCTTTTCTAAAAGCGATTGTCAAGCGTTGTAAAAACTCATGAATATCCGTGCGTGAGAAACGTATTTTAATACACTTTTCATCGGTATCCTCTTTCAAATGGAGGAACATTCTGACAGCATCAAAGAGCCGCCGGAGCGAAAAGGCCGGTCTGTTCAGGTTTGGGAAAGAGATGACGTCCGCGCTCGCCATGGCGCTTATTTTTATCGTCTATATCATCCAGGCGTTCAAGATCCCTACCGGTTCAATGGAAAAAAGCCTGCTTATCGGTGATTTCCTCCTGGGGCTTAAATTCCTTTACGGATCGCCGGTCGTGCCATTCTCCTATAAAAAGTTTCCTTCGCTTTCACATCCCACCGCCGGCGATGTCGTGATATTCGAGTATCCGGGCAACGACTTCGAGATCGGCAACCGAGATTTCGCGAACAAAGACTTCATCAAACGGTGTGTCGCAGGTCCGGGGCAGACCATCGAGTCAAGGGGCACCAGGCTCCTTATCGACGGGAAAAACTTTATCCTTCCTCCGCACGGGCAATACAGGTCGGGCGGCGCGCTCCCGGTCCCGGGCGTCTCGAACTTTGCACCGCTGCGCGTCCCGAAGAAAGGCGATACCATCGTTGTCGGCGAATGTTCCACGCGGGACTTTCTCTTTCTGCGCAATCTCGTGGCGCAGGAGCACCCGGGCAGTCGGCTCAAAAAATTTCTCAAAGGCCTGCAGGTGTTCTGGACACGTCCGGCCAAGGAAGACACAAAGCTTGCCGAATCCTTTTCCCGCGTGCGTATGGATTTCACGCTCCTGGTTGACGGCGCCGTGGCCGACACCACCACCATACGCGTGCAGAGCCCGTTCGGACAGCTGCTCTCGCGTCCGTTCAAACAGCTCATCAAGCAGTACCCTGTCAACCGCGTCACCACGTGGGTGGAACTGCATGAATTCATGGAGTATATGACGGCCCGCGTCAGGGAGTCGGTCGGTGAAAAAGAATTTACCCTTGAAAAAAAACTATACCTCGACGGCCAGCCGGTCACCCGCTACGTGGTGAAAAACGACAACTATTTCATGATGGGCGACAACCGCGACGACTCGGCAGACTCGCGATACTGGGGGTATGTCAACCGCAATTTCGTCAAGGCTAAGGCGTTCATTCTCTACTTTTCCCTCGACAGCGAAACACCCCTTATCCTGCTGCCGCTCAAGATCCGCTGGAACCGCATCGGCAAGCTGATCAGGTCGTGGAACGGGCTCAATCCGCCCTCGTATTACAAATAAGAAGTGCGGCGCCCGGGGAGGGGAAGGGGTGGCCATGAATCCCGCAGCACGACAGCTCAGTCATACCCTGCTCGGCCTGAGTGATTCGACGCACCGGATCGCGCTCGGCGCAGGGCTCGGCCTTTTTCTGGGCGTACTTCCCGGAACCGGCGCCATCGCAGCACTGGTAATGGCCTTTCTGCTCCATGCCAACAAGGCAGCAGCACTTGCCGGTGCGCTTGCGGTCAATACCTGGATCAACATTGTCGCGTTTCCGCTCGCGCTTGCAGTCGGCGCGCAGGTGTCCGGCATGGAACCTTCGCATATTGCAGGCGAGTGGACCGCAGCCACGAGCCCGTTTGCGTGGTCAACCTTTCTGGCGTTCGTGCTCCGCCATGCACTCCTCGCGCTTATTTCCGGGTATGCTCTCATTGGTCTGGTCATGGGTTGCATCGGATATGCCGTCGTTTATTTCATGGTCAGAAACGTACGGGGATCACATGGCTCCCGACGCTCCTGAGTCCAAGGCGCCGGAACAAACGCAGGTGTTCCGCATGGAACCTGAATGCTATATCGCTACTTATTTCCTATTCCTGCTATTTATTGGTCTTGTGGTGGTCGCCTACCTACCGCTTCTCGTTTCATTGCTCACCTACGGTGTCGTCTACGCTCCGCTCCAACGGGCATCCATGTACCTGAGCGCTACCTATGTCATCCTGCTGCTCCTGGCCCGGTTTGCGCACATTGAAATAAGCCGCGTGCAGTTCATTCTTACTCCTTCTTCTCTTGTCCATAAAAGCACCTTTTCTTTCATCGAGATCCCCTACCAGGACATGACGCGCTGCGACATCCGCACCATTCCCTTGATAAAAGGGTTTATTGCCGTGAGTGCGCCGGGCAAAAGGATCATACTCCCTTCAACCATTACCCGGTTTGGCGATCTGGCCGCCTGTTTGGTGAAGCGGCTCCAGGCAGCCGGCAACGGTGCCCTGTGCAGCGCAGCGCATACGCACACGCTGCGTAGAATAGCGCTGGTGACCGAGTTTTCCCATGCGCGTTCACGCGCCGCCTTTTTCCCGCTCGTCTATGCCACGGTTTGCAGCACGCTTGCAAATGCATTCATCGCAGCGATGATCTGGAACGGAAGCGGATTTGCGCAGGTGGTCTGGACCGGGATCACCCTGTTTATGCCGCTCCTGGTTTACGGGCTGGCTGATTTCAGGCTCAACCGCAGCCTTGCGAAACAGCTCAAGCGAGACCCCGCCTGTCTGCCGCATCTGACGCTTGGAAGCGAGCTCCTGCTTGCACTGTTTATTGTCGGCATGAGCTACGCCCTTCTCGGAATTGCTTTCAAGGCGTTCTTCGTTCCGTGAACCGCATAACCGAATCCCTTACCCTCCGCGACAGAACCGTGTCCCCTCCCCTGCTGTGCGCTCCCATGGCAGGGATCACGCACAGCGCGTTCCGCCGTCTTGTTGCCGGGTTCGGCGGGTATGGCGCACTCTGCACTGAAATGCTCTCGACCCGCGCCGTCTGCAGTGAAAACAACGATGTTTCGCCATTTACCAAAAAGAGAGCGTGCGAAGGTGGGGTTGTCTATCAGCTTCGCGCCACCGAGCCGGAAGAAATACCGCGCGCCGTCATAAAGCTAAAAAACCTCCAGCCGTTCGCCATTGACATCAACCTTGGCTGCCCGGCACCCGAAGTCAAACGGCGCGGCGGCGGCATCGAGCTCTTCGACGACCGCGAGCGCCTTGCCCGCGTGCTCGGCCGGGCGCGCGCCTCATGGGACGGTCCGCTCACGGTCAAGTGCAGGCT
>JAFGDP010000131.1 GCA_016932075.1 Chitinispirillaceae bacterium | reverse complement strand
TGAACCGTTACCACTACACGCTCAGCGCGCTCGGCACGCGCGCCATCGACACCTATGAGGAGTCCCACAACTCCCAGGGCGGCCCGGGCAACGAGACCTTCCGCTTCTATTACGACACGCGGTTCAATGACGGTCTGCAGGCGCCTGGCGTGCCGTCCCTGCGCGCCGACTCCCCATCAGGCGAACTGTTCGTGCTGAACTATGACTGGAAAGAGGAGAATACGCCCCAATAAATAAAAGTATAAAGAAGTTTTTATACGGGGAAAGACTTCCCCTAGGCTCGATCCCAAAATGGTATCGGGCCATACCCCTTCTGTGCGGACTACCGGTAGTGCTTACCAAGAAGCATCGAGGCCATCAGGTTCCGTGAATAGCGAAGCAGGCTTTTACACTATGGAAAAAGAAATGGTTGTTATTCTTGCATTCGTTCGGTCAACCGCATGGTTCCACGGTACAGTATGGTCGCCGCACGGATACCGGTTTTCAATGACCATGAAGCGGGTCGCGCCATTGGCAGCCACCACCCGCAGGGACACCAACGCACCGGCGTTGATTGAAAAATGAAACGCAAGCGAACACGCGCATCGTACTAAACGCAATGGCGCATCGACCAAGAATTTGACGATTATGCACGAAACGCCTATTTTTTTCTTAAGGTCAGATTATATTTTAAATGCGGAGGCGGGCTGCCTGCTTTAGCATCGGCGCAGGAGGGAAGCGGGGGAAGATGGGCTTGTGTAAAGAGTTATGCTTTTATACACTCACCCGCTTCCGAAAATAACAATTCCCTGTCGGTAATCTTGCGCGCAGTTGATTCTTTCAAATCTCTGCATTGGGCACGCAGGAGAGTTCCTCTTAATGAGCCTCCCTAACCGTGATAAGTGACGTAATGAAGATATTTGTTTTAAATCCACCGTTTCTTCCAAGATTTTCAAGGGAATCACGGTCCCCTGCGGTTACTAAAAGCGGTACCCTTTACTACCCCATGTGGCTTGCGTATGCGGTTGGATACCTTGAAAAAAATAAGCATGAAGTGCTTTTTATCGACGCTCCTGCTGCAGGGATGACAAAAGAGGATGTGTGCAATAAGGCTGCGGAATTCAAGCCTGATATGGCTGTTTTAGAAGCATCCACACCGAGTATCTATAACGATATTGAGGTCGCCTGCGCAATAAAAAAGGAAGTGCCCGATGTTTTCACCATTCTCGTCGGCGTTCATGTGTCTGCAGTGCCCACGAGGACTTTGCAGGAAGCCCCACCGGGACTCGATGCTGTAGCTGTCCATGAATATGATGCAACACTGGTTGACCTCGCCTCGAAGCTTAAGGAATCACGAAGCGATGAAGTATTAAAGAGCGTTCCGGGCATTGCTTTCAGAAGCAAGAACGGAGAGGTGATTCAGAATGAAGATCGGCCATTCATCGAGGATCTTGATGATATACCGCCGGTATCGTCGGTTTATAAAAAGCATCTTGATATTGCCCCCTATTTTTACGGTCACAGCCGTCATCCGCTTATCGTGCTATTATCAGGGAGAGGCTGTCCGTTCCACTGCACCTACTGCGTATACCCCCAGACTCTTGTGGGGCATACCTATCGAAAACGCTCCATAAAAAGCATCGTCGATGAATTCCTCTACATTGCGGAGAACTTCCCCAATGTCCGGGAGATCATGATTGAAGATGATACCCTCACGGCCGACAGGAAACGGTGCAGAGAATTGTCTCACGCTCTCATTGACGCAAAGGCAACAAGCATACCCTGGTCAGCCAACTCCCGCGCCGATGTTGATCTTGAAACGATGAAAATAATGAAAAAGGCAAACTGCAGGCTCTATTGTGTCGGCTTTGAGAGCGGCGATCAGCAGGTTCTTGATACTATAAAAAAGGCGATAAAGCTTGCCGACATCGTAGAATTTCGAAAAAACGCAAAAAAGGCAAGGATTCTTATACACGGCTGCTTCATGGTAGGAAATAAAGGCGAGACTCGCGAGACGCTTGAAAAAACCCTTCAGATGGCCAAGGACCTTAATCCAGATACCGCACAATTTTACCCTATTATGGTATATCCCGGGACAGAAGCCTACGATTATTTTAAAAACATGGGGTGGATCACGACGCAGGATTACCGTAAATGGATTACTGAAGAAGGGCTGCATTCTTCGGTAGTATCCAATCCGAGTTTAACCTATGAAGAACTTGTCGCGTTTTGCGATAGGGCAAGACGAGAGTTTTATTTACGTCCGAAATACATTATTTCCAAAGGCATTCAGATTTTTACACATCCGGGCGAAATGAAAAGGGTTGTTAAGGCATTTCGAACCTTTTACAAATACATTTTCAGATAAACGATTATAAACCAAACAGTTATATAACGATGTTTTCAATTCTTTTTATTGATATTCCGTCCAAAAGATGCATTTCAGGGTAATCTTGATTCCTGATTCTGTGTTTAAAATTTTGCTGATTCAATTGACCATTTTAGCCGGGATACCTGCGAACCCGGGATTGCATACCACGATTTTAAAAATTACCGTTATCACTCTGTATATTTCTGGCATTTCAATAATAAAACGCACGATATAAAACGCCGTACCCCTGACCTGTTTTCATGCCGCACTATGCAAGATCTCGCCTTTATCACTGACCGAGAAATCTACGACAAGGTCATACGCGAAGCGATTCCGGGCTGCACCAAATTTCTCTGGATCGCGACCGCCGACCTTAAGGACCTGTACGCGCACAAAGGCCGCAAAATGGTTCCCTTTCTGGAACTGCTGTCCGACCTCGCCGATGACGGGGTATCGATCAGGCTCCTGCATGCAAAGGAACCCGGACCGGCATTCCAAAAGGATTTTGACCGGTACCCGGGATTGATCGACGGCATGGAGCGCATCCTGTGCCCGCGCGTTCATTTCAAGGCAGTGGTGGTTGACGGGCGGTTCGCCTACAGCGGCAGCGCGAATCTTACCGGCGCGGGCATGGGCGCGAAAAGCGTCAATCGCCGGAATTTCGAATCGGGGTTCATCACGACCGATCATTCCCTGATCGAGCGAATCATGGAACAGTTCGATGCGATCTGGATAGGTCGGCACTGCACGGCATGCGGAAGGAAAATGTATTGCGCGGATTACCGGGACCTGCTCGGATAACAGATTTTCATACACGGCTGACCTGCCGGGAGCAGTCTTCAGTTCATAACGGCGGCAACTCTCTATATGAAAATTCAACTCATAATGGAAGGGAAATCAATGGGTCACGTACCCCCGCCAGAAGCGGCGACTTGGAATTGTTACGTATGGCAAGATTGCCATATGAAGCAGAACAGAATACGCTTGCACAGGCATCGCGCTCATGGTTTTTGCAAAAGCGGCGGAAACCGGAAATAATCACTTTGCCGTAACATGCATCTTTTCCGCCAGGCTCCTTTTTCCGGTTTCGATTCTCACCAGATACAATCCTGAAGCGACCGGCACGCCGCCATCGGAGAAGCCGTCCCACAGCGTTATCTGCCCGCGAACCGAATCGAACGACCTTACCTTGTGTCCCTTCATGTCATACACGATAATCGATTTGGCCGATTCGCCGCCGAGAACCGTGAAATCGACGGATGCGGGATGGAAGCGGCCGGATTGCAGGTCGAACAGCAGGGTATGCGGCATAGCTTTAAGCACGGCTTCAAGCTGCTTTATTCCCACGGGCGCTACGTTGATAAAGTCGGTAACCTGCGAGGTCTGGTAGCCGAAATCGGTGAGGAAACGGTTGACGACCGTCGCGTTGTGGGTCGCGCCCATCACCGGTTCACGTATTCTTTTTACGGTGAGATAATCGAGTGCAGGTCCGAAGGTTCCCATGGCGATGCGATAGGGCACCTTGTCCGGGGTGACCACCGGACCGCCGATACTGGCGAACAGGGAATCGATAATGCAGAGTTGCTGGCGGACCGGCGTTCCGCCGAGGATGGCGCTGCTTTTATTGATTGCCAGCAGGTATTCGGTTGTATTGCTTAGTCTGCATCCCGGAGCAAATGTTCCATAGTGATTTTTCATGCTCAGGGTAGCGGTCCCATGTTCGGCGCGATGGCCCTTGTTCAGCGCGCAATTGATAAGGATGTCAATCGTTCCGTTCGCAATATCGGTTGTGCAATTCGCGTTGTTCAGATTCGGCACCGGGGTCGACATGGTGCCGTTCAAAGCGCTGCTGAGGTTGCTCACCACGATCCCCGGCGGCAGCTTGGCCAGACTGGAGGCGGCGCTGTATTTTCCCGAACCCGATGCGTTGTCGTCTCCATCATAAATAACAATGTTTTGCGCCTGAACGCCCAGGGCGATCAACTCCCTGGCTATTTTATCGATAATGGCCAATCGGTGCATATTCTGCGAATTTATGCAGTTTACTTTTACGGCAACCCTTACCTGGCTCCACTGCTTTGCCGGAGATTTTTGAAAGATCGTTCCCCACGCTTCGGCGGCAGTCGGCTTTTGGGTAAGGGCAAGTGCCATCGCGTCCAGATTCGCCTGCACGACCGGCGTATTGATCGCGTTATTCTGATTATCAAAGGACCATGAGGTGGGGGTCGATTTAACCATTCGCTGGTCATAGCAGCATACCGCCCGCAGGTTATCGATAGCGGGATTGATTTTCTTGCCGTTTGTCCAGCCGCCGGACGAGCCTTCCGACGCTCTGGTCATTCCCGCAACAGCCAGACCCACGCTTCCCGCAGCGCTGATTTTAAGAAAATTCCTCCTGCTTTTTCCCATGCCACCTCCCGATCATTTATACATTAGTTAAGCGGCATCGCGACCCGGGCGATCCCTCACGGAAAATATATCGCCTTGGCTCCCGGGACAAACAGTCTTTGCGGCCCCTATAAAGAAAGCGTCTTGTTATGCAGATTACTTATTCGTAACGCTTCCACATTGCGTACGTATTTTCAAGTATTCATTTTTTTATTCGAACGAGCATCCGCGCCAATTGGCTGGCGGCTATCTTTCAATTATTTCATCCGGCCGCCAGTCCGGAAATCGCCTGTTCACTGGAGTGAACCCTCATTTATCGAAATATCATACAAAACCGTAAAAAATTGGCTATGTTTTATCATAATCCATTTTTTTGCCATTCTACCGTTCACTGAAATGGATTGAAACATCATTTATAAGCGGATCATTCCGAAAGCATTAACCGTTCAAACTCATGAAGATAAGGCCGATGCAACATATTCTTTAACCATATGAGGAGCATGTATGAACCGCATGTTGATCAAACCCCTTGGAATTCTCCTGCTGTGTATCGCTCTCCCCTGCCCGGGCCAGCCCGACTATTCGCTTGTCGGATTCGCGGCAGGCGTGACCGGCGGCACCGGCGGCCGGACCGTACAGGTGAGCAGCGCGTCCGCGTTCAAGTCAAATTGTCAGAGCTCTGACCGGCTGATCATCGAGGTGACCGGCAGGATCAGCGACGCGTCAACAAGCATCGGACCGAACAAGACCATTATCGGCAGGGGCACCAGCGGCGAGATCACCGGCTCCACCATATCAATCGACGAGGACGGCAGCAATATCATTATCCGCAACCTGAAGATCCACCATTCGGGAAAAGGCAAGGACGTTATCTCCATTTCAGGCGGCAGAAACATCTGGATCGACCACTGCGACATTTACAACGCCATCGGCGACCTGAACGGTGACGGCAGGGTGGACTCGACGGGCGACATTTCGGGCGGCGACGTTGA